>NZ_JBWKPN010000007.1:0-453673 GCF_059418265.1 Variovorax sp. GW821-FHT09B05
GCGAAGCGAAGGGTCGCAGACAGTGGGGTCGCCTTTTCTTTGGTTACTTTCTTTTGGCGAGACAAAAGAAAGTGACTGCGCCGCCGGGCGCACATCCCGGCTCCGCACTCCGCAGAGAGCAGACCGCATGAGCACCCAAGACATGACTTACGAGTTCCCCCTACGCGTCTACTGGGAAGACACCGACGCCGGCGGCATCGTCTTCTACGCCAACTACCTCAAGTTCATGGAACGCGGCCGCACCGAATGGCTCCGCTCCCTGGGCGTCGAGCAGCACAAGCTGCGCAACGAAACAGGCGGCCAGTTCGTCGTCAGCGAGACCCAGATCAAGTACCACCGCCCCGCCCGCCTCGACGACCAGCTCATCGTCACCGCCGACCTGCGCCAGATGGGCTCCGCCTCACTGATAATCGCGCAGACCGTGCTGCTGAAGCCGGAGCAGGCGCGCGCCACCCCCACCCTGCTGTGCGAAGGCACGATCCGCATCGGCTGGGTCGACGCCGCCAGCCTGCGCCCGGCACGGATTCCGGCGCAGGTTTCGGGAACCCTCGAACGCTATCGCGGCTCCATGACTCAACCCTTCAAGCCATGAATCAAGATCTCTCCATCATCAATCTCCTGCTCCATGCCAGTTTCATGGTGCAAGCGGTCGTGCTCCTCCTGGTGATCGTCTCGATCGCGAGCTGGGCGGCGATCATCCGCAAGTACTTCGCGCTCAAGCGCATGCGCGCGCTCAACGACGACTTCGAGCGCGAGTTCTGGTCGGGCACCAGCCTCAACGAGCTGTTCGCCTCGGCGGCGCAGAACGCCAAGTTCGCCGGCCCCATGGAACGCATCTTCGCCTCGGGCATGCGCGAGTACCAGAAGCTGCGCGAACGCCACGTGAGCGACGCCCCCACGCTGCTCGACGGCGCGCGCCGCGCGATGCGCGCGAGCTTCCAGCGCGAGCTCGACGCGGCCGAACAGAACCTGTCCTTCCTCGCCACCGTCGGCTCGGTCTCGCCCTACGTCGGCCTGTTCGGCACGGTCTGGGGGATCATGCATGCCTTCACCGGCCTGGCCGCGCTGACCCAGGTCACGCTCGCCACCGTGGCGCCCGGCATCGCCGAAGCGCTGGTGGCCACCGCCATCGGCCTGTTCGCCGCCATCCCGGCCGTGGTGGGCTACAACCGCTTCGCGCGCGAGATCGACAAGATCGCGATCGCCCTGGAGACCTACATCGAGGAGTTCTCGAACATCCTCCAGCGCAACCTGTCCTCCAACCCGTCCGCGGCGGCCCCGGCGGGCCCCTCGGCCACCAACCGCTGAACCGGAGCGCGCACGCATGCCCGCCGTTTCGTCCCGCGGCCGCGGTCGCCGCACGATCAACGAGATCAACATGGTCCCGTTCATCGACGTGATGCTGGTGCTGCTGATCATCTTCATGGTCACCGCGCCGCTGATCACGCCGAGCGTGATCAACCTGCCCACGGTTGACCGCGCCAACAAGCAGCCCGACAAGCCGATCGAGATCGTCATCAAGAGCGACGACGAGGTCCAGGTCAAGAAGGATCCCTCCCAGGGCACCGGCGGCGCCTCGGTGCCGATGACGCAGATCGGCAGCATCGCCAAGGCCGCGCAGAACGGCGACGACCAGCGCCCGGTGGTCATCAGCGCCGACAAGTCGGTCAAGTACGAGACCGTGGTGAAGGCCATGAACCAGCTCAAGCGCGCCGGCATCGAGCGCGTGGGCCTGTCGGTCCAGACCACCAACGCCAAGCCGTAGCGCCAGCCGGACCCCGAAACGCATGTCACTTGCCCTCGATCGCCCCGAGTTCGCGCCGCCGCCGCAGCGCGGCACGCCGCGCGCCGTGGTGCTCGCCCTGATCGCGCACGCGCTGCTGATCGCCGCGCTGACCTGGGGCGTGCGCTGGAAGAGCGAAGGCGACGACGACGCGGTGGAAGCCGAGCTGTGGTCGCCCACGCAGCAGGTGGCCGCGCCGCGCATCGCCAACCCGCCGCCGGCCCCCGAGCCCACGCCCGCACCGCCGCCTCCCCCGCCCCCGCCGCCTCCTCCGCAGGCCGTGCGGCCCGATCCCACGCCGGCGCCCAAGGCACCCGACATCGCGCTCGAGCGCGAGAAGAAACTGCGCGAGGAAAAGGAACAGCGCGAGCGCGAACAGGAACAGCAGCGCCAGCAGGAAAAGAAACGCCAGGAAGCCCAGGCCAAGAAGGAAAAGGACCAGCTCGAGGCCAAGAGGCGCGAGGAAGACCGCCAGAAGGAACTGCAGCAGCAGAAGCAGGCCGAGCAGCAGAAGCTCGCGGAACAGAAGAAGCGCGACGACGCCAAGAAGCTCGAGCAGCAGAAGGCGCAGCTCGACAAGGACCGCCAGGACAACCTGCGCCGCCTGATGGGCCAGGCCGGCTCCACGGCCGAGCAGACCACCGGTCCGCGCTCGGGCAAGGGCGCGGGCAGCGGCGGTCCGTCGGCCGGCTACTTCGGCCGCGTGGCCGCGCTGATCAAGCGCAACGTGGTGTTCGATCCGAACTCGATCAGCGACAACCCCGCGGCCGAGATCCAGATCCAGACCTCGCCCGACGGCACCATCGTCGGCACGCCGCGCCTCGTGAAGTCCAGCGGCAATGCCGCCTGGGACGACGCCGCCCTGCGCGCGGTGCAGAAGACCGAGGTGATGCCGCGCGACGTCGACGGCCGCGTGCCCTCGCCGTTCCCGATCATCAGCGTGCGGCCGAAATCGCAGTGATGCACTGAAGAAGCGAGCGGCGCGGCGCTTCGGCCCCGCGCCGCCGCTGTCTTAGCGCCGAATGAGCGCGCGCGCCGGCCCGGAACTCGCGGCCTCCGGGCCCCTCTACCGCCCACAACAACACGGCGGGGAAGAGCGCTCCCTCAGAAGAACGATGAAGCCCAACGGACACATCCGGTATGGCAGCAGCCCCCTGCTCGCGAGCAGGACACCGGTCTGGCGCAGCAAGCTCATCGTCGCGGCCGTGGCCTTCGGCTTCCTGCTGCTCGCGGTGCGCGCGGCCTACGTGCAGGTCTTCGACAACGACTTCTTCCAGCACCAGGGCGAGGTACGCTACCTGCGCACGCTCGAGCTGCCGGCCAACCGCGGCCGCATCCTCGACCGCAACGGGCTGATCCTGGCCTCCGACATTCCCGCGCCCAGCATCTGGGCCATTCCCGAGGACATCGAGCGCGACGATCCCGCCGTGCAGGGCCGGCTGCGCGAAGCGGCGCGGCTGCTCGGCATGCCGCAGAAGGACTTCGACAAGAAGCTCGAGGACGAGGACAAGAGCTTCGTCTGGATCCGGCGCCAGGTCGACGAGTCGATCGCCAAGCAGGTGGCGGCGCTCGGCATCAAGGGCCTCTACCTGCGCCGCGACTACCGCCGCCAGTACCCCGAGGGCGAGGCCGCGGCCCACCTGGCCGGCTTCACCAACGTCGAGGACATCGGCCAGGAAGGCGTGGAGCTGGCCTTCGACAAGGACCTGGCCGGCAAGGCCGGCTCGCGCCACGTGCTCAAGGACCGGCTCGGCCACATCGTCGAGGACACCGAGGACCAGGTGCCGCCGACCGACGGGCGCGACATCCAGCTGAGCATCGACGACCGCGTGCAATCGCTGGCCTACGAGAAGATCCGCGACGCCGTGGTCGCGAACAAGGCCCGCGCCGGCAGCGTGGTGGTGGTCGACGCGCGCACCGGCGAGCTGCTGGCGATGGCCAACTACCCGAGCTACAACCCCAACGACCGGCGCAACCTCAGCGGCGAGCAGTTGCGCAACCGCGCCATGACCGACGTCTTCGAGCCCGGCTCGACGATGAAGCCGATCACCATCGCGACCGCGTTGCAGCTCGGCCGCGTCACGCCCAAGACCATCATCGACACCAACCCGGGCCGCATCACCGTCTCGGGCGCCACCATCCACGACGACGAGAACTTCGGCGTGCTCACGGTCGAGGGCGTGATCCAGAAGTCGAGCAACGTCGGCGCGACCAAGATCTCGCAGCGCATGTCGGCGCAGGAGATGTGGAACTCGCTGACCGCGGTCGGCCTGGGCCAGAAGCCGCAGACCGTGTTCCCGGGCGCGGTGACCGGGCGGCTGCGGCCGTGGAAGTCGTGGCGGCCGATCGAGCAGGCCACCATGTCCTATGGCTACGGCCTGTCGGCCTCGCTGTTCCAGATCGCCCATGCCTACACCGCCTTCGCGCACGACGGCGAGGTGATCCCGGTCAGCCTGCTGAAGAACGACGGCACGCCGCCCACGGGCGTGCAGGTGTTCTCGCCGCTGGTGGCCAGCGAGGTGCGCCAGATGATGCACCTGGCGGCCGCGCCCGGCGGCACCGCGCCGCTGGCCCAGACCATGGGCTATTCGGTCGGCGGCAAGACCGGCACCGCGCACAAGCAGGTCGGCAAGGGCTATGCCTCCGACAAGTACCGCGCCTGGTACACCGGCATGTCGCCGATCGACAAGCCGCGCATCATCGTCGCGGTGATGGTCGACGAGCCCGGCGCCGGCAAGTACTTCGGCGGGCTGGTGGCCGCACCGGTGTTCAGCCAGGTGGTGCAGGAGACCTTGCGCATCATGAACGTGCTGCCCGACCTCGCGGTCGCGCCGATGGCGCACTGAGGAAGGACGGCGCCGCCACGGTGCTCGTTTAGGATCGTCGGCAACTCTTGTTACCGGCGATCCCGACATGGTCGACTCCTCTCCCGGCGCCCCCTCCCCCACGCTTTCTCCCGTCGGCCTGGCCGAGCTGGCGCCGCTGCCCTACCAGCAGGCGCTGGCCGCCCACCTGCAGGCGAACGAACCCGAGGCCTGGCGCTGGGCCGCCTCGGCCGAGGCGCGCGAGGAGCATGCGGCCGCCGTGCGTGCCGAACTGCTGCGCCAGTCGTACCGGCTCGACGCCGACGCGCATCCGGAGCTGCATGCGCACAGCGCGCTAGTCGCGCGGCGGCTCGGCGTCACGGTGCCGATCACCCTTTACCAAGGACAGGACGGCGCGATGAACGCCGCCATCCACATGCTGCCGGGCGAGGCCCACATCGTGCTCTCGGGCCCGCTGCTCGAGCGGCTGCAGGGGCCCGAGCTGCAGGCCGTGCTCGGCCACGAACTGGCCCACCACCTGCTGTGGACGCGCGACGACGGCCGCCACCTGGTGGTCGACCGGCTGCTGCAGGCGACCGCGGCCGATCCGCGCGCCGACGCGAGCCACCTGCAGACCGCGCGGCGCCACAGCCTCTACACCGAGGCCTTCGCGGACCGCGGCGCCTGCGTGGGCTGCGGCGCGCTCGAGCCCGCGGTGAGCGCGCTGGTCAAGGTGCAGACCGGCCTCGCGCAGGTCCATGCCGCGAGCTACCTGCGCCAGGCCGACGAGATCAGCGCCGGGCCCGATGCAGCCACGCGCGGCACCAGCCATCCCGAGGTCTTCGTGCGCGCCCGCGCGCTGCGGCTGTGGAGCGAGCGCGATCCGCAGGCCGATGCCTGGCTGGCCGGCGCGCTCGAAGGCCCGCTCGACCTCGGCACGCTCGACGTGCTGGGCCAGGAGCGCGTGGGCGGCCTGACGCGTGCCGTGGTCGCGCGGCTGCTGCGCGAGCCCTTCATGCAGTCCGATCCGCTGCTCGCGCATGCGCGGCGCTTCTTCCCGGGCTTCGTGCCCTCGCTGCCGCAGGCCGTCGACCCGCCGCCGCCCGATCCGCTGCCCGCCGGGCTGCACGACTACATGGCCAGCGTGCTGGTCGATTTCGTCGCGGCCGATCCCGAGCTCGACGATGCCGCGCTGGCCGCGGCGCTCGCGCTGGCCGAACCGCTGGGCTGCGCCGCGCCCTTCGAACAGCGGCTCGCGCAGGACCTCAAGCTGGCCAAACGCACGCTCGCGCGCGTCAGGCGCGATGCCGCCACCGTGCTCGACAAGGCCCGGGCCCAGCACGCACGGAGCGCCACCGCATGACCAGCATCGCACCGCTGTTGCAGTTGCTCGACACCGCCGATGCCCACGGCGGCCTGCAGACCGACGACGTGCTCGCGCTCGCGCTGCCGCTGCTGCGCGAGGTCTCGGCGCTGCACGAGCAGGGCCGGGTCGCCGCGCTGGGCCATGCGATGGCCTACCGCGTGAATGAGGTGCCCGCGCTGGAACTGGCCCAGTCCGCGGGCGCCGAGCCGAAGCGCAACCCGCAGGCGATCGCGCCGCTCGAGCGCCCGGTGGCCTCGGTGCTGCGCGTGGTCGGCGAGGAACGCGTCACCGTCGAAGGCGGCATCGGCGTCGCGCGCGAGAACCTCGAGGTGCTGCCCGAGGCCACGCCCGACACCGTGCCGCAGCGCCCGGCCTACCTGCCCGGCTACGGCGCCTGGGAGCAGCGCTTCGCGCACCACGACGCGCTCAGCGACATGCTGTGCCTGGGCCAGGTGCTCGCCAGCCTGGCCTGCGGACTCGACTTCACGCAGGGCGAGGAGCTCGCGCGCTTCGCCGAGCACCGCGGCAACCTGTTCGAGATCAACCGCCGGCTGCACCCGGTGCTGGCCGCGGTGATCGTCGAGATGACGGCGCTCGATCGCCACGAGCGCGCGCGCGATCTGCCCTCGGTGATCCGCCGCCTCGAGACCTACCGCGACCAGCCGCTGGACCTGGGCCTGGAGCGCCTCGCGAACCCGAAGGATGGCGCGGGCCAGCGCCGCCAGGCGATCCAGCTGCACCTGCGCGACCGGCTGTTCGACCTCTCGCGGCGCAACCGGCTGCTGTACTTCAAGCCCACGCAGGCGCACGTCAACCTCACGGTGGCCAGCGTGCCGCTGGTGGTCGACCTGCAGAGCATCCGCGTCGACCAGCTCTGCGTGTGGGACGGCCGCTTCGCCGCCGAGGTCGCGAGCGGCGACCCGGTGCCGCTCGCGCGCTGGCTGCGCTTCGAGGACCAGCCCTACCTGCCCGGTGCGCTCGACCGCATCCTGCAGGAGGCGCGGCGCGACCGCGCCGAGTACGGCCTGTCGCAGCTCTCGCTGGTGATCGCCTTCCTGCGCTGGCACAACCTCAAGGAGGACGCGAACGAGCGCATCGTCTCGCCGCTGCTGATGCTGCCGGTGGAGCTCTCGCGCAAGAAGGGCGTGCGCGACCAGTACCTGCTCGAGGCCGCGGGCCCCGAGGCCCAGGTCAACCCGACGCTGCGCCATCACCTGCGCCAGCTCTACGGCATCGTGCTGCCCGAGAGCATCGACCTGCGCGAGACCTCGATCGAGCAGTTCCATGCCGAACTGGCCGCGCAGATCGCGCGCACCGAGCCCGGCGTGCAGTTGCGGCTGCTGCGGCAACCCGAGATCGCGCTGATCCACCAGCGCGCGCGCCAGCGGCTCGAGCAGTTCAAGCGGCGCGTGCGCGAACGCGCGCCCTCGGCCGTGCCTATCGCGGCCACCGACTACAGCTACGCGCAGGACGATTTCCGCCCGCGCGGGCTGCAGCTGTTCCATGCCCGCGTGCAGCGCGTGCCGCTGCCGCTGGCCGGCGCGGTGGGCGCACGCCCGACGCCACGTGCACCGCAGATGGCGCCCGCCGAGGCCGAGCGCCAGACCTTCGCGCTGCGTGAGAACGCCGGCAATCCCTACCAGTGGGACGTGGACCTCACGGCCGTGACGCTCGGCAACTTCAACCACCGCAAGATGTCGCTGGTGCGCGACTACAGCGGGCTGGTCGAGTCGGACATGGCGAGCGAGGCCTTCGACCGCGTGTTCTCGCTGCAGCCGCGCCAGGTCGACGCCGAGACGCCCGCCGTGCTGCCGCTGGCCGAGCAATGGCCGGTGGTGCAGGCCGACGCGACCCAGACCGCCGCCGTGGCGCTGGCGCGCACCGGGGCCAGCTACATCATCCAGGGGCCGCCGGGCACCGGCAAGTCGCAGACCATCACCAACCTGATCGCCGACTACGTGGGGCGCGGCCGCCGCGTGCTCTTCGTCTGCGAGAAGCGCGCCGCGATCGACGTCGTGTTCCACCGCCTGCGCCAGCAGGGGCTGGACGAGCTCTGCTGCATGATCCACGACTCGCAGGGCGACAAGAAGGCCTTCGTGCAGAACCTGCGCCAGACCTACGAGCAATGGCTCGAGGCGCCCTCCACGCTCGAGGCCGAGGGCGGCGAACGCACGCGGCTGCTCGATGCGATGGACCTCGACCTGCGCGCGCTCGAGCGCTTCGATGCCGCGATGCGCGAGGTGCCCGCGCACTTGGCCGTCACGCTGCGCGAGCTGGTGGCGCGGCTGGTCGCGCTCAAGACCGCAGATCCCCAGCTCACGCCGCTGCAGGCCGAGGCCCTGCCCGACTACGCGGCCTGGCGCCGCCATGCCGAGCTGGCCGCGCGGCTGCACCTCGCCGTCACCGAGAGCCTGGGCGCGCCCACGCTCGCGCAGCATCCGTTCGCGCTGCTCGCGCCCGCGCTGCTGCGCCAGCCCAAGCCGCTGGCCGCGCTGGTCGAAGGCTCGGAACGAGCCGCGGCGCAAAGCGGGGCCTGCCGCGATGCGCTGGTCGAGGCCTGGCCGCCGCTGGCCGAAGCCGGCGTGACATGGCGCGACGCGCTCGCGCTGGTGGCCGACGCGCGCCGCGTCGCGACGCTGGCCGCGCGCGGGCAGCTCGCGCTGCTCGATGCCGCGCATCCCGCGAGCCAGGCGCTGAATGCCGCGCTGGCCGAACGCCGCGGCCTGCAGCAGACGCTCGACGAGAGGCTGCAGCGCACGGCCCATTGGCGCGACAGGCTCTCGCCCGCCGACACCGAGGCCGGCCTCGCGCAGGCCCGCGCGCAGCAGCACTCGCTGCTGCGCTTCCTCCAGCCCTCGTGGTGGCGGCTGTCGGGCGAACTCAAGCGCCGCTACGACTTCGCCGCGCATGCGGTGCGGCCGAAGCCCGCGCAACTGCTCGAGGAACTGCTGGCCGAGCACACGGCCCGCGCCGCGCTGCAGAAGCAGGCCGCGCAGCTCGAAGCCGACTACGGCTGCACCGACCCCGAGGCCTACGCGCAGCAGATGCAGGCGCTGCGCGGCCTCGACGATGCCGGCAGCCTGCGCGTCGCCTTCCAGGCCCATCTGCGCAGCGCGCCCGGCGCGAGCCGCGACGTCGAACGCCTGGTCGCCGCGGGCTCACGCTGCGACGCGCTCGATGCGCTGTGGCGCGACCTGGTCCACGATCCCGCAGCCCTGCCGTTGGCCACGCTCGAAGACCTCGCGCGCACGCTGCGCGACCAGGCCGATGCCCTGCCCGCGGTGCTCGCGCCGCTGCAGGAACTCGCCGATGCCGACCCGGCCGTGGCCGCCGCGCTGCGCGGCCTGCCGCTCGCGCCCGAGGCGATCGAGTTCGCGGTCGCGCGCGAGGGCCTCGAGCGCGTCTACCGCACCGAGCGCTGGCTGCCGCGCTTCGATGCGGCCACGCTCGCGCGCCATGCGCAGCGCCTGGGCGATGCCGAGCGCCAGTTGCTCGGCCGCAATGCGCGCACGCTGGCCGCCGCCGTGCGCCAGCGCTTTCGCGACCATGTGCAGAAGAGCGCCCTGCCCGCGAGCCAGCTCGATGCCGAGGGCAAGGTCTTCAAGAAGAGCTACAACGCCGGGCGCCGCGAGCTCGAGCACGAGTTCGGCAAGACCATGCGCTACAAGGCGATCCGCGAACTCGCGAGCGGCGAGACCGGCCAGGTGGTGCGCGACATGAAGCCGATCTGGCTCATGAGCCCGCTGTCGGTGTCCGACACGCTGCCGCTCGCGGCCGACCTGTTCGACGTGGTGATCTTCGACGAGGCGAGCCAGATTCCGGTCGAGGAAGCGGTGCCCGCGCTCTACCGCGCGCCGCAGATCATCGTGGTGGGCGACGAGATGCAGCTGCCGCCGACCAGCTTCTTCTCGTCGGGCCGCGATGCCGAGGACCAGACCGTGTCGGTCGAGGACGAGGACAACGAGGGCGACCGCATCGCGGTGGTGCTCGATGCCGACAGCCTGCTGAACCAGGGCGCGCGCAACCTGCCGGCCACGCTGCTGGCCTGGCACTACCGCAGCCGCTACGAGTCGCTGATCGGCTTCTCGAACGCGGCCTTCTACGCCGGCAACCTCTACACCATCCCCGACCGCAGCCTGCCGAGCGAGGAGCGCGCCGAGATCCTGGTGCAGTCGAACGCCGCCTCGGCCGAGTCGGTGGCCGCGCAGGCCGATGCGCTGCTCTCGCGCGCCATCAGCTTCCACCGCGTGACCGACGCGGTCTACGACAGCCGCCGCAACACCGGCGAGGCGCGCCACATCGCGCAGCTGGTGCGCGAGCTGCTGCGCCGCGGTACCGGGCGCAGCCTCGGCATCGTGGCCTTCTCGGAAGCGCAGCAGGGCGAGATCGAGGCCGAGCTCGACAGCCTCGCCGCGGCCGACGCCGAGTTCGCGGCGCGGCTCGAGGCCGAGTACGTGCGCGAGGAGGACGACCAGTTCTGCGGCCTGTTCATCAAGAACCTCGAGAACGTGCAGGGCGACGAGCGCGACATCATCCTGCTGAGCATCTGCTACGGCCCGAATGCCGAGGGCCGCATGCTGATGAACTTCGGGCCGATCAACCAGCGCGGCGGCGAGAAGCGGCTCAACGTGATCTTCAGCCGCGCGCGCCATCACATGGCGGTGGTCTCGACGATCCGCCACGAGGCGATCACCAACGACCACAACGAGGGTGCCGCGGCGCTGAAGAATTTCCTGCGCTATGTCGAGTGCCTGTCGCGCGGCGACGATGCCACCGCCACGCGCGTGCTCGAGGGCATGAACCCGCTGACGCGCGGCGCGGCGCGGGCGGGCCACGTGCCGGCCGACGCGGTGAGCGTGCAGCTCGCGGCCGCGCTGCGCGCGCGCGGCCATGCGGTGGACGAGCAGGTGGGCCAGTCGCGCTTTCGCTGCGACCTGGCGATCCGTGCCGCTGGCACGGGTTCAGGTGCGGGGGACAGCCACTACGCGCTCGGCATCCTCGTGGACACGGCGGCCCACTACGAGAACCGCAACGTGCTCGAGCGCTATGTCTCGCGCCCGCGGATCCTCGATGCCTTCGGCTGGGAGGTGCGGCAGGTGCTCGCGAAGGACTGGCTGCACGCACCGGAGGCGGTGCTCGACGGGATCGAGCACGCGCTGGTCGAGAAGGGCGCGCTCAGCGCACCACGACCAGCTGCTTGACGTCGAGCTCGACCTTGTTGCCCACGAGGTCCTTGTCGAACTCGCCGGTGATCTCGACGCGCACCTTGTCGTCGATCCTCACGCCGGGCGGGAAGTACTTGGCGTCGATCTCGACCTTCATGCGGCCGGTGTCGTCGGCGAAGGTGTAGTGCTCGCCGCCGTCGTGCGAGACGATGAAGCCGCGCAGGGTGGCGTGCTGGTCGTCCTTGCCGGTGTCGAGCAGTTGCTTGACGGTCATGGCGGGCACCGAGCTCGGGCCGGCGTACTGGGCCAGGCTGCTCAGGGGCAGTGCCAGCGCCAGGGCGGCTGTGGCCAGGAAGGCCTGCTTGATGGATGCGTTGCGGGTGCCGGTGGCGGTCTTGTATGGCATGGCGAATGTTCCTCCTCGAACTTGCCGGTTGAAAACGCGCAGGCGCGAGGCCTGCCCCGGTAAGAAGGCACAGGCCGCGCGGAGTTCCCTTATCGTTTTTCGCCGCCCCTGCGCAGCGTGCGGTTATTCGTAGATGACCGCGGCCTTGCCCGCCTCGGCCTGCGCGGTCCAGCTCGCGAGCGCCGCATCGGTCGGGAAGAACTTCGCGCGCTCGCCGAGCTGCAGCTCGACCTGCGCGCCGCCGCGCGCCATCGACAGGCGCACCGGCAGCCCCTGCACCAGCTCGCCATGCTCGCTCTGCTCGGTGCGCGCCGGGAAGTCCTTGAGCAATCGCGCGATGTCGGGCGCCTTGCCGTTGACCGCCACGCGCAGGAACTTGCCGAAGCGGCAGCGCGCGCTGGCCAGGTCCCAGACCTGCTGCACCTGGAAGCGCGCCTCGAAGCCGCCGCGCGCGGGCTGCAGGCGGCCCGAGACGATCACCAGCTCGTCGTCCTTGAGCGTGTTGCGGTTGGCGTTCATCAGCGCCTCGTCGGCGGTGGCATCGATCGAGTCGGACTTGTCGTCGAGCTTGAAGATCGCGAGCCGGCCGCGCTGGCCGTTGATGACGCGGAAGTCGCTCACGATGCCCGCGATCACCTGCTGGTCGCGGCTGTCGAGCAGGTCGGTGATCTCGCGCTTGCAGAAGCGCCGCACCTCGTGCGAGACCTCGTCGAACAGGTGGCCCGAGAGGTAGAAGCCGACCGCCGTCTTCTCGAAGGTCAGGCGTTCCTTCACGCCCCAGGGCGTGGCGTCGACCAGCTCGGGCTCGGCCGTGGCCGAGCCGTGCTCGCTGTCGCCGAAGATGTCGACCTGCGCGGCATTGGCCGCGGTCGCGTTGGCGAATTCGAAGGCGCGGTCGACCGAGGCGATCAGCGAGGCGCGGTTCTGCTGGATGGCATCGAAGGCGCCGGCCTTGATCAGCGCCTCGACCGTGCGCTTGTTGATGCGCTGGCGGTCGATGCGCACGCAGAAGTCGTACAGGCTCTTGAACGGACCACCCTCCTCGCGCGCGCGCACCACGGCCTCGACCGCGAGCTGGCCCGTGCCCTTGACGGCGCCCAGGCCGTAGCGGATGACCTTGTCGGTGACCGGCTCGAAGCGGTAGTTGCCGCGGTTCACGTCCGGCAGCTCGAAGGTGAGGCCGAAGTTCTTCTGCGCGTCCTCGAACAGCACCTTGAGCTTGTCGGTGTCGTCCATTTCCACCGTCATGTTGGCGCAGAAGAATTCGGCCGTGTAGTGGACCTTGAGCCAGCCCGTGTGATAGGCCAGCAGCGAGTAGGCGGCGGCGTGCGACTTGTTGAAGCCGTAGCCCGCGAACTTCTCCATCAGGTCGAAGATCTCGTCGGCCTTGTCCTGTGCGATGCCGTGCGTGCTCAAGGCACCCGCGCGGAATTTCTCGCGGTGCTCGGCCATCTCCTCGAGCTTCTTCTTGCCCATCGCGCGGCGCAGCAAGTCGGCGCCGCCGAGCGAGTAGCCGCCCAGGATCTGCGCGGTCTGCATCACCTGCTCCTGGTAGACCATGATCCCGTAGGTCTCCGAGAGCATCTGGGCCACGGCCGGGTGCGGATACTCCACGTCCTCGCGGCCGTGCTTGCGCGCCACGAAGCTGGGGATCAGGTCCATCGGGCCCGGGCGGTACAGCGCGTTGAGCGCGATCAGGTCCTCGAGCCGGGTTGGCCGCGCGTCCTTCAGCATGCCCTGCATGCCGCGCGATTCGAACTGGAACACGGCCTCGGTCTTGCCCTCGGAGAACAGCCGGTAGGTCGGCCCGTCGTTGAGCGGGATGTTCTCGTAGGCGAAGTTCTCGCGGCCCTTGTGCCGCTTCATGATGAACTCGCGCGCGATCTCGAGGATCGTCAGCGTGGCCAGGCCCAGAAAGTCGAACTTCACGAGGCCGATGGCCTCCACGTCGTCCTTGTCGTACTGGCTCACGGCCGAGTCGCTGCCGGGCTGCTGGTAGAGCGGGCAGAAGTCGGTGAGCTTGCCGGGCGCGATCAGCACGCCGCCGGCGTGCATGCCGATGTTGCGGGTCATGCCTTCGAGCTTCTGCGCCAGCTCGACCACGGTCTTGACCTCTTCCTCCTTCTCGAGGCGTTCGGCAAGCTGCGGCTCCATCTCGAGCGCGTAGTTGTTCTTGTCGCCCTCGATCTTCTGCGTCGGCGGGTACTGCAGCGTGACCGACATGCCGGGCTTGTTCGGGATCAGCTTGCTGATGCCGTCGCAGAACATGTAGCTCATGTCGAGCACCCGGCCCACGTCGCGGATGGCCGCGCGCGCGGCCATGGTGCCGAAGGTGGCGATCTGGCTCACGGCATTGCGGCCGTACTTGTCCTTCACGTAGTCGATCACGCGGTCGCGGTTGCCCTGGCAGAAGTCGATGTCGAAGTCGGGCATCGAGACGCGTTCGGGATTCAGGAAGCGTTCGAACAGCAGGTTGTATTCGAGCGGATCGAGGTCGGTGATCTTCAGCGCGTAGGCCACCAGCGAGCCCGCGCCCGAGCCCCGGCCCGGGCCGACCGGGCAGCCGTTCTGCTTGGCCCAGTTGATGAAGTCGCCCACGATCAGGAAGTAGCCCGGGAACCCCATCTTCAGGATGGTGTTGATCTCGAACTCGAGCCGCTCGACATAGCGCGGCCGCTGCGCATCGCGCTTGGCCGCGTCGGGGAACAGGTGCTCGAGGCGCTTCTCGAGCCCCTCGAACGATTCCTGGCGGAAGAACTCGTCGATCGGCATGCGCACGCCTTCGCTCACGAAGGGCGTGGGGAAGTCGGGCAGCTGCGGCTTTCCGAGCACCAGCGTCAGGCTGCAGCGCTTGGCGATCTCGACCGTGTTGGCCAATGCGCTCGGGATGTCGGCGAACAGCGCCTGCATCTCGGCGCTCGACTTGAAGTACTGCTCGGGCGTGAAGCGGCGCACGCGCCGCGGGTTGCCGAGGATCTCGCCCTCGGAGATGCACACGCGCGCCTCGTGCGCCTCGTAGTCCTCGCGCGTGGCGAACTGCACCGGGTGCGTGGCCACCACCGGCAGCCCCAGCCGCGCGGCCAGCTGCACCGCGGCCAGCACATGCGGCTCGTCCTCGGGACGGCCGGCGCGCTGCAGCTCGATGTAGAAGCGGTGCGGGAAGATGCCCGCGAGGCGCAGCGCGAGCTCGGCCGCGCGTTCGCCCTGCCCCGCGGCCAGCGGCGCGCCGAGCGGGCCGGCCTGCGCGCCCGACAGCGCGATCAGCCCGCCCTGCAGTTCCTCCACCCATTCGAGCTTGCAGGCCGCCTGGGCCTGGCCGCGGCCGACGTTCTGCGTCCAGGCGCGTGCCAGCAGCTCCGAGAGGTTGAGGTAGCCCTGCTTGTTCTGCACCAGCAGCACGATGCGCGTGAGCGTCGCGGCATCCTTGCCCATGCCCTCGAGGAAGATCTCGGCGCCGATCACGGGCTTGACGCCCTTGCCGCGCGCTTCCTTGTAGAACTTGATCCCGCCGAACAGGTTGTTGAGATCGGTGATGGCCATCGCGGGCTGCTTGTCGGCAGCGGCGGCCTTGACGACTTCGTCGATGCGGTTGGTGCCGTCGACGACGGAGAACTCGGTGTGCAGGCGCAGGTGAACGAACATCCGTCCATTGTAGGAAGGCGGGCCTCCACGATGTGAGTTGGCGCGGCCCCTATTGACACCCGGGCGGCCAGTGGTTCGGGAGTGCCCGAGTCAGGAACGGGTCAACCTGCGGCGCCTAGAATTCCCGCCGTGCAAGAGACCCAAGAGATATTGAACATCGCGGCCTACAAGTTCGTGGCCATCGACGACGGCCCGGTGCTGCGCGAACGCCTGCTGGAACGCAGCCGCGCGCTCGGGCTGATGGGCACGATCCTGATCGCGCCCGAGGGTATCAACATGTTTCTGGCCGGCGAGCCCGGCGCGATGGCGGACTTCCTGGCCGGCGTGCGCGCCGATGCGCGCTTCGCCGACCTCGAGACCAAGGACAGCTGGTCGGCCGCCCAGCCGTTCCGGCGCATGCTCGTGAAGCTCAAGCGCGAGATCATCCGCATGGACCATCCCGCGATCCAGCCCGCGGCCGGCCGCGCGCCGGGCGTGGACGCGCCCACGCTCAAGCGCTGGCTCGACCAGGGCCACGACGACGCGGGCCGCGCGATCGCGCTGCTCGACACGCGCAATGCCTTCGAGGTCGACCACGGCAGCTTCGAGGGCGCGATCGACTGGCGCATCGAGAAGTTCACCGAGTTCCCGCCCGCGCTTCGCGAGCACCGCGCCGAGTTCGCGGGCAAGACGGTGGTGAGCTTCTGCACCGGCGGCATCCGCTGCGAGAAGGCCGCGATCCTGATGCGCGAGGAAGGCGTCGACAACGTGCTGCAGCTCGAGGGCGGCATCCTCAAGTACTTCGAGCTGGTGGGCGGCGCCCACTACCAGGGCGACTGCTTCGTGTTCGACGGCCGCGAGGCGCTCGCGCCCGACCTCAGCGCCCGCGCGGCCAAGGCCAGCGCGCGCGCCGCCGAAGACCCCGATCTCCACAAGAAACGATAGGCCGACCTCCCCGCGATGCGCATTCTGCTGGTGGAAGACGAACTGGACATGGCCTCCTGGCTGGTGCGCGCGCTCACGCAGAGCGGCTTCGTCACCGACCATGCGCCCGACGCGCGCACCGCCGAGGCCTTCATGGCCGGCACCGAGTACGACGCGGTGGTGCTCGACCTGCGGCTGCCCGACAAGCACGGCCTCGCGGTGCTGGCCGACATGCGCAATGCCGACGACCGCACGCCGGTGCTGATCCTCACCGCGCAGGGCGCGCTGCAGGACCGCGTGCGCGGCCTCCATCTCGGCGCCGACGATTTCCTCACCAAGCCCTTCGAGCTGGTCGAGCTCGAGGCGCGGCTGACCGCGCTGGTGCGGCGCAGCCGCGGCCGGCAGCATCCGCGACTGCAGTGCGCCTCGCTGGCCTACGACGGCGAGAGCCATGCCTTCACGCTGCGCGGCACGCTGCTGGCGCTCACGCCGCGCGAGCACGCGGCCCTGAGCGCGCTGCTGATGCGCAGCGGCTCGCCGGTCGGCAAGTCGCAGCTGTTCGGCAAGGTGTTCACCAACGACAGCACCGCCGGACCCGATGCGATCGAGGTGGTGCTGCACCGGCTGCGGCGCAAGCTCGCCGACAGCGACGTGCGCATCGTCACCGTGCGCGGGCTGGGCTACATGCTCGAAGGCATCGCCGATGGACCCGCACGCGCCGCCGCCGTCTCCACCCCCCACTGAAAGCTGGCGCTTCGGCATCCGCGCGCGCCTGCTGGCGCTGCTGCTGCCGGGCATGGTCGCGCTGCTCGCGCTCGACAGCTGGAGCAACTACCAGGCGCTGACCGAGAGCCTGGTCGACGCCTACGACCAGAGCCTGCTCGAGCCCGTGCAGGCGCTGGCCAACGGCATCGTGGTCGCGAGCGACGGCAGCGTGCGCGTGCAGGAGGCCTTCTCGGTGCAGGCGATGTTCGAGTCGACCCACCTGCGCTACAAGTACCTGCACGTGGGCGCGGCGCCGCTGGCCAGGGGCGAGGCCGGCACCGAGGAGACGCTGATGGGCGTGCCCGACCTGCCCGCCCCGCCGCCGAAGACCGCGACCGGCGCCGACGACGCGCCGGTGTTCTACGACGCGGTCTACCAGCAGCACCCGGTGCGCGTGGCCGCGCTGCGCCAGACGGTCTACAACAGCCACGCGGGCAGCGCCTACACCGTGCTGATCCAGGCCGCCGAAGGCACCGGCCCGCGCCAGCGCGCGGTGGACGAATCGCTGCGCCAGGAACTGCTGCGCGCCGCGCGCATGGTGCTGGTGATGGCCCTGCTGGTGTGGCTGGGCGTGGCCTGGACCTTGCGCCCGCTCGAGCGGCTGCGCCGCTCGCTGCGCGAGCGCGCGCGCGACGACATCAAGCCGCTCGACCCCGCCGGCGTGCCGCAGGAGGTGGTGCCGCTGGTCGACGCGGTCAACCACCACATCGGCCGCCATCGCCGCATGGTGGCCGAGCATTCGCAGTTCCTCGCCGATGCCTCGCACCAGCTGCGCACGCCGCTGGGCATCCTGTCGATCCAGGCCGGCTACGCGGTGCGCGAGACCGACCCCGATCGCATGCGCGAATCGCTGCATGCGATCGTCGCGCAGCTCGCGCGCACGCGGCGCCTGAGCGAACAGTTGCTGGCGCTCGCGCATGCGACGCACGAGGACGAGACCGAGGCCGCCGCGCCCGGGATCGTCGACCTCAACGCGATCGCGCGCGCCGTGGTGCTGCAGTACCTGCCGCTCGCGCGCGAGCACGACCAGGACCTGGGCTGGGTCGATGCGCGCGGCGACACCGCGGCCGAGGGCCTCGCCGCGCCCGACGAGGAAGAGGACGAGGCATCGCCCGTGATCCCGGTGCGCGCCAACGCCGAGGAGCTGCACGAGCTGCTCGCGAACCTGGTGCACAACGCGATCAAGTACACGCCGCGCGGCGGCAACATCACGGTGACGGTGCGGCGCGATGCCTCGCAGGCACTGGCCGAGGTCTGCGACAGCGGCCCCGGCATCGCGCCCGAGCGGCGTGCCAGCGTGTTCGAGCGCTTCCAGCGCGACCCGGCCTCGCATGGCGCGAACGCACCCGCGATGCAGGGCGCCGGCCTCGGCCTCACCATCGCGCGCGGCTATGCGCGGCGCAACGGCGGCGAGATCCTGCTCGACAGCGCCGACATGCCCGAGAGCGCCAACGGCGGCGGGCTGCGCGCGATCCTCCGATTGCCGCTCGCTCGTACGTGATAACACGTATTTTGGGCCTCGAAGGCCCTTGCAAGCGTGTTGCGAAAGGGGATTGAAAGGCCCGCTTCCTAGACTGCATTGCTTCAGCCCGAAGGAGACATATGCAGCACAGCACGGGTGGTGGCGCGGCCTCGCAGGCATCGCGCGCCCCATCGAAATTCAAGAAAGACTATTACGGCGGAGCCCTGATGGTGATCGTCGGACTGGCCGCCGCCTACGCCGGCTACGGCTACCGCGTCGGCGAACTCGCGCACATGGGACCGGGCTTCTTCCCGGTCGCGCTCGGGCTGCTGCTGGCCTTCATCGGCCTCTTGATGGTGATCTCGGCGCGCGGCCAGCAACCGGCGCCCGAGGCCGCCGTCTCGCACGGCCATCCCGCCGGCCTGCCCGACCTGCGCGGCTGCGTCTGCATCGTGCTGGGCATCCTGGCCTTCCTGCTGCTCGGCGAGTACGGCGGGCTGTTGCCCGCGACCTTCGCGATCGTGTTCATCTCGGCGCTCGGCGACCGCGACAACACGCTGCGCGAGGCGCTGCTGCTCGCGCTCGCGATGATGGCCATCGCGGTGGTGGTGTTCTGGTGGGCGCTGAGCCTGCAGTTGCCGCTGTTCCAGTGGGGAGGCTGAGACCATGATCGGACAATCGCTCCACGACCTCTGGTTCGGCTTCGGCGTCGCGTTCCAGGGCTCCAACCTGCTCTGGTCCTTCTTCGGCGTGCTGGTGGGCAACCTCATCGGCGTGCTGCCCGGCATGGGCGCGCTGCAGGCCATCTCGATCCTGCTGCCGCTCACCTACGTGATGCACCCGGTGCCCGCCATCCTGATGCTGGCCGGCATCTTCTACGGTTCGCAGTACGGCGGCGCGATCGGCGCCATCCTGATGAACATGCCCTCGCACCCGCCGCACGCGGTGACCTGCCTCGACGGCTACCCGATGACCAAGCAGGGCAAGGGTGGCGTGGCGCTCGGCGTGACGATGATCTCCTCGTTCTTCGCCGCCTCGGTGGGCATCGTGGTGATGATCTTCGCCTCGCCGCTGCTGGTGCAGATCGCGTTCAAGTTCGGCCCGACCGAGATCTTCTCGATCATGATGCTGGGCCTGCTCGCGGGCTCGACCATGTCGCGCGGCTCGGCGCTCAAGGGCGTGGCGATGACGGTGTTCGGCCTGCTGTGCGGCGTGGTCGGCACCGACGTCAACAGCGGCAGCTTCCGCTTCGCCTTCGACCTGCCCGAGCTCAGCGACGGCCTCGAGCTGGTCGCGATCTCGATGGGCCTGTTCGGCGTGGCCGACTTCCTGCTCAACGTGAACCGCATGAAGAGCATCGGCGACACCGGCACGCTCAAGCTCAGCGACATGCGCCCGAGCAAGGAAGAGCTCAAGCGCGCCTTCCCCGCCATGATCCGCGGCACCATCGTGGGCACGATCTTCGGCGCGATGCCGGGCACCGGCCCGACCATCACCACCTTCATCGCCTATGCGCTCGAGCGCAAGGTGTCGAAGACGCCCGCGGCCTTCGGCACCGGCATGATCGAAGGCGTGGCCGGGCCCGAGGCCTCGGCGCATTCGAAGACGCAGGTCGACTTCATCCCGACCATGAGCCTGGGCATCCCGGGCGACGCGGTGATGGCGCTGATCCTCGGCGCGCTGCTGATCCAGGGCATCCAGCCCGGCCCGCAGCTGATCACCGAGCACCCGGACATCTTCTGGGGCCTGATCGCCAGCTTCTGGATCGGCAACGTGATCCTGGTGGTGCTCAACGTGCCGCTGATCGGGGTCTGGGTGAAGCTGCTGAAGGTGCCCTACAAGTACCTGTTCCCGGCGGCGATGTTCTTCATCGCGGTGGGCGTGTTCAGCACGCAGAACAGCCTGTTCCAGATCTGGGAGGTGCTGGTGTTCGGCATCATCGGCGCGCTGCTGATGTCGCTCGAGTTCTCGGTCGCGCCGATCCTGCTGGGCTTCGTGCTCGGGCCGATGGTGGAGGAGAACTTCCGCCGCGCGCTGCTGCTCTCGCGCGGCGACATGTCGGTGTTCATCACGCGCCCGATCAGCGGCACCTTCATCGGGCTGTGCGTGCTGCTGCTGATCGGCGTGGGCTACTCGGCCTGGCGCGGCTCGCGGCGCAAGTCGCAGCTGCTGCCCGATGCGCCCGACGGTGCGCCACCGGCCGAAGCAGTGACGCTGGGCAAGTAGTTCAGAGGCCTTCGGCGAAGGCCAGCACGCGGCGCCCGTCGGCCTCGGTATAGACCGCGGCCGGCGTGAGCCCCACGTAGCGGCCGCCCTCGTGCGGCCGCGCCTCCACCAGCTGGAAACCCACCACCTCGCCCGACTTCACGTAGCGCGTCTCGATGTAGATGCCGGTCTGGCCGGCCTTGTTGATCGGCAGCTGCGCGACCGCCGCATAGTCCTCGGCCTTGAGCAGCGCGGTCAGGCGGTCCTTGAGGTGGAAGTCGTACCAGGCCTGCTTGTAGATCTGCGACTCGCCGGTCTTCACGTGCTTGAGCATCACCAGCAGCTTGCGCTGGAACAGCTTGAGTTCCTTCATCAGGAATTCGAACAGGTCGCCGTACTCGCCCGGTGCCGTTTCCGGCGTCTTCTGAATGGCCATCTCGCCTCGCTCGCTTTCTTCAACGTCGTTGTGGTTGTGGGTCGCGAGGCCGGTGTTCCCTCCCCCGCGGCGGGCGCACTTTACTATCGGACGATGGCATTTCGCGCCGCCTGGCGCGCGAACGATGCAACAGAGTTTCACAAGTGAACCCAATAGTTTTCAGAACCGCGACGCGCGCCGACTTGGCCGCCATCGTCGCCCTGCTCGCCGACGATCCGCTGGGCCGCGAACGCGAGGCCGCGGGTGCTTCACCCGATGCCATCGATGCGCGCTACGTCGCCGCCTTCGAGGCCATCGCGGCCGATGCGAACCAGCAGCTCGTGGTGGTGACCGAGGGCGAGGCGGTGGTCGGCACGCTGCAGCTCTCGTTCATCCCGGGCATCGCGCGCCAGGGCGCATGGCGCGGCCAGATCGAGGCCGTGCGCATCGCGGCGCAGCGGCGCGATGCGGGGCTGGGCCAGCGGATGTTCGAGTGGGCGATCGCGCGCTGCCGCGAGCGGGGCTGCACCCTGGTGCAGCTCACGACCGACAAGCGCCGGCCCGATGCCCATCGCTTCTACGAGCGGCTGGGCTTCGTGGCGAGCCACGAGGGCTACAAGCTCGCGCTGTAGCCGCGCAACGCGCTCAGGTGGGCGTGCTGCCCGTGTCGGGCTCGCGCACGCCGAAGGGCTTGCCCGGCAGCGGAATGAACTCGGTCTCGCCGGGCACGTGGCCCATGCGCTGCGCGGCCCAGTCCTCGCCGGCCTGCAGGATGCGTTCGCGCCGGCTCGAGACGAAGTTCCAGGTGATGTAGCGCGGACCGTCGAGCGGCTCGCCGCCGATCACCACCAGCCGCACCGGCGCGGTCACGGGTGCCGTGAGGTTGGCACCCTGCCCGTCGGCCAGCACCGCCATGGTGTGCATCGGTGCCACGACGCCGTCGATGCCGACGTCGCCATCGATCGGGTAGACCGCGAGCTCGGGCGCCAGCGCGGGCAGCGCGAAGCTCGCGCCGGCCGGCAAGGCGATGTCGAGGTAGACGGTCTGCGAGAAGGTCGTGACCGGCGAGCGCACGCCGAAGGCCTCGCCCACCAGCACGCGCACGCCCACGCCCTGCTCGAACAGGGCAGGAATGGCGTCGGAGGCGGTGTGCTCGAAGCTGGGCTCGACCTCTTCATGGGCCTGCGGCAGCGCGGCCCACAGCTGCAGGCCGTGATTGACGAAGGTCTCGGCCAGCAGGCGCTCGGGCTTGCGCTCGGAGTGCACGATGCCGCGGCCCGAGGTCATCCAGTTGATGGCGCCCGGCAGGATCTCCTGCACGCTGCCGATGCTGTCGCGGTGCATCATCGCGCCCTCGAACAGGTAGGTGACGGTGGCCAGGCCGATGTGCGGATGCGGGCGCACGTCGTGCGAGTTGCCCGGCTGCTCGGTGGCCGGGCCGAAATGGTCGAAGAACACGAAGGGGCCGACCGAGCGGCGCACGGCCGCGGGCAGCAGGCGCCGCACGTTGAAGCCGCCCCCCAGGTCCTTGTCATGCGGTTGCAGCAAACGGGTGGTGGGGGTGGCGTCGGTCATCGTGTTCTCTCCGTGGGTGCCCCGGGCCGGGGCGGCCCGCGCAGGCGGTGGTCAGCCGCGCGATCTTGCCACCGCGGCCACGCGCTCGCCGAAAGACCGCGCGGTGTCGAGGTCACCGCGGGGGATCTCGGCCGGGCTCGCGTCCGAGGGCGACTGCGTCAGCAGGCCGCCGTAGCCGCCGATGTAGTTGGTCGAATCGCGCGTGGCGGCCTTGTTGTTGGTCGGCAGGATGCCCATGCTCACCCAGATGCCGCTGTGCTGCATCGCGAGCGTCCACAGGTAGGTCATGGTCGTGACCTTGTCGCCGTTGATGGTGGCGCTGTTGGTGAAGCCGGCGAACAGCTTGTCCTTCCAGCCCTGCGTGTACCAGACCTTCGACGATGCATCGGCGAATTTCTTGAACTGCCAGCTCACGCCGCCCATGTAGGTGGGCGAGCCGAAGATGATCGCGTCGGCCGCGGCCAGGGTTTCCCAGCCGCCCTCGGGCAGGTTGCCGTCGGCGTCGATGGCGAGCAGTTGCGCGCCGGCGCCGTCGGCCACGGCCTGCGCCACGCGCTGGGTATGGCCGTAGCCGGAATGGAAGACGATGACGATGTTGGCCATGTTCGGTTGGTCCTCGTGGTGGATGGATGGGCGCGGCTCAGCGCTTGTCGATGCTGAAGCGGCCCGGGCCGAAGGCGGCGAAGGCGAGCAGGCCGCCGGCGATGGCCATGTTCTTGTTGAAGTTGATCTGCTGCATCATCTTCATCGCGTCGGGCACGGCCCAGTACTTGTGGAAGAACAGCGCGGTCACGACGGTGAAGATGGCCATGACGATCGCGGTCCAGCGGGTCTTGAAGCCCAGCAGCAGCGCGATGCCCAGGCCGAGTTCGATGACGATCGCGACCGCGGCGGCCACCTCGGGCAGCGGCAGGCCGGCCGAGGTGATGTAGCCCACGGTGCCGCCGAAGCCCATGAGCTTGCCGATGCCGGCCGGGATGAACAGGTAGGCGATCAGGATGCGGCCGATCAGCGCGAGCGTGTCCTGCGCGCCGTTGGGGGTTGCGGTGGTAGTGGTCATTGCTGGGAACTCCTCTGTGGTTGTGGATCGGGAAACGGGGAAAAACAAGGAGGGTGAGCAGGAAGACGCGCCCCGCGAACAGGGTGCCTCCCCTTCTACACCGCTCAGGCGGCCAGGTCGAACACCAGCACCTCGGCGTCCTTGCCGGCGGCCAGCGTCAGTTGCGATTCGCCTTCGAGCAGCGCGGCGTCGCCGCCCGCGAGCTTGCGGCCATTGACCTCAAGCTCGCCGCGCACCAGGTGCACGTAGCCCTTGCGCTTCGGATCGAGCGCGAGGCTCGCGCGCTCGTCGCCATCGAGCAGGCCCGCGAACAGGCGCGCATCGGCATGCACCGTCACCGAGCCGTCGGCGCCGTCGGGCGAGGCCACCAGGCGCAGCTTGCCGCGCTTCTCGGCGGCATCGAAGCGCTTCTGCTCGTAGCCGGGCTCGATGCCGCGCACATTGGGCTGGATCCAGATCTGCAGGAAGTGCGTGGTCTCGTCGGCCTTGTGGTTGAACTCGCTGTGCATCACGCCGCGGCCGGCGCTCATGCGCTGCACGTCGCCGGGCGGGATCGATTCCACGTTGCCCATGCTGTCCTTGTGCGCCAGCTCGCCCGAAAGCACGTAGCTGATGATCTCCATGTCCTTGTGGCCATGGGTGCCGAAGCCGGCACCGGCGGCCACGCGGTCCTCGTTGATCACGCGCAGGTTGCCGAAGCCCATGTGGGCCGGGTCGTAGTAGTTGGCGAAGGAAAAGCTGTGGAACGAGCGCAGCCAGCCGTGGTCGGCATAACCGCGTTCCTGGGATTTACGAACTTGCAACATCGTCGGACTCCTTGAGCCGGGCCCCGTGGGGGGAACCTTCGGCCTTCTTCGTATGCCGCGCCGGATGCGCAGCGGATGGGAAGAACTTTAGGCCCGCGCCCCCGAGGGAAAAGCGCCGCGCTTTGATGGCATCATTCAAATTTTTTGAACGATGGAGCCGCGACCATGCCCAGCCCCCGCGACGTGCTGACCCCCGATGCGCTGGCCATGCTGCAGACCGTGGCCCACACCGGCAGCTTCGCCGCGGCGGCGCGCGCGCTCGACCTGGTGCCCAGCGCGCTGAGCTACCGCGTGCGCCAGATCGAGGACGCGCTCGACGTGCTGCTGTTCGACCGCAGCGCACGGCAGGCGAAATTGACCGAGGCCGGCGCCGAACTGCTGCGCGAGGCGGCGCGGTTGCTCGGCGAGATCGACGCCGTGGCCAACCGCGTGAAGCGCGTGGCCACCGGCTGGGAGCCGATGCTCACGATCGCGGTCGACAGCGTGATCGCGCGCGATCCGCTGCTCGACCTCGCCACCGCCTTCTTCGCGCTCGAGCCGCCAACGCGCCTGAAGCTGCGCGACGAGACCCTGCTCGGCACCATCGAGGCGCTGACCAGCGGCGAGGCCGACCTCGCGATCGGCGCGGTGCTCGATGCCGCCAGCCTGGCCCTGACCGCCACCGGCCTGCGCAGCCGGCCGCTGGGCACCTTGCGCTTCGTCTATGCGATGGCGCCGCACCATCCGCTCGCGCGGCTCGAGGAGCCCCTGAGCGACGCGGTGCTGCGCCAGTACCGCGCCGTGGCCGCGGCCGACTCGGCGCGCAGCAGTCCCGGCCTCACGGTCAACCTGGTCGGCGGGCAGGACGTGCTGACGGTGCCGACCATGCAGGCCAAGCTCGCGGCGCAGCTGCACGGCCTGGGCGGCGGCTTCCTGCCCGAGCCGATGGCGCGGCCCTACATCGAGGCCGGCCACCTGGTCGAGCGCCGCACCGAGCGCCAGCCGCCGCTGGGCACCATGCACTGCGCCTGGCGCGTGCGCGCGGCCGGCAAGCCCGGGCGCGCGCTCGAATGGTGGCTCGCGCAGTTCGAACACGAGGGCACGCGGCTCGCGCTGCTCGAACGCCATCGCGGCCGCTGATGCCCGCGCGGCGCGCATCGTCGTTTGCCCCAGGGTGGCTGCGGCGCGCGCGAAGACCGGGTTAGAGTCGGCGCAGCATCCAACCGTCTTCACCTCGTCACAAGAAAAGGGTCCAGCAATGACCACTCGTCCTCGCGCCAAGGCAGACCGCCACCGAACCCCGGCCCCCTCCCCCGACACGGCCTCCGCCGCCGCGCCGCGCCACTACGCCGTCGTCGGCGCCGGCATGGCCGGCGTGGCGTGCGCGCGCACGCTGGCGCAGGCCGGCCACCGCGTCACGCTGTTCGAGCGCGGCGACGGAGCGGGCGGCCGCATGGCCAGCGTCGACACCGCCTTCGGCCGCTTCGACAGCGGCGCGCAGTACTTCACCGTGCGCGACGCGCGCTTCGCGCTGGCGCTCGAGACCGTGCCCGGCCTGTGCCGGCGCTGGAGCGCCAACCTCGTGCGCGTGCTCGATGCCCATGGCCGCGTGGCCGAGGCCGCGCTGCCCTCGCTCGAATCGCACTGGGTGGCCCAGCCCGGCATGGACTCGCTGGTGGCGCAATGGGCCCGGCCGCTGGGCGACAGCCTGGTCACCGGCACGCAGGTCACGCGCATCGAGCCCGACGCGCTCGATGCCGCGCGCTGGCAGCTGCGCACCGCCGGTGCCGGCGACTCGCAGCGCGTGTACTCGGGCTTCGACGCGGTGCTGCTCGCGGTGCCGCCTTCGCGCGCCCGCGCGCTGCTCGAGGACGGCAAGCTGTCCCGCAGCATCAGCCGCCAGGTCGAGCCGGTGCGCATCGCGCCGTGCTGGACGCTGATGATCGCCTTCCCGCAGGCCAACCAGCCGACCATGTCGCACCTCGGCCCGCAATGGAATGCCGCGCGCAGCACGCACCACCGCGTGGCCTGGCTGGCGCGCGAATCGTCCAAGCCCGGCCGCGAACGCATCGAGCGCTGGACCCTGCAGGCCAGCGCCACCTGGTCGCAGGAACACCTGCGCGACGACGCGCCGCGCATCGAGGCCAAGCTGCTGCGCGCCTTCTCCGAGATCACCGGCATCCATGCCACGCCGGCCCATGCGCAGGCGCTGTGCTGGACCGAGGCCCAGACCCAGGTGCCGGTGGGCCAGAGCCACCTGTGGGACGCCAAGGCGCGCATCGGCGTGGCCGGCGACTGGTGCATCGGCCACCGCGTCGAGGACGCCTTCGTCTCGGGCCTGTCGCTCGCGCTCGCGGCGCTGTAGTTCGCGTTCCGGGGCCGGCCGCGGCCCCTTGCTGTTCTTCATGCCTCCCGTCGGCCGCTTCGCTCCCTCGCCCACCGGCCCGCTGCACGCGGGCTCGCTGGTCGCCGCGCTCGCGAGCTGGCTCGACGTGCGTGCGCGCGGCCCGCGGGCGCGCTGGCTGGTGCGCATCGAGGACGCCGACACCGAGCGCTGCCTGCCGGGCATGGGCGAGCGCATCCTGCGCCAGCTGGCCGACTGCGCGCTGATCCCCGACGAGGAACCCGTGTGGCAGACCGCGCGCACCGCGCGCTACGAGGCGGCGCTGGCGCGCCTGCGCGAACGCGGCCTCGCCTACCCCTGCGGCTGCTCGCGCAAGGACATCGACGCCGCGCTCGCGCGGCTCGGCCAGCAGCACGAGCGCCATGGCGAGCGCGTCTACCCCGGCACCTGCCGCGACGGCCTGCATGGCAAGCCCGCACGCGCCTGGCGCTTCGCCACGCAGAAGTTCGAGGCCGCGGCGTCGGGCGAACTCCACTGGACCGATCGCCGCCTCGGCGCGCAAAGCCAGGACGTGGGCCGCGAGGTCGGCGACTTCGTGCTGCGCCGTGCCGACGGCCCCTGGGCCTACCAGCTCGCGGTGGTGGTCGACGATGCCGACCAGGGCGTGAGCGACGTGGTGCGTGGCGAGGACCTGGCCGACAACACGGCGCGCCAGATCCTGCTGCAGCGCGCGCTCGGCCTGCCGACGCCGCGCTACCTGCACACGCCGCTGGTGCGCGGCGCCGACGGCCACAAGCTCTCGAAGCAGAACGGCGCGGCGGCCTTCGACACCGCCACCCCCGAGGCCGCGCGCGCCGCGCTCGATGCCGCGGCGCGCGTGCTCGGCCTGGGCCCGGCCGCGGGCGCTTCGTGCGCCGAGGCGCTGGCCGGCTGGGTGCCCGCATGGCGCGCTCTCTACAATTCGCGGCCGCAATGACCTCTCCCGACACCGTGTCCCACGACCTTCCGCCCGCCGCCGACGACGCAGGCGACAGCACCTCGCCCCATCCGCTGCACCGCCGCCTCAAGAGCTTCGTGAAGCGCGGCGGCCGCACCACCGACGGCCAGGCACGCGCCTTCGCCGAGCTGGGCCCGCTGTTCCTGCTGCCCTACCGCGAGGAGACGCTGGACCTGGCCGCGGCCTTCGGCCGCGAGGCGCCGACCGTGCTCGAGATCGGCTTCGGCATGGGCGAGGCCACGGCCCACATCGCGACCGTGCGGCCCGACACCAACTTCCTCTGCTGCGAGGTGCACGAGCCCGGCGTGGGCGCGCTGCTCAAGCGCATCGGCGAGCAGAGCATCCCGAACATCCGCATCTGCGCGCACGATGCCGTCGAGGTGCTCGACCACATGCTGCAGCCCGCCACGCTGGCCGGCGTGCACGTGTTCTTTCCCGATCCCTGGCACAAGAAGCGCCACAACAAGCGCCGGCTGATCCAGGCCGAGTTCGTGACCAAGCTCGCGCAGCACCTGCGCCCCGGCGGCTACATCCACTGCGCCACCGACTGGCAGCCCTATGCCGAGCAGATGCTCGAGGTGCTGTCGGCCGAGCCGCTGCTGCGCAACACCGCCGCCGACTACGCGCCCAAGCCCGACTACCGGCCGCTGACCAAGTTCGAGAACCGCGGCCTCAAGCTGGGCCACGGAGTCTGGGACCTGGTGTTCGAGCGCGCCTGAGCGCGCCCTGCGTCAGTCCTCGACCACGAAGCGGAACGGTAGCCGCATCGCGCTGCGCAGGCCCTGGCCGTTCGCGTCGCGCGCCGGTTCGAAGCGCCAGGCTTCGAGCGACTTCGTCACCACCTGCGACAGCAGCGGATGCGGCGAGCTGACGATCCGGACGCGGTCGGCGCGCCCCTCGGGGTTCACGTCGAAGGCCGCGACCACCGTGCCCGCCACGCCCTGCTCGGCCAGTTGCGAGGGATAGCTCGGGATCGAGCGCCGCAGCACGCGCGCGTCGGACACCGGCGCCGGCCGCCGCGCCGGTGTCGGATCCGCCATGGGCGGGGGCGCGATCGTGGGCGGCGCGGCGATCTCCAGCACCGGCGTCCCGGTCCCGCCCTGCGAGAAGCCGGCATCCCGTGCCTCCGGCGCCCTGTTCCTGGCCAGGTCGGTGCAACCGGCCACCACGGCACATCCCAGTGCCAGCACAGCGATCTTGTTCATGCCAGCGATTCTGCAGTGCGCAAAACTTCCCGCCGGGCATCCAAATTGCTACACTTTTTTACTATTTTGAGCAAAGGTGTCCGATGAACGACGCACGCAGACAGTGGCTGATCAAGACGGGCGCCCTGTTGGCCCTGGGCACGGCCGGGCCGCGCGCGTTCGCGCAAACCACCCGCGCGGCCGCGGCCGGCGGCGCCCGCGTGGTGCTGCTGGGCCAGTCGGTGCCGCTGACCGGCACGGCCGGCGAGATCGGCCTGGCCTTCGCGGCCGGCAGCCGGCTCGCGGTGAGCGACTTCAACGAACGCAATGCCGCCAGCGGCCTGCAGCTCAAGCTGCTGCAGCTCGACGACGGCTACGACGCGAGCCGCGCGGCGGCCAACGCCCGCACCCTGCTGTCGCGCGACAAGGCCGACATGCTGTTCGGCTTCGTCGGCACCGCCAGCAGCAATGCCGGCGCCGAGGTCGCCACCCAGCAGGGCAGCCTGCTGTTCGCGCCCTTCGCGGCCTCGGACACCTTGCGCGGCCCCGCGCATCCCAACGTGTTCCATGTGCGCCCCGGCATGATCGACGAGGCGCTGAAGATCGTGCGCCAGTGCGCCACCGTGGGGCAGACCCGCATCGCATTGGTCGGCGACGACGACGCGATGGGCCATGCCGGCCTCGCGGCGGTGCAGCAGGCCGTGAGCGAACTCAAGCTGCCGCCGCTGGTCGCCACCGCGCTGGTGCCCGCGGGCGGCGGCAAGCCGCTCGAGGATGCGCTCAAGGCGGTGCAGAAGCCCTCGCCCCAGGCCATCGTGCTGGTGTCGCTCTCGGGCACCACGGCCAATGCCATCCGCGCGCTGCGCAAGAGCGGCTACACCGGCAGCTTCATGGCCTTCTCGATCGTGGGCATCGATCCGCTCTACGCCGAGCTCGGCAAGGACATCGGCGGCATCGTGATCTCGCAGGTCGTGCCCTCGCCGCGGCCCTCGGCGATCCCGATCGTCAAGGAGTACCGCGCCGCGGTCGACAACTCCGACCAGGCGCCCTCTTACGAAGGCCTCGAGGGCTTCATCGCCGCCAAGACCGTGGGCGAGGCGGTGCGCCGCGCGGGCCGCGGCTTCACGCCGCAGAGCCTGCTGCGCGTGATGAGCGCGATGACCGACTACGACGTCGGCGGCTTCCGCATCAACCTGCGCCCGGGCCTGCGCGACAACGTGCGCAACATCGACCTGATCAGCATCTCGGCCGACGGTCGCGTTCTGCGCTGAGGCTTCAGGCCAGGTTCGGGTGGTAGCCCACGGGCGAATAGATCACCACCAGCGCCGTGGCCGGCCCCGCGAGCGCATGCCCGCGGTGCGGGATGCGCGCGTCGAAATGCAGCGTGTCGCCGGGCTCGAGGATGAACTTGTCGACCCCGACCTGCCACTCCACGCGGCCCGTGAGCACATGCATCATCTCCTCGCCCTCGTGCTCGAAGAACACAAACTTGTCGACCTTGTCGGGGAAGGTGAACAGGAAGGGCTGCAGCGCGCGGTCGGTGGTGGCGTCGGTCAGCGCGAAGTAGTCGTAGCCGAAGGCGCTGCCGCCCATCACGGTCGGGCGCTTGTCGGCATGCCGCACCAGGCTCACGCCGCGCCAGCTCTGCTGCGCATGCGTGTTGTCGGTCAGCAGGCTCGCGGCCTCGATGCCCAGCACGCTCGCGATGCGCGCCAGCGAGCCGATCGGCGGCACCTTCTGGCCGCTCTCGATGCGCGAGAGATAGGCCTTTCCGAAGCCGGCCTGCTCGGCCAGCGCCGCGAGCGTGAGGCCCGCCTCGAGGCGCCGCTGCTTGAGGCGCACGCCGAGGTCCACATGGGCCGGCACCTCGGCGGGGGCCGCTGCAACGGCGGCAGCGGCGGGGGCCGCCGCGCGCTTGGGCGCGCGGGCGGTTTTCTTTGAAGCAACCATGCTCCGAATTTAACGGAACCGGTTTACCTGCCGGCACACCCGGTTGCCCGGATGGCCGGCACCGCGCGAGAAGAACTCAGTTCTTGTCGGCTTCGAAGCCCGCCGCGTTGAAGAACACATTGGGCTTGCGATAGATCGCGAGGATGGTGCAGCCCTCGTCGGAGCGCGTCTCGTGCAGCGAGCCCGGCTGGCGCCAGACGAACTGGCCCGCGCGGCAGATGCCGTCGTGGTCCGAGAACGAACCCTCGAGCACCCAGCTCTGCTCGATCTCGGGATGCTTGTGGAACGGCAGCACCGCGCCGGGTTCCCACTTGAGCAGCACCGTCATCTCGCCCGATGCGTCGTTGCGGTAGAGCACCTTCATCTGGATCTTCGGAAACTGCGAGGGCCGCCATTCGAGCGTGGCGGGATCGACGTAGACGGAACCACCGATGGTGGGTTGCAGCTTGCCGGAGAGGCGTTCCTTGAAGACGGCGGACATGGTGTTTGACTCCTGTGGATGAATGGATGGGTGGGGGACGGGGACATCGCCGCAGCGGGTGGATTCGATTCTAGATCGAAGTTTCCCATTAGACAACTTTTGGAAATCGAAAGCGCTCAGACCGCGAAGCGCAGCCGGTTGGCCTCGCGCGCGGCGCCGTATTCCATGATCCGGGCCACCTCGGCCGCGGGTGCGGGGCCGAAGCGTTTCTCGATCAGGTACAGCACGGCGTCGATGCACAGCGTGACGCCGCCGCCGGTGACCACGCGGCCGTTGTCGACCACGAGCGCGGGCTCGGTGCGGATCGCCGGATAGCGTTGCCGCAACTCATCGAGCGGCGAGGTCTCGGGTGGCACCACCTCGAACTTGGTGGTCGCGCGCAGGCCGTCGAGCACGCCGGCCTCGGCCAGGATCATCGCGCCGGTGCAGACCGAGCAGACCAGCGCTTCGGGCGCCACGCGGCGCACGAACTCGAGCACGCGCGCGTCCTGCGAAGCAGCGCGCCAGCCGGGCCCGCCGGGCACCAGCAGCACGTCGACCTCGCGCACTTCCTCGAAGCTTTTGTTCGGCAGCACCTGCAGCCCGTTGGCGAGCGTGACCGGCGCGCGGTCGAAGGACACGGTCTGGTAGCCGAGCTCGGGGATCACGCGCCGCGCCATCGAGACCACGCCGATGGCGGCGAGGTCGACGGGCTCGATGCCCTCGTAGAGCAGGAAGGTCATGTGCATTCGCGGGTCTTTCGTTCTGGATGAAAAGGCGTTGGGGTTCATGGTTCGAGGATCAGGCGCTCGCGCTTGGCGGTGTCGAAGGCATGCGCGTCGGCATCGGCCAGCGGCCGGGTGTCGGCCGCCACCGGCCACTGCGCCGCGAGCCGCGCATTGAGCGCGATCCAGTCGCGCTGGTCGGGCGCGAGGTCGGCCGCGGGATGGATCGCCTGCACCGGGCACACCATCTCGCACAGGCCGCAGTTGGCGCAGGCGCGCGGGTCGATGACCACGAAGTTCGGTCCTTCGTGGAAGGCGTTCTGCGGGCACACCGACACGCACTCGCCATAGCGGCATGCGATGCAGGCTTCTGTGACGACGAAGGTCATGCGGCCGCGCTCAGAAGTTGCGCACCGAGTCGTCGCGCGTCTCGTGCGCGAAGAAGGCCGCCACCAGGGTCACGCAGGCCAGGCCGATCAGCATGATCGACACGCCCGCGGTGCCGCCGAGCTTGCCCACCAGCAGGGTGGCGAGGATCGGCGCCAGCCCGCCGCCGAGCGCGGCCGACACCTGGAAGCCGAACGAGGCGCCGGTGTAGCGCACGCGTGCGCCGAACAACTCGGGAAAGTAGGTGGCCTGCGGGCCGAACATCAGGCCGTGGCCGAAGCTCAGCGCCACCGCGGTCGCGGCGATGATGATCCACGGATCGCGCGTGTCCACCAGCCAGAACAGCGGGAACGCGAAGACGATGGTGAAGAGCGTGCCCGCGAAGTAGAACGGGCGGCGGCCGATGATGTCCGACAGCCAGCCGAACAGCGGAATCGTCACCACCTCGATCGCCGCCGCGACCATGATCGCGTTGAGCAGCATCTCCTTGGGCAGGCCGAGGTTCTTGGTCGCGTAGACCACCATGAACACCGTGAGCATGTAGACCCACGAGACCTCGCAGATCTTCAGGCCCACCGCGATCAGGAAGTTCTTCGGGTCGCGGAACACGGCCTCGGCGAAGGGGTTGCGCGCGATCTCCTTCTTGGCCTTCATCTCGAGGAACACCGGCGACTCCGACACCCGCGTGCGGATGAAGGCACCGAGCGCCACCAGCACCACGCTCAGCAGGAAGGGCACGCGCCAGCCCCAGGCCATGAAGTCCTCCTCGGGCAAGGTCGACACCATCGAGTACACGCCGGCCGACAGGATCAGGCCGATCGGGAAACCGACCTGCACCAGGCTGCCGCAGAGCCCGCGCCGGCGCTTCGGCGCATGCTCGAGCACCATCAGCGCCGCCCCGCCCCACTCGCCGCCCAGGCCGATGCCCTGCACGATGCGCAGCACGATCAAGAGGATCGGCGCCCAGACGCCGATCTGCTGGTAGGTCGGCAGCAGGCCGATGGCGAAGGTGCCGAGTCCCATGATCGCGAGCGTCAGCAGCAGCATCGACTTGCGGCCCAGCCGGTCGCCGAAGTAGCCGAACACCGCGCCGCCGAAGGGCCGCGCGAAGAAGCCCACGGCCGCGCTGCCCAGTGCGGCCAGCGTGCCCATCAGCGGGTCGTCGGCGGGAAAGAAGATCTTGTTGAAGACCAGCGCAGCGGCGGTGCCGTAGATCAGGAAGTCGTACCACTCGATGATGGTTCCGACCGAGCTGGCGAACACGACACGGCTGACTTCGGAGCTGTCGGTCTCGGCCGACCGTCCCTCCTGGGCCAGCGCGGGATTTGCGGGGTGATTCATGGTGGTGGCTCTCCGATGCGAGGTTGATGGCTCTGCTGACGGGGACCGCCCGCCTCGAGGGCGGCGGCGGCGTGGGTTGCCCGTTTTCGTGCACGGGCGGTGAAGCTGCTCGAAGATTAGTTTTGTTTCCCAATGGGAAACATATCGCTTTCCCTGAGAAGCAAAATCCACCGCTTCAGGGGTAAATCCTGTATCAGGAGTTGCCCATATTTGGTGAATAAGTTTCCCATCGGGCTACTTCTTCGCAAGAGCCATGCCACCGGACAGGCGTGCGCAGGCCGCCGCCCGCGGGCGGAATGCATCGGTTCAGGAAGGTCGGGGCGAAGCCGCGCGGCGGTTCAGGCCGTGCTGTCGAGCAGCAGCTCCGCGAAGCGCTGCTGCACGTAGCGCGCGGTGGCGCCCAGCGGCCGCCCCTGCAGCCACAGCATGCGCACCGACAGCCGTGGCAGTGCCAGCGCGGGGCACGGCAGTTCCTTGAGGGCCTGGCGGTAGCCCTCGTAGTGCGCGATGTTGACCGGCAGCACGGCCCACCCGAGCTTGTCGGCCACCATCTCGGCCGTGCTGTAGAAGCTGTCGGAGCGCCAGACGCGCGGGCTGTAGGCCACCTCGTGCACGTCGTCCGCATGCATCAGCAGCTGCCGGTGCCCGACCAGGTCCTTGCGCCGCACGGTGCGGCCGTCGGCCAGCGGATGGTCGACCGCCACGAACACGCCCTGCGGCACGCTGCCGATGCGGCGCAGCTCGAAGCAGGCGCGCGCCGGGCCGCGGTCGAAATGGAAGGCCACGCTCGCGCGCTCCTGCTCCACGTAGTCGGCCACCTCGGTGGCGGTGCCGTTGAGCAGCGTGAGCTCGAGGCTCGGGTACTTCACCGAGATCTCGCGCAACAGCGTGGCGATGGCGGTGTACGGCAGCGCCTCGTCGAAGGCCATCGAGAGCGCGGCCTCGCTGCCGTCGTGCAGCGAACGCGCGCGCTGGTCGAGCTGCTCGGCCTGGCGCAGCAGCTCGCGCGCCTCGAGCAGCAGCACCTGCCCCGCCTCGGACAGCTGCGCATTGCGCCGCGAGCGATCGAACAGCGCCACGCCGAGGTCGGCCTCGAGCAGGCCGATGGCCGTGCTGACGGCCGACTGCGCCTTGCCGAGCCGGCGCGCGGCCGCCGAGAACGAGCCGCAGTCGGCGGTGGTGACGAACTGGCGCAACTGGTCGACGGTCCATTCCATGGCACGGCCTCTTCTATCTATTTATCAGATGGGTTTCATCTTTATTCATCCATTCTATTGAAGCAAGATCGGCGGTCCAGGCGAGGCGACCTCGCCCCGCCCTGAAAAGAGAAGTCCGTTCGCATGCCGATCTCCCGTCTCGCGATGCCCCGCATCCACACCGACCCCCTGACCCTGCGCTGGTGCCACGACCCCGCGCAGGAAGCCGCCATCGCCGCGCTGTTCATGCGCCAGCTGAGCCCGCGCTACATCTCGCATTCCGAGCTGCAGGGCGCGCGCGCCGTCGCGCCCGGCGAATGGCGCCGCGACCTGCCCGAAGTGCTGCGCGCCGAACTGCGCGAAACGCTCGCGCTGCCGCCGGCCACGGCCGTCTCGCTGATCGCCACCGCGCATGCCGGCGATGCGCTGGCCGCGATCGCGCTGGTGTCCGTCGACGAGGCCCGGCGCGCCGCGCGCGCCTTCGCCACGCTCGACGACCTCGTGGTCGATGCGCCGTTCCAGTCGGCCGGCGTCGGCGGCCAGCTGTTCGACTGGGTCTGCGCCGAACTGCGGCAGCGCGGCATCGCACGCCTGTTCCTCGAGAGCGGCATCGGCAACCAGGGCGCGCACCGCTTCTTCGAGGCGCGCGGCTGCACGCCGGTCTCGGTCACGATGCTCAAGGAACTGGAGGCCTGAGCGATGAATCCGGTGTTCAGGAAATGGATCACCCTGGTGATCGTCTCGATGGCGCTGCTGCTGATCGTGGTCGACATGACCGTGCTCTACACGGCGCTGCCCACGCTCACGCACGACCTCGCGGCCTCCTCGTCCGAGAAGCTCTGGATCGTCAACGCCTACACGGTGGTGGTGTCGGGCTTCCTGCTCGGCATGGGCGCGCTCGGCGACCGCGTGGGCTACAAGCGCATGTTCCTCGCGGGCCTGATCGTCTTCGGCGTGGCCTCGCTGTGCGCCGCCTATGCCGGCAGCCCCGCGGCGCTGATCGCGGCGCGCGGCCTGCTGGGCGTGGGCGCCTCGATGATGATGCCGGCCACGCTGGCCATCATCCGGCTCGCCTTCGCCGACGAGCGCGAGCGCGCGGTCGCCATCGGCGTCTGGGCCTCGGTCGCCTCGGGCGGCGCCGCGTTCGGCCCGGTGGTCGGCGGCGTGCTGCTCGAGTACTTCTGGTGGGGCTCCGTGTTCCTCATCAACGTGCCCGTGGTGGTGCTCGCACTGGTGCTCGGCGCCTGGCTGCTGCCGGGGCGGCGCGCGGGCGCCACCGCGCAGCCGAAGCCCTTCGACGTCCTCGGCTCGGTGCAGGTGTTCGTGGCGCTGGTCTGCCTGGTGCTCGCGATCAAGGAATTCGCAAAGCCCGTGCCCTCGGGCCTCGCGATGGGCATCAGCGCCACCGCGAGCCTGCTGGCCATGGCGCTGTTCGTGCGGCGCCAGCGGCGCAGCGCGAGCCCGCTGGTCGACTTCCGGCTGTTCCGCGACCCGTATTTCTCGGGCGGCGTGATCGCGGCCATCGTGGCCTCGGTGGCGCTGATCGGCGTCGAGCTGGTGTTCAGCCAGCGGCTGCAGCTGGTGACCGGCCTCTCGCCGCTGCAGGCCGGCCTGACGATCCTGCCGGTGCCGCTCGCCGCCTTCGTGGCGGGGCCGCTCGCGGGCATGGTGCTGTCGCGCACCGGCTCGCGCCCGCTGATCCTCGGCGGCCTGCTGGCCACGGCGCTCTCGCTGTGCGGGCTCGCGCTGGCCGTCGATGCCACGGGCGTGCTCAAGCTCGCGGTGCTGGTGCTGCTGGGCCTGGGCGTGGGCGCGACCATCACGGCGGCCTCGAACGCGATCATGAACAACGCGCCGGCCGAACACGCGGGCATGGCGGCGTCGATCGAGGAGGTGTCGTACGAGCTGGGCGGCGTGCTCGGCATCGCGCTGCTCGGCAGCGTGCTCTCGTCGACCTACACGGCCACGCTGGCCATTCCCGACACGCTGGCGGTGCCGGCCTCGGCGCGCGACGGCATTGACGGCGCGCTGCTCGCGGCCGAGACGCTGCCCACGCAGATCGGCACGCAGCTGGTGACGCTCGCGCACACGGCCTTCGACCAGGCCTTCTTCGCGGTGATGGCCGTGGCCATGGCGATCGTCGTCGCGGCGGCCTGTTCGGTGGCGCTGCTGGGCCGGCGCGTTCAGCCGGCGCGCACCAGCTGCTGAAGCGCGTCGAGCGACACCAGCTCGATGCGCCCGTAGCCCAGCGCGACCACGCCCTCGCCCGCCAGCGCGTTGAGTTCCTTCGACAGCGTCTGGCGCGTCACGCCGAGCATCATCGCCAGCGCTTCCTGCGGCAGCGCCACGCGCTGGCGCGTGTGCTGCGACTGCGTGGCATCGCCGCGCGCCAGCACCAGCAGGCGGTGCGCGACGCGCGCGCGCAGGCTGCGCAGCGTGGCGTCCTCGGCCAGGCCGTAGAGCATGCGCACGCGCGCGGCCAGCATGGCGGCGATCGCGTTGGCGAACACAACGTCGCGCATCAGCTGGCCGAAGGACTGCGGCGAAATCACGAGCAGGTCGAGCGCCTCGAGCGCGGTGGCATCGTGGGTGCGCGGCGAGCCGTCGATCAGCGTGATCTCGCCGAACCAGTTGCCGGGCTCGAGCACCGCGAGGATCGCCTCGCGACCGTCCTGGCGCAGCGACGATATCTTGATGGTGCCCGCCGCCAGCCCGAAGAAGCCGCCGTCGGCGATCACCGGATCGCCCTGGCGGAACACCATGGCGCCGCGCCGCAGGTGGATCAGCTCGGCCGCGCCCAGCAGGTTCTCGCGCTGCGCGCGCGGCATGCTCATGAACCAGGGGTTGGACTCCATCGCCGCGCGGTGGGCGGCGGACAGGCGCGGTTTGGCGGGAGCGGACATGCGGTGCGGCGGTGGCCGGAAAAAGGTGGAGGCCGATGGCGCGAGACAAGTCGGCGACAGGCGCGGGCGGGGTTTACCAGCAGCCTCAATTGTCAAATTCTTGACAGTTGAGCGTCAAGCCCGGGTCTACAGTGCCCTCACCTACGAACGAGAGACCCACCGGAGACGACAACGATGAATGCACGGGCAAGCTTCAAGACCATGCAGGACAGCACGCGCGAGGACTGGCAGCTGATCGGCGGCGAATTCATGCAGTTCACGCGCGGCCTGCCGGAGCGCGTGATCAAGCACCTGCAGATCCTCGAGGGCGACTACGGCGGCTTTCCGGTCGACCGCTACACCCACTCGCTGCAGACCGCCACGCGCGCGCTGCGCGACGGCCGCGACGAGGAGTACGTGGTGTGCGCGCTGCTGCACGACATCGGCGACACGCTCGGCAGCTTCAACCATCCCGACATCGCCGCCGCGATCCTCAAGCCCTTCGTGAGCGAGGCCAACCACTGGATGGTGCAGAACCATGGCATCTTCCAGGGCCACTACTTCTTCCACCACATCGGCCTGGACCGCGACATGCGCGACAACTTCCGCGACCATCCGCACTACGAGCGCACGGCCGAGTTCTGCGCGCTCTACGACAACCCGGCCTTCGACCCGAAGGCCGAGACCCTGCCGATCGCCGAATTCGAACCGCTGCTGCGGCGCGTGATGGCGCAGCCCAAGCAGAGCATCTACAAGTCGGCGCTGAAGGAGCCGGCCACGGCCTGAACCCATACCTCCAAAGGACCCACACCATGAACGCCACCACCCAATCCGAAGTCCAGAAGCTCGTCTCCGCCGAGGAATGGCAATTGCGCGTCGACCTCGCCGCCTGCTACCGCCTCGTGGCGCTGTACGGCTGGAGCGATCTCGTGTTCACCCACATCAGCGCGCGCGTGCCCGGCCCCGAGCACCACTTCCTGATCAATCCCTACGGCCTGATGTTCGACGAGATCACGGCCTCGAGCCTGGTCAAGGTCGACCAGCAGTGCAACAAGATCATCGACTCGCCCTACCCCGTGAACCCGGCCGGCTTCGTGATCCACAGCGCCGTGCATGCCGCGCGCGAGGACATCCAGTGCGTGCTGCACACGCACACCAAGGCCGGCATCGCGGTCAGCGCGCAGAAGAACGGCGTGCTGCCGATCAGCCAGCAGTCGACCTTCGTGCTGGCCTCGCTGGCCTATCACGACTACGAGGGCGTGGCCTTCCGCGACGACGAGAAGCCGCGGCTGCAGGCCGACATGGGCCACGCGAACTTCCTGATGCTGCGCAACCACGGCCTGCTGACCTGCGGCAAGACCATTGCCGACGCGTTCCTTTCGATGTACACCTTCGAGAACACCTGCCAGATCCAGATCGCGGCCCAATCGGGCGGCAGCGAACTCACGCACGTGAACCCGCAGATCATCGAAGGCGTGGGCCAGGCCATGAAGGTGCAAAGCGGCGGCCTCGGCGGCATGTTCGTCTGGCCCTCGCTGATCCGCAAACTCGACCGCATCGACGACAGCTACAAAAACTAAGACGCGTCGACCCCGGTTTCCCAGGCTGCCAGCACCCGCGCGACGGGGGCCGGCAGCCATTTTTTTAGAACGACGAATGAGGAGACAAGACCCATGGACGCCACGCTCATCGTGACCCGCTTCCTGTTCGGCGCGCTCGCGCTCGTGATGTTCGGGCTCGGGCTGTCGCTCTCGCTCGACGACTTCCGGCGCCTGTTCCAGCATCCGAAGGCCGTGACCATCGCGCTGCTGCTGCAGGTCATCGGCCTGCCGCTGGCCTGCTACGCGATCATCGTGGGCTTCGGGCTCTCGCCGGTGTTCGCGATCGGGCTCATGCTGCTCGCGGCCTCGCCCGGCGGCATCTCGGCCAACCTGTTCTCGCACCTGTTCGGCGGCAACGTGGCAATGAACATCTCGCTCACGGCCGTCAACACGCTGCTGTCGATCGTCACGCTGCCGCTGATCGCCAACTGGGCCATCAACCATTTCGCGCAGAGCGGCCAGGTGGTGCCGCTGCAGACGCGCAAGCTGGTCGAGGTGATCGCCATCGTGCTGATCCCGGTGGCCATCGGCATGTTCGTGGCCTCGCGCCGGCCCGGCTTCGCGGCGCGCATGGAGAAGCCGACCAAGATCTTCAGCGGCGTGGTGCTCGCGGTGGTCACGGTGCTGGCGATCGCGAACGAGTGGAAGACCATGGCCGCCACCTTCGCCGAGATCGGCCTGCCGGTGGTGCTGTTCAACGTGCTGAGCCTGCTCGCGGGCTACTACCTGAGCCGCGCCGCGGGCCTCGAGAAGCCGCTGGCCACCGCCATCAGCTACGAGATCGGCATCCACAACTCCACCTTGGCGATCTTCGTCGCGGTCAGCGTGCTCGGCAGCTTCCAGCTCGCGCTGCCGGCCGCGGTGTATTCGGTGGCGATGTACGTCACCGCCCCGCTGTTCGGATGGTTGCTGCTGCGCCGCCGCGCACCCGAGGTGGCGCCTGCGCGATGATGCGCGCATGGAACTGAGGCAACTGCGCTACTTCGTCAAGGTCTGCGAACTGCGCAGCATGGGCCGCGCGGCGGTCGAGCTCGGCGTGGTCACCTCGGCGCTGAGCCAGCAGATCAGCCGGCTCGAGAGCGAGCTCGCCACCCGCCTGCTGCAGCGCAGCTCCACGGGCGTCACGCCCACCGATGCCGGCCTGGCCTTCCTGCAGCAGGCCCAGCTCACGCTGCGCCATGCCGACGACGCGGTGCGCGCGGCGCAGCAGGCGCGGCTGTCGGGCCATGTCAGCGTGGGCCTCGCGCCCACCACCGCCACCGTGCTCGGCGTGCCGCTGATGCGCGCCATGCAGGAACGCTATCCCGAGGTGCGGCTGCACATGGTCGAGGCGCTGTCGGGCCATCTCACGACCATGCTGCATGCGCGCCAGCTCGACCTGGCCGTGCTGTTCCAGACCGACACGCCGCGGCGCTGGAGCGTCTCGCCGCTGCTGGCCGAGAAGCTCTTCGTGGTCGCCTCGCCCACGCTCGCCAGGCGCCCCATGGGCACCAAGGTGCGGCTCTCGCAGCTGGCCGAGGTGCCGCTGATCCTGCCGAGCGGCAGCCACGGCCTGCGCGCCACGCTGATGGCGGCCTTCCTGCGCGCGCGCGTGCAGCCGAACATCGTGGCCGAGGTCGACGGCCTCGCGCTGCTGATGGACGCGGTGCGCGCCGGCTACGGCGCCACCGTGCAGCCCGGCGCCGCCACCGCGCGCCACGACCGCGACGACCTCGAGCTCACGCAGATCGCCGATGCCCACGTGGGCCGGCGCAACCTGCTCGTGAGCCTGTCGGACGACGAGCTCTCGCCGGCCGCGCTGGCCACGCGCGTGGTGGTCGCCGACACCGCGCGCAGCCTCGTTCGCGACGGCCGCTGGACCGGCGCCAGTCTTCTCGAAAACTGAACACCCGTTGCCGCTTTCGGCCTTTCGCGTGAAGGCCGCGCTGCCTAAAGTCTCCTGGATTCCAAGGAGACCCACGAGTGATAGACGTACTGGTTGTCGGCGGCGGCAATGCCGCGCTGTGCGCCGCCCTGATGGCGCGCGAGGCCGGCGCTTCGGTGCTGCTGCTGGAGGCCTCGCCCAAGGCATGGCGCGGCGGCAATTCGCAACACACCCGCAACCTGCGCTGCATGCACGACGCGCCGCAGGACGTGCTGGTCGATGCCTATCCTGAAGAGGAGTACTGGCAGGACCTGCTGAAGGTGACGGGCGGCCTCACCGACGAGCACCTCGCGCGGCTCGTGATCCGCGCCTCGTCGAACTGCCGCGACTGGATGCGCGGCCACGGCGTGCACTTCCAGCCGCCGCTGTCAGGCGCGCTGCACGTGGCGCGCACCAATGCCTTCTTCATGGGCGGTGGCAAGGCGCTGGTCAATGCCTATTTCCGCAGCGCCGAACGGCTCGGCGTGCAGATCCGCTACGACACGCCCGTGGCCTCGGTCGAGCTCGACGGCGAGCGCTTCGTGGCCGTGCGCACCGAGGCCGGCGAACGCATCGCGGCGAAGAGCTGCGTGCTCGCGGCCGGCGGCTTCGAGTCGAACCGCGAATGGCTGCGCGAGGCCTGGGGCCAGAACGAGCGCGGCGAATGGCCGGCCGACAACTTCCTGATCCGCGGCACGCGCTTCAACCAGGGCGTGCTGCTCAAGCACATGATCGCCGCGGGCGCCGACAGCATCGGCGATCCCTCTCAGGGCCACATGGTCGCCATCGACGCGCGCGCGCCGCTCTACGACGGCGGCATCTGCACGCGCATCGACTGCGTCTCGCTCGGCGTGGTGGTCAACCGCGAAGCCCGGCGCTTCTACGACGAGGGCGAGGACTTCTGGCCCAAGCGCTATGCGATCTGGGGCCGGCTGGTGGCGCAGCAACCGGGGCAGATCGCCTGGTCGATCATCGACCAGAAGGCGGTCGGCCGATTCATGCCGCCGGTGTTCACCGGCACGCAGGCGAGCACGCTCGGCGAACTCGCGCAGAAGATCGGCCTGGACGAAGCCACCTTCGTGCGCACCGTGCAGGACTACAACGCCGCCTGCCGCGTCGGTCGCTTCGACCACACCGCGCTCGACGACTGCCATACCGAGGGCCTCGCGCCCGCCAAGACGCACTGGGCCCGCCCGCTCGACACCGCGCCCTTCCACGCCTACCCCGTGCGCCCCGGCATCACCTTCACCTACCTGGGCCTGAAGGTGGACGAGACCGCGGCCGTGCGCTTCGGCGGCCGGCCCAGCCCCAACCTGTTCGTGGCCGGCGAAATGATGGCCGGCAACGTGCTCGGCAAGGGCTACACGGCGGGCGTCGGCATGAGCATCGGCACGGCCTTCGGCCGCATCGCCGGCACCCAGGCTGCGCGCGCGGCCCGGCATCTTTCGAAGCATTCCCCGGAGACCCCTCTTGCAGCAGCTCACTGATCTCGTCGCCCGCGCGCGTGCCGATGCGGACGGCATCGGCGCCACCCCGTCGCGCGTGATCCCGATCCAGCCCGCCCTTCCGCTGACCGCCCCCGAGGGCGAGGTCGCGCGCATCCTGCAGATCTGCAACGCCTGCCGCTACTGCGAGGGCTTCTGCGCCGTGTTCCCCGCGATGACGCGGCGCCTCGAGTTCGGCAAGGCCGACACGCACTACCTGGCCAACCTCTGCCACAACTGCGGCGCCTGCCTGCATGCCTGCCAGTACGCGCCGCCGCACGAGTTCGCGGTCAACGTGCCGCAGGCCATGGCCCAGGTGCGCATGCAGACCTACCACGACTACGCCTGGCCCGCCGCGATGGGCTCGCTCTACGAGAAGGCGGGGCTCACGGTCGCGCTGGCCCTGGCCGGCGGCCTCGCGCTGTTCCTCGTGCTCGCGGTCGCGATGAGCGGCTCGCTGCTGCACGAGCCGCTGGCCGGCAACTTCTACGCGATCTTCCCGCACAACTTCCTCGCGCTGCTGTTCGGCGCGGTGTCGCTGTTCGTGCTGCTCGCGCTGGCGCTGGGCGTGCGGCGCTTCTGGCGCGAGGTCTCGCCGGCCAACGACCCCGGCAACGCGCCGGCGATGGCGGGCGTGCGCGGGCCCGCGAGCGCGGAAGCGGCGCACGATGCGCTGCGCCTCAAGTACCTCGGCGGCGGCCATGGCGAGGGCTGCAACAACGAGGACGACCACTTCACGCTGTGGCGCCGGCGCTTCCACCACTTCACCTTCTACGGCTTCATGCTGTGCTTCGCCTCGACCTGCGTGGCCACGCTCTACCACTACCTGTTCGACCTGCATGCGCCCTATGCGCTGACCAGCCTGCCGGTGCTGCTGGGCACCGCGGGCGGCATCGGCCTGGTGGTCGGCCCGATCGGCCTCTTGTGGCTCAACCTGCGGCGCGACCCGGCGCATGGCGACGTCGCGCAGCGGCCCATGGACCGCGGCTTCATCGCGCTGCTGCTGCTGACCAGCCTCACGGGCCTGGCGCTGCTGGCCTGGCGCGACACGCGATTCATGGCGCTGCTGCTCGCGGTGCACCTGGGCGTGGTGATGGCGCTGTTCCTCACGCTGCCCTACGGCAAGTTCGCGCACGGCATCTTCCGCTGCGCGGCGCTCTTGAAGTTCGCGATCGAGAAGCGCCTGCCCAGCCGCCTGCGGCTTGGCACCGACTGAACCCACACCCGATATCGAAGAAAGGACCTCCGCGATGACGAACCCTGGCGTGCTCCAGATCCCCTCCATGAAGGACCAGTGCTCCCCCGCCGAATGGCAGGCGCGCATCGACCTCGCCGCCTGCTACCGGCTGGTCGACCTCTACGGCATGTCCGACATGATGGCCAACCACATCTCCTCGCACGTGCCCGGCGAGAAGGGCGCCTTCCTCATCAACCCCTACGGGATGATGTACGAGGAGATCACGGCCTCGAGCCTGATCAAGGTCGACCAGGACGGCAACATCCTGTCCTCGCCCGACTTCGGCGAGCTGAACTACGGCATCAACAAGGCCGGCTACGTGATCCACAGCGCGGTGCATGCCGCGCGGCCCGACGTGGCCTGCGTGATCCACACCCACAGCTGGGCCTCGATGGCGGTGTCCTCGCTCGAATGCGGGCTGCTGCCGCTCACGCAGACCGCGATGCGCTTCCTCAAGATCGGCTACCACGACTACCAGGGCGTGGTGCTGAACACCGCCGAGCAGGCCTCGCTGCTGGAAGACCTGGGCGACCGCGAGGCCGTGATCTTCCGCAACCACGGCGCGCTGGTGGTGGGCCGCAGCGTGGGCGAGACCTTCAACTGGATGCACCGGCTCGAGCTGGCCTGCCGCGCGCAGATCGGCGCGATGTCGTGCAACACGCCGCTCAAGGCCGTGCCGCAGAGCGTGCTCGAGGAAACCTGGAACAACTACCAGCCCGGCACGCGCCGCCCCTACGGGCTCATGGAATGGCCGGCGCTGCTGCGCAAGCTCGACCGCATGGATCCGGGCTTCCGCGACTGAAGCACCCGCCTCCCCCGAAGAACCAAGACGACACCCGATGAAAAGAAGACTGTTCCCCGCCGTGCTGGCCATGCTCGCGGCAGCCATCGCTCTGCCCGCCTTCGCGCAGAAATTCCCGCAGAAGCCCGTCACGCTGGTCGTGCCCTTCGCGCCCGGCGGCAACCTCGACGTGGTCGCGCGCACGCTCGCGCCCGCGCTCGGCCAGATCCTGGGCCAGTCGGTGATCGTGGACAACCGTGCCGGTGCGGGCGGCGCCATCGGCGCCTCCTACGTGGCACGCGCGCAGCCCGACGGCTACACGCTGCTGGTCAGCACGCCCAATGCGCTGGTGGTGCTGCCGCTGATGACGAAGACCACCTATGCGCTCGACAACTTCGCGCCCATCGGCCTCGCCGCCACCACGCCGCTGGTGATCGCTGTGCGCGGCCAGGGGCCGTACAAGGACATCGAGACACTGCTCACGGCCGCGCGCGGCAAGCCGGGCCAGGTCACGGCCGGCCATGCGGGCCCGGGCACCACCAACCACATCGCGCTGCTGCAGCTCGAGCAGGCCGGCAAGCTGAGCCTCAACACCGTTCCCTACAAGGGCTCGGCACCGGCGCTCACCGACCTGCTGGGCGGCCAGATCGACCTGGTGGTGGACCAGCTCACGAGCTCGGCCGCCCACATCCAGTCGGGCATGCTGCGCGCCGTGGCCGTGATGTCGAAGGAGCGCGACCCCGCGCTGCCGAACGTGCCGACCCTGCGCGAGGCCGGCCTCAAGGACTTCGACGCCACCACCGCCACCGGCCTGCTCGCGCCGGCCGGCACGCCCGCCGACGTGGTGCAGGCGCTCAATGCCGCGCTGCGCAAGGCGCTGGCCGACGAGAACGTGAAGCGCCGCCTGATCTCGGTCGGCAGCCCCGGCCAGGCCTCCTCGCCCGAGGAGTGGCTCGCGACGCTGAAGAAGGAAGACGCGGGCGCCCGCCTGCTCGCGAAGAGCGGCAAGCTCAAGGTCGACTGAGGAGGCACGCCGCATGACCCGCCCCTGCCTGCCTCCCCACGAGGCCTTCGCACCCGTGGCCTTCGCGCCGCCGCCCGGCGCCTGCGACAGCCATGCCCACGTCTTCGGTCCCTACGCAGAATTCCCGCTCGCCGAGGACCGCAGCTACACGCCCGCCGAATACCCGGGCGCTGCCTTCATCGCGCACCTCGACCGGCTCGGCCTCGCGCGCGGCGTGCTGGTGACCGGCAGCGCCAGCGGCACCGACAACGGCGCGGTGCTCGAAGCCCTGTCGCAGTACCCCGGGCGACTGCGCGGCATCGCCGTGCCGCGCGCCGACACCGGCGATGCCGAGCTCGACCGCTGGCATGCGGCGGGCATCCGCGGCGTGCGCTTCAACCTGTTCCAGCGCGACGGCCATGCGGTCTACCGCAACGGCGTGGGCATCGAGGTGCTGGAGGCACTGGCGCCGCGCCTCGCCGAACGCGGCTGGCATGCGCAGATCTGGATCCACGCGCCCGACCTGGTCGAGCTCGCGCCGCGCCTGCTGCGCCTGGGCCTGCCGCTGGTGATCGATCACATGGGCCGCATGGCGGCCGCGCGCGGCATCGAGGACCCGGGCTTTCGCACGCTGTGCCGGCTGCTCGCCGACGGCAAGGCCTGGACCAAGATCTCGGGCGCCGACCGCAACACCGGCCTGGGGCCGCCCTACGCCGACATCGATCCCTTCGCCGAAGCGCTGCTGCAGGCCAATGCCGAGCGCGTGGTGTGGGGCAGCGACTGGCCGCACATCAACTACTTCGAGGCGCAGCAGGTGCCCGACGACGGCGCCCTGCTGAACCTGCTGGCGCGCTGGCTGCCCGACGCGGCGCAGCGCCGGCGCGTGCTGGTCGACAACCCGGCCGCGCTGTACGACTTTCCCCCGCCCGTGTAGAGCCCACCCACCCTCCGAGGATCACAAGAATGAAACGAGACAAGCCCTCCCTCCTGCCGCGACGACTCCTGGGCCTGGCCGCGGCCCTGCTGCTGGCCGCGGGCCTCGGCGCCGCGCCGCGCGCGCAGGCGCAGGCCGCCTATCCCGCCAAGCCCGTGCGCGTGATCGTCGCCTTCACCGCGGGCGGCACCACCGACATCCTCGCGCGCGCCGTCACGCAGCAGCTGTCCGAGAAGCTGGGCCAGCCCTTCGTGATCGACAACAAGCCCGGCGGCGGCGGCAACATCGGCACCGAGTTCGTGGTGCGCGCGCCGGCCGACGGCTACACGCTGATCGTCAACTCGGTGGGCCCGATGGCCGTCAACCAGACGCTCTACAAGAACCTGCCCTACGACCCGCTGCGCGACCTGGTGCCCGTGGTGCAGATCGCCGACGTGCCCAACGTGCTGGTGGTGAACCCCGAGGTGCCCGCGAAGACGCTCGAGGAATTCATCGCCTATGCCAAGGCCAACCCGAACAAGCTCAACTACGGCTCGACCGGCATCGGCACCTCCTCGCACCTGTCGAGCTACATGCTCGGCAAGCGCATCGGCGCCGACACGCTGCACGTGCCCTACAAGGGCGCCAACGCGCTCACAGACCTGCTCGCGGGGCGCATCCAGTTCATGTTCGCGACCATTCCCTCGGTGATCCCGCACATCCGCGCGGGCAAGCTGCGCGCCATCGCGGTCAGCAGCCTCAAGCGCTCGCGCTCGCTGCCCGACGTGCCGACCGTGGCCGAGAAGGGTTTCGGCGATTTCTCGGCCGGCTCCTGGTTCGGCTTCTTCGCGCCCAAGGGCACGCCCGCGCCGGTGATCGCGCTGCTCAACAAATCGGTCAACGACGCACTGCCTTCGCTCGAAGCGCAGATGATCCGCGAGGGCGCCGACCCGGTGGGCGGCACGCCCGAGCAGTTCGGCCGGTTCACGCGGCAGGAGTACGAGAAATGGAAGAGCATCGTTCGCGAGTCGGGCGCGACGGCCGAATGAGCGGGCCGCTGCGCATTCTGATGACCGAGGCCGCCGCGCTTCAGGCCGGCACCGGCCTGGCCGAGGCGCTGGCCGGTCGCGCGCACGTGGTGGTGGCCGAGGGCGCCGATGCCGACGTGGCCTTCGTCTCGCGCGACGTCACGGGCCTGTCGACCAAGCACGAGCTGCTGCCGCAGACCCGGCGCTTTCACGATGCGCTGCGCCATGCGCCCTCGCTGCGCTGGGTGCATGCCCATTCCTCGGGCGCCGACCGGCCCGTGTACGGAGAGTTGCGCGCGCGCGGCGTCGAGGTGACGACCTCCTCGGGCGCCAATGCGGGCGTGGTGGTGCAGACCGCGCTGGCCGGCGTGCTGATGCTCGCGCGCCGCTTTCCGCAACTGCTCGCGGCGCAGCGCGAGAAGACCTGGGCGCCGCTCGTGGGCAGCGGGCTGCCGCGCGACCTCGCGGGCCAGACCGCGGCGATCGTGGGCTGGGGGCCGATCGGGCAGGGCCTGGGCGCGCTGCTGTCGGCGCTCGGGCTGCGCGTGGTCTCGGTGCGCAGCAGTGACTATGCACCGCTGGCGCCCGCCGTCGAGAGCGTGCGCTTCGAAGACATCGGCCAGGTGCTTCCGCGCGCCGACTGGCTGCTGCTCGCCTGCCCGCTGACCGAACGCACGCGCGGGCTCGTCGATGCCGCCGCGCTCGCGCTGCTGCCACCGGGCGCGCGGCTCGTGAATGTCGCGCGCGGCGAGGTGATCGACGAGCCCGCGCTGATCGAGGCGCTGCGCGACGGCACGCTCGCCGGTGCCTACCTCGACGTGTTCGCGCACGAGCCGCTGCCCGCCGACTCGCCGCTGTGGTCGCTGCCGAACGTCATCGTCACGCCCCACACGGCCGGCCATTCGGACGGCAACGAGGCGCGCGTGGCCGCCCTCTTCCTCGACAACCTGCGGCGCTGGAACGCCGGCCTGCCGCTGCGCAACCGCGTGGCCTGACCACCCTCTTCATAACAACACCAAGACCCCCACGACCATGAAAAGACAAGCCTTCCTCCGCACCGCCCTCGCGACCCTGCTGCTGGCCGCGGGCACCCTGCCCGCGCTCGCCGCCGACTGGCCGGGCAAGCCCATCACCCTCGTCGTGCCCTTCGTGGCCGGCGGCACCACCGACATCGTCGCGCGCACCGTGGGCCAGAAGCTCTCGGAATCGCTCAAGCAGCCGGTGATCGTCGACAACCGCGGCGGCGCGGGCGGCACCGTGGGCGCGACCCTCGCGGCCAAGGCGCCGGCCGATGGCTACACGCTGTTCCTCGCCACCATCGCGCACTCGATCGCGCCGGGCCTCTACAAGAAGCTCGCCTACGACTTCCAGCGCGACTTCGACCCGGTGGCGCTGGTGGCCTCCACGCCCAACGTGCTGATCGTCAACGACAAGGTACCCGCGAAGACCGTGGCCGAACTCGTGGCCTACATCAAGGCCAATCCCGGCAAGGTCAACTTCGGCTCGGCCGGCAACGGCAGCACCGAGCACATCTCGGGCGAACTGTTCCGCGCGATGACGAAGACCGAGATCGTGCACGTGCCCTACAAGGGCGGCGCGCCGATGATGGCCGACCTGATGGGCGGCCAGATCCAGATGGCGATCGAGACCAGCCCCTCGGCCTCGCCGCACGTCAAGGCCGGCAAGGTGCATGCGCTGGCCGTGACCACCAAGGCGCGCTCGCCCGCCTACCCCGGCGTGCCCACGCTCGACGAGGCCGGCCTCAAGGGCTACGACATGACGACCTGGTTCGCGCTGATGGCACCGCACGGCACGCCGCCCGAGATCGTGCAGCGGCTCAACACCGAGCTCGCGCGCGCGCTGCAGCAACCCGACGTGGTCAAGCGCTTCGAGGAACAGGGCGTGACGGCCGGCCACATGAAGCCCGCCGAGCTCGCGGCCTTCATCGGCAGCGAGACCACCAAGTGGGTCAAGGTGGCGAAGGAGTCGGGCGCGACGGCCGAATAGCCCTGGGAGTCCGCGCGGACGGGTCGGACATCGCCCTACGGGCAGGGCGGAAACCCGCTTGCGACCGCGGCGGGCGATGTCTGCAGAATGGGCGCCCATGCACGTCGGAAAAAAAGCCCCGCTCCTCTTTCTTGCCCTCGGTCTCCTCGCCAGCCTCCTCGCCTCCGCCCAGTCTCCCGCCCCGGCCGTCACCGATCCGCGCATCGAGGCGCTGATCGCGCGCATGACGGTCGAGGAGAAGGTCGGCCAGCTGAGCCTCTACGGCCCGGCCGACACCAACATTCCCGGCAACCCGCAGGCCAACCGGCGCAATGCGCAGCTCGAGGCCGACGAGGTGCGCTCGGGCCGCGTGACCGGCCTCTTCAACAACGAGGGCCTGACGCGCAAGCGCGAGCTGCAACGCATCGCGGTCCAGGAATCGCGCCTGGGCATTCCGCTGATCTTCGGCGCCGACGTGATCCACGGCTTTCGCACCATCTTCCCGATGCCGCTGGCCGAGGCCGCGAGCTGGGAACCCGCGCTGGCCGAGCGCACCGCGCGCGCGGCGGCGGTCGAGGCCAGCGCCGACGGCTTCCGCTGGACCTTCGCGCCCATGGTCGACATCGCGCGCGATGCGCGCTGGGGCCGCGGCATCGAGGGCGTGGGCGAGGACCCGCTGCTCGCGAGCCGCTTCGCCGCCGCGCGCGTGCGCGGCTTCCAGGGCGACGACCTGTCGCGCGCCGATGCGCTGCTCGCCACGCCCAAGCATTTCGCGGGCTACGGCGCGGCCGAGGGCGGGCTCGACTACAACACCGTCGACATCTCCGAGCGCACGCTGCGCGAGGTCTACCTGCCGCCGTTCCGCGCCGCGCTCGACGCGGGCGCGCTGTCGCTGATGAGCGGCTTCCACGAGATCTCGGGCATTCCCTCGACCGCCAACCCGGCCCTGCTGACCGGCGTGCTGCGCGGCGAGTGGGGCTTCCGGGGCTTCGTGGTGTCGGACTACACGGCCGACGAGGAACTGATCGCGCACGGCTACGCGGCCAACGGCCGCGAGGCCGCGAAGCAGGCCTTCCTCGCGGGCACCGACATGAGCATGCAGAGCGGCCTCTACATGCGCGAGCTGCCGGGCCTGGTGGCCGCGGGCGAGGTGCCGATGGCGCGGCTCGACGATGCGGTGCGCCGCGTGCTGTACGCCAAGCTCAGGCTCGGCCTGTTCGACCAGCCGATGCGCGGCCTCGACGGCCCGCCGGCCGCGCAGCGCGCCGAGGACCCGGCCTTCATCGCGCTGGCGCGCGAGAGCGCGCGCCGCTCCATCGTGATGCTGAAGAACGAGGGCGCGCTGCTGCCGCTCGCGAAGACCGGCACCCGGGTCGCGCTGATCGGCCCCTTCGCCTCGGGCACGCAGGACCTGCTGGGCGCCTGGAGCCTGTTCCCGGGCCAGAGCGCGCCGGTGGGCATCGACCAGGGCCTGCGCGCCGCGCTCGGCGACGCGGCCTCGCTCACGGTCACGCGCGGCTCGAACGTCGAGTCGCTCGTGCCCGGCGGCATCGAGGCCGCGGTCGCCGCGGCGCGCCAGGCCGACGTGGTGGTGCTGGCCATCGGCGAAGGCGAGCGCATGTCGGGCGAATCGCGCTCGCGCGCCGACATCGGCCTGCCGCTGGTGCAGCAGGCGCTGGCCGAGGCGGTCGCGGCCACCGGCAAGCCGATCGTCGTGCTCTTGAGCAACGGCCGCGCGATGGCACTGCCGCCCGTGGTGCGCGATGCGCGCGCGATCCTCGTGACCTGGTTCCTCGGCGTGCAGACCGGCCACGCGATCGCCGACGTGCTGTTCGGCGACTTCAATCCCTCGGGCCGGCTGCCGGTGAGCTTTCCGCAGGCGGCGGGACAGGTTCCCTACTACTACGCCCACAAGCGCACCGGCCGGCCGCTGCCGCCCGACGCGCCCGGCACCGCCTTCAAGACGCGCTACATCGAGGCCCCCAACGAGGCGCTCTATCCCTTCGGCTTCGGCCTGGGCTTCGCGCCGGTGCGCTACGACAGCGTCGCGCTCGACAGCGAGCAGTTGCCGATGACGGACGGCACGCTGCGCGTGCGCGCCACCGTCACCAACACCGGCCAGCGCGAGGCCGAGGAAGTGGTGCAGCTCTACATCGCGCAGCGCACCGCGAGCGTGACGCGGCCGGTGCGCGAGCTCAAGGACTTCCGCAAGCTGCGCATCGCGCCCGGCGCCTCGGTGCAGGTCGAGTTCGCGCTGCGCGCGGCCGACCTCGCCTTCATCGGCCGCGACCTGCGGCCCACCGTGGAGCCCGGCGACTTCGACCTGTGGGTGTCGCCCTCGGCCGTGGGCGGGCTGCACGCGCGCTTCGCGCTGGTGCGCTGAAGCTCAGCCGCGCGGCGGCAGGAACGACAGGTCCACGTGGTAGCGCTTCGGATTCGCGGGATCGACGTAGACCGCGATCCGGCGCCCGCTCAGGTGCCGCGTGGGATCGAACCAGATGTTGGCGCTGCGGAACTGCCGCAGCTCGCGCCCGAAGCCGGCGCGCGCCTCGACGATGGCGCGGTAGGGATGCCGGCCGTTGACCTGGAACGAGGTGTTGAGCTCGACCTCGCGCAGCTCGGCATCGATGCGCTGGCCATGCTGCAGCAGCCAGGCCGCGCGCTTCGCGTTGCGTTCGCCGACGAACAGGATGCCGCCGCCCACGCCCGTGAACATCAGGCCCAGCAGCGTGAGCAGCCACTTGGCCTCGTCGGGCACCACGATCGCGATGACCAGCAGGCCCAGGCCGACGGCGATGAAGATCCACTTGAGCAGCGTCAGCGACGTGTTGTGCATGAGGGATGCGGCGGGTTGAACAGGGCCGCTGCGTTATAGCAGAGCCCCTGCGCCCGCCGGCACCGTCCTCAGTCGAACACGCCCGTGAGCGCCACGCGCGTCACCACGCCCGAGCTGCTCGCGCCCACGCCGAGCGTGACGCTGTAGCGGCCGTCCTGCGAGGTGTGGCGCAGCGAGCCGCCGATCGCGCTCTCGCTGCGGTAGTTGCCCAGGCCCACGGCATAGCTGATCTTGCCGGGCACCATCGGCGCGGCCTCCATCGCGGCCACGCTGGCGATGCCGGCGTAGGCACGGCGGGCCGTGTCGTCGATCTGGCTCTGCAGGCGGGCGGCCGTGAGGTCGGTGTAGGCCTTGCCGACCGGCAGGCCCTGCGCGGCCACGGTGTCGGTGTAGGCATTGGCCTGGCTCACGCCCTCCTTCACCATGCCCTGCACCTGGCCGACGTTGGTGGCGTCCGTGGGCGCGCTGCCCGGGGCCACGCCGGTGATCTGGCGGTTGCCCAGCGCCACCTCGCCCATCGACGACTGCACGCCGGCCATGCCGATGGCGGTGTAGTTGTTGAGCGCGCCGCGCGTGGTCGCGCTGCCGGCGCCGAGCGCCACGCTGTTCGCATGGTTCACCACGGCGCCGTTGCCGATCGCCACGCCCGAGTCCTCGAAGGCCTGCGCATTGGTGCCGATGGCCAGCGAGTTGTCGGCACTGGCGCGCGCGCCGACGCCGATCGAGGCGGTCTGGTTCGCGTTCACATAGGCGCCCGAGCCCGAGCCGATCGCGATGTTGTCGTTGCCGCGCACGTGCTGGCCCGCGCTGTTGCCCTGCGCGAGGTTCGAGTTGCCGCTGACCACCTGGCCCGCCATCGTGCCCGAAGCCACGTTGTTGCTGCCCTGCACGCCGCCGCCCGCGGCCTGGCCCATCGACATGTTGTTGCTGCCGGTAACGCCGTTGCCCGCGCCCATGCCATAGGCCTGGTTGCCATCGCCCCTGACGTTGCTGCCCGCGCCGGTGCCGTAGGCCTCGTTGTCGTTGCCGGTCACGTTCTGGCCGGCGTTCTGGCCCGTGGCGTCGTTGCGGCTGCCGGTCACGTTCGAGCCGGCCGCGTAGCCGGTCGAGTTGTTGTAGTCGCCGGTCACGTTCTGGCCCGAGCTGCGGCCCATGGTCTGGTTCCAGCCGCCGTTGACGTTGGTGCCCGCGTAGTAGCCGATCGCCTGGTTGGCGTTCTTGCCCGACACGTTGCTGCCCGCGCCCTCGCCGATGGCCAGGTTCCAGTTCGTGCCGACGTTGTTGCCCGCACCCTCGCCGAGCGACACGTTGTTGCTGCCCGTCACGTTGCTGCCGGCATTGGTGCCGATGCCCGTGTTGTCGCTGCCCGTGACCTTGTTGCCGGCACCGTTGCCCATGGCGTTGTTGTTGCTGCCGGTCACGGTCATGCCGGCACTGGTGCCGGTGGCGTTGTTGTCGCTGCCGGTCACGCCGCTGCCGGCATGGAAGCCGGTGGCGTTGTTGTGGTCGCCGGTGACGTTGTCGCCCGCGCTGCGGCCGATCGACTGGTTCCAGCCGCCCTTGACGTTCTGGCCCGACTCGAAGCCGATGCCCACGTTGGCATTGCCGCCCGACACGTTGGTGCCCGCGTTGTTGCCGATCGCGAGGTTCCAGTTGGTGCTGACGTTGTTGCCGGCGCCCAGGCCGATCGAGATGTCGCTGGTGCCGGTGACGTTGTTGCCGGCGCCCTGCCCGATGGCCTGGTTGGTCGGGCCGGTCACGTTGTTGCCGGCGTTCTGGCCGATGGCCTGGTTGCCGCTGCCGTTGACCGTGTTGCCCGCGCCCTCGCCGATCGCCTGGTTGTTGCTGCCGGTGACGCCGGCGCCGGCGTTCTGGCCCACGGCCAGGTTGTCGTCGCCCGTCACCTTGGTGCCGGCCTTGGTGCCGACGGCCGTGTTGTTGCTGCCGCCGACCGTGGTGCCGGCATCGGTGCCGACGCCGAGGTTGGCCTTGGCCGGATCCCAGACCACCGGCACCGTCTGGGCCAGGGCCGGGCCGCAGATCGCGGCCAGGGCCAGCGACGCGCCGAGCAGGCTCGCGCCGCGCGGCATGCGCTTGTTCTTCTTCATGGTGTTTCTCCTCGTTGGGGTGGAAGCGCGCTCAGGCCTGCAGGTGCATCGCCATCGCGGGGTCGCTCACGGTCGGCTTGCCGGTCTCGACACGGCCCGCGAAGCGGCGCACGGCGTTGCCGGCGGTCACGGTGAAGTCGTACCAGTGGCCGCTGTCCTTGAGCTCCCAGTGCAGCGTGCCCATGTCGCCCTTCGGCGCCCTGAGGGTCCAGGGGCCGTCGGTGCGGTAGGCGTTCGACTGCACGGTCACCTCGCCGTCGATGCTGCCGTTGTTGTGCACCTTCACGTAGACGTCGCCGGCGGCCGGGTCGTAGCAGACCTGGACCTCGGGCCTGAAGGCGGCCGCGTCGAAGGCCATCGCGTCGCCGCTGAAGCTGCGCACGAAGCCATTGGTGCTGTAGACCCAGAGGTCGTACTTGCCGCCATCGGTGGCGATGGTGTCCCAGTAGTCCTGCAGCTGCTTGCCGGCTTCCACCGTGTAGCGGCGCGGGATGCGGTCCAGGTGCAGCTTGTCGTAGACGTGGAACACCGCGCCCTGGTCGCCGGTGTTGCTGAAGATCAGCGAGACCTGGCCGCGTGCCTCGACGCGCGCGCTGGTGTGCAGCTCGTAGGGCAGCGCGCGCGAGAAGCGCGTGCCGGTCTCCTGGAACAGCGGCTTGGCGGGCACGGGCGCCTTGGTGATGACGCCGGTGTTGCCCAGCGCCTTCTGCGCCGTGTTGATGGCGGGATAGCCGCTGGTGTCGGGCAGCTTGGGCACCACCGGATCGTTCGGGCTGACGAAGTCGAAACAGCTCGTGAGGTCGCCGCAGACCGCGCGGTGCCACGGGCTGATGGCGTCGATCGTGATGTCGAAGCGCTTCTCGAGGAAACGGCCCATCGAGGTGTGGTCGAACACCTGCGAGTTGACCCAGCCGCCCTTGCTCCACGGCGACACCACGTACATCGGCACGCGCGAGCTCAGGCCCCAGGGGCGGATCTTGCCGCTGATGGTGTCGGCGCCATTGAGGTAGCTACCACCCACCGAGGCGTCGAAGTACTCGCCGTCCAGCGGCACGGTGGACTTGCCCATCAGGTTGCCGTCGGCGTCGTACGAGGGCACGGCGGGCATCGCCACGTGGTCGAAGAAGCCGTCGTTCTCGTCGAAGGTCACGAACAGCGCCGTCTTGCTCCAGACCGCGGGGTTCGAGGTCAGCGCGCTCAGCACGTCGGAGATGAAGTCGGCCGCGCCGGCCACGCCTTCGCTGCTGCCCGGGTGTTCGGCCAGTGCCTGCGTGGGCAGCACCCACGAGACCTGCGGCAGGGTATCGTTCATCACGTCCTGCTTGAGCTGGGCCAGGAAGTTGGTGGCGCCGTCGGCCGCGGCGGGACCGCCGGTCAGGCCGTGCTGGTAGACCGGCGAGCCGGGCTGCGCGGTGCGGAAGCTCTGGAACGCCAGGCAGCCGTTCATGGCGCCGGTCCAGTTGTTGTTCATGTTCTGGTAGATGTGCCAGCTGATGCCGTTCTTCTGCAGCACGTCGGGCAGCGTGTCCCACTTGAACGCGTTGTTGACGTACTTGTAGTTGTAGGCGCCCGTGGTCGCGTTCTTCTGGCCCGTGCCGTCGGCTTCCTGCGGGTTGCCCGCGATCCAGTTCGACGGGCTCGGCCAGCAGCGCGAGTTGACCGGTTCCGAATCGGTGTCGGTGCTGTTGATGCCCTTCTTGCGCAGCTCGGGATTGAAGTTGGAACCCGACCAGAACACGATGCGGTTGGGATCGGTGCCGGTAAGGATCGAGCAGTGGTAGCCGTCGCAGATCGTGAAGGCATCGGCCAGCGCGAACTGGAACGGGATGTCCTCGCGCAGGTAGTAGCCCATCGTCACCTGGTTCTTGAACTGGATCCAGCGGTCCATCTTCCCCTGCGCCCAGGCGCCCTGCATGTCGGGGAAGCTGTGCGGCGCGCCCGAGCCGATCAGCGCGTTGGCGATCGTGGAGTCGCGGCGGAAGGGCTGGATCTCGGGCGCGCCCGCGGTGGTGTTGGGCTGGAAGAACACCGACTTGCCGTTGGCCAGCGGGATCGGGAAACGGTCGCCGAAGCCGCGCACGCCCTTCAGCGTGCCGAAGTAGTGGTCGAAGCTGCGGTTCTCCTGCATCAGGATCACGATGTGCTTGATGTCCTTGATCGAGCCGGTGTCGACCGCGGCCTCGACCGCCAGGGCCTTGCGGATCACGGGCGGGAGCATGGTGAGGGCCGAGGCCGCGCCGATGGCGCCGGCCGACTTGCGGAAGAAATCGCGACGGGAGGTGGTGTTCATGGGAGGTTCTTTCAACGCAGGGCGAAGGGAGGTCTGGAGGAAGGCGCGGACTCAGGGCGCGCACTTGAGCGCGGGCTGGGGCGGCGGGTTGTTGCCGTTGCCGTTGTTGCCGTCGCCGGCCGGCGGGGTCTGTCCCGGCGGCAGGATCGGCAGGCCACCGCCCCCACCACCGCCACCGCAGGCGGCGAGGCTCAGGCACAGGAGAAGGCCTGCCGCAGCGAGGCCGTACCGGGAAGATGCTGTTTTCATGAGGGTTCCTTTCGAATCGAGGGACGTGGGAGACAAAGGCGCGGCCGAAGCCGCTCCGCGCGGCGGACGAGCCGCGCGAGAGTTCGGACAGAAATCAGGGAATGGGGAGCGGACGCCGCGAACGCGGTATCCGCGGGGGACTCAGGGCTCAGCCATAGCGGCTGCGCAGCCGGGCGGCGATGCGGTCGAGCACCAGCACCGTCAGGAAGATCGCGATCAGGATCGTGCCGACGTGCGCATAGTTGTACATGTCGTAGCGGCCCTTGAGCTCCTGGCCGATGCCGCCCGCGCCGACCAGGCCGACCACGGTGGCCATGCGCACGTTGCGGTCGAGCACGTAGAGCGTGTAGGCGATGAACTGCGGCATCACCTGCGGCAGCACCGCGAAGCGCATCACCTTGAGCTTGTTGGCGCCGATGGCGCGCAGCGCCTCCTGCGGCTTGTCGTCGGCGGTCTCGATGTCCTCGGCGTAGAACTTGCCGAGGAAGCCGGCCGAGTGCAGCGCGAGGGCCAGCACGCCGGCGATCGGGCCGAAGCCGTAGGCCAGCACCAGGAACAGCGCGCTCACCAGCTCGGGCACCGCGCGGAACAGGCCGACCACGCTGCGCGCGAGGCCGTAGGCCAGGCGGTTGGGCGCATAGTTCTTCGCGCTGCACCAGGCCAATGGCGCGCTCAGCACGATCGCGATCAGCGTGGCCCAGACCGCGATCTCGAAGGTCTCGAGCATCTTCACCGCCACGTGCCACAGGTAGCCCAGCGGCTCGACCAGCACCTCGCGGCGCTCGACGCGGTCCTCCATCTGCAGGGTCTCGGGGTTCAGCTTGGGCTCGTGCGTCTCGAGGGTCTCGACGCGCGAGAACCAGGGCAGCCGGTTGCGGTCGAAGCCCTCGATGCGCGCGACCTCGGTCTGCTCGGAGATCTGCGGCGGGAACAGCGAGCGCGCGATCGAGCCCAGGCCCGAGAGCACCTGCGAGTTGTCGCGCAGGCCCACCGCGGCGAGCACGCCCTCGCCGGTCAGCGAGAGCATGCGGCCCATCTCCACGCGCTGGCCCGCGAAGAAGCCCACCACGAGCACCAGCAGCAGCACGACCAGCGTGCGGGTGCCGAAGGGCCGCGGCAGGTCCCAGGCCGAGGCCGGGCGCGACGCGCGCGCGTCGGAAGAGGAAGAAGAGATCGTGTTCATTGCGCGAGCTCCAGGGCGCCGGCATGCAGCGGCAGCGCCGCCTCGGGCTCGCCGGCCATCGATGGCCGGGCCGCGGGCACGGACTCGGGCGCGGTGTCGCCGCGGCCGTAGATCGCATCGAAGACCTGCGGCTGGAACGTCCGCGGCGCGCCGTCGAACACGACCACGCCGCGACGCAAGGCCACGATGCGGTCGGCGAACTCGCAGGCCAGTTCGATCTGGTGCAGGCTGCACAGCACCGTGGTGCCGCGCTCGCGCGCCTGCCGGCGCAGCAGCGACAGCACGTCGTGGCTGGTCTGCGGATCGAGGCTGGCCACCGGCTCGTCGGCCAGCACCAGCGGCGGGTCGAGCATGAAGGCGCGCGCGATGCCCACGCGCTGCTGCTGGCCGCCCGAGAGCTCGCTCACGCGGCGCAGCAGGTGCTCCTCGCCCAGGCCCACCGACTCGACCAGTTCGCAGGCCTTGCGCCGCTGCGCGTCGGTGAACAGGCCGAGCAGCGCGCGCCAGGTGCCCAGGGCCGGCAAGGCGCCGGCGAGCACGTTCTCGGCCACGCTCGAGCGCAGCACCAGGTTGAACTGCTGGTGGATCATGCCGATGCGCGGACGCACGTGTGCCAGCGAGCCCGGCGCGATGCGCACGCCCTCGACCCGCACCGTGCCCTGCGTGGGCACGACCAGGCCGTTGGCGGTGCGCAGCAAGGTCGACTTGCCCGCGCCCGAGGCGCCCAGCACCACGCAGAACTGGCCCGCGGGCACCTCGAGCGAGACGCCGCCGAGCGCGCGCGTGCCGTCGGGGTGGCGCATGGCGACCGATTCGAACTGCAGCATGGGCGTGCTTCCGGCGGCGGACTCTGCGGCGTGCGTGCGATCGCCGGCGATCAACGCTCGGCCGCCTTGGCGAGGATGCGGCCCTTGAGGTCGTCGGTCAGCAGGCCCAGCTTCTCGGCGGCGACGTTGAACTCTTCCTCGGAGAACTTGGTGTCGTAGCCGTCGATCTTGCCGCCACCGTAGCCGCGGATCATGTCGGGCGTGATGCCGGGGGCCTTGTTCACGGTCTGGAAGGCGTCCTTGAGCTTGGTCTTCAGCGCCTCGGGCAGCTTGGAGTTCAGCGCCAGCGGCGGATAGGGAATGGCCATGCTCTTGGCGATCACCTTGATGGTCTTCGGATCGGCCGCGCCCTGCTTGACCGCCTTCTCGTACGAGTCGAACGAGAGCGAGGCCACGTCGACCTGGTCCTGCACCAGCGCGGCCAGGCTGCTGGCGTGGCTGCCGGTCATGCGGATCGCCGACAGGTCCTTGGCCGGGTCCATGCCGGCGTCGAGCAGCATCGCGATCTGGAAGGTGAAGCTCGAGGCCGAGTTCACGTCGCCGAAGGCCACGCGCTTGCCCTTCAGGTCCTTGATCGAGGCGATCGGCGCATTGGCCTTGGCGAACATGCCGGCGTAGTAGACCGAGGCGCCCTTCTCCACGCCCACGGCCAGCAGCTGCGCGCAGCCGCGCTTGTGGGCCTGCACGTACGACACCGGGCCGAAGAAGGCGATGTCGGCGAGCTGGTTGCACATGCCCTCGACCACGGCGCCGTAGGACTGGCCGACCTTGAGGTCGAAGTTCAGGCCGGTGCTGCGCGTGATGGCGTTGAACACCGGCGCGTAGTCGGCCTTGGTGCCCGACTCGGTGCCGCCGTCGGCGGGAATCAGCAGCACGCGCAGCGGATGTTCGCGCGAGCCGTCGGCCACGGACTGGGCGTGGGACGGGAGGGCCAGCAGCGCGCTGAACGAGACGGCGGCGGCGGCGATGGCCAGGAGTTTCTTCATGATCGGTTCCTTCGGTTCGGGGGCGTTTCTCGGGCGAGTGCCTCGCTCGGTTGCGTTGAACTTTAGAAGTCGAAGATGACAAGCAAATGAAATAAGCTCATTTGAAAATTAGCAAACGACTGAGCAATGTTCAATACAATCCCGCCGCACGGCCAGCACCCCCGCTCCCCCGATGGCCCGAACCGGAGATCCATGAAGAACATCGCAACCCAGACCCGGGCGCCGGGAGGCCCCGCGGCAGCGGACCTGGCACCGCTCGCGCAGGCGCGTCACCTGCTGCTCGACCTCGACGGCACGCTGGTGCGCCAGAACGAAGCCATCGACGGCGCGGCCGAACTCCTCGAGCGTTTCGAGGGCCGCTTCGCGATCGTGTCGAACAACTCGACCCACACCGCCCAGGGCCTCGCGCTGCGGCTGCGCCGGCTCGGCCTGCGCGCGCCGCCCGAGCGCATCGTGCTGGCCGGCGAGCTCGCCGTGAGCCTGCTCGCGCGCCAGCACCCCACGGCGCGGCTGATGGTGGTGGGCACGCCCGCCTTGCAGCGCCATGCGCGCGCGCTCGGCTTCCGGCTGGTCGCGTCCGAGGCCGAGTTCGTGCTGCTCGCGCTCGACATGCGCTTCAGCCATGCGCGGCTGGGCGCGGTGGCCAACGAACTGCTGCGCGGCGCGCGGCTGGTGGTCACGAACGCCGACGCCACCCATCCGGGCCCGCACGGCCGCGTGGTGCCCGAGACCGGCTCGCTGCTCGCGGCCGTGCTCACGGCCAGCGGCGTGCAGCCCTGGCGCATCGTCGGCAAGCCCGAGCCGCTGCTGTTCGAGGAAGGCCTGCGCTGCCTGGGCGCCGAGCCCGCGAGCACGGTGGTGATCGGCGACAACCCGGCCACCGATGCCGCGGGCGCCGCGCGACTGGGCATGGCCTGCCTGCTGGTGGGCGCCGCGCCCGAGGCGGTGGCGCCGTCGGTCGCCGGCCTGCTGCTGCCGCGCGCCACGGCCGAGGTGACGGCCCTGCCCGCGCGCCCGCCCGAGCGCAGCCGCCTCAGTACCGCTTGAGCGACAGCACGTCGAAGGTCTGGCGCAGCGTGCGCACCGAGGTGTCGTAGTCCGACAGCGCCAGGCAGGCGATCAGCACGTCGATGATCGCGAGCTGCGCGAGGCGGCTGGTCATGGCCTCGGTGCGGAAGTTGGTCTCGCGCGCCATGGTGAACAGCAGCACGTCCGAGAAGGCCTGGATCGGCGACTTGCCGAAGTTGGTGATGCACACGGTCGAGGCGCCGGCCTCCTTGGCCAGCCGCGTCGCGGTCACGGTCTCGTGCGTGCTGCCCGAGTGCGAGATGGTCAGCACCGCCACCCGCGAGTCGGTGAGCGAGGCGCTGATCGCCTGCACGTGCGAATCGACCACCACCTTCGCGTTGAGGCCGATGCGCAGCATGCGGTAGTGGGCGTCCTCTGCGATGGTGGCGGAGCTGCCGATGCCGTAGATCTCGATGCGCTCGGCGTCGCGCAGCAGCTTCACCGCGCGTTCCATCGAACCGGCGTCGAGCGTGGCCTGCGTGTCGTGCAGGGTCTGCACGTTGCTCTGGAAGATCTTGCGGATCACCGCCTCGGCCGCGTCCTGCGGATCGAGGTCCTCGTGGATGAACTGCACCGGCCGCACGATCTCCTGCGCCAGCGCGATCTTGATCTGCTGGAAGCCGGTGGCGCCGAGGTTCTTGCACAGGCCGACGATGCTGCCTTCGCTCGAGCCGGTGCGCTCGGCCACCTCGCTGACCGACATGTGGACCACCTCGCGCGGGTTCTTCACGATGAAGTCGGCGATGCGCTGGCCCACCGGGCCGAGCGAGGACCAGAGGGTCTCGATGCGCGCGAGCACCGCGAACACCGGGGCGCCGCCGGAGGCATCGGTGGCCGGGGCCTTGCCGTTCGCGGCGGGGGGAACGCTGGTGGACTTGGCGGTGGTGTTGCGCTTCATGGGCGGCGAGCTTACCCGCGCTCGATGGCGGTTTCGCGCCAGCCTCAGTCGAGGCCGTGGAAGCTGCTGTCGTCGGGGCCGATGTGCGAGGGCGGCGTCCAGGCCGCGTCGCGCATCGAGCGGCTCACGAGCCGGTCCACGCCCAGCAGCGTGGCGAAGATGGCCATGCGCACCGGGATGCCGTTGTCGGTCTGGCGGAAGATCGCCAGCCGCGGGTCGTTGTCGAGGTCGGTGCTCAGGTCGTGCGAGCCCGGGCGGCCGTCGCGCGGCAGCGGGTGCATCAGCACCACGTCCTTCCTGCACGCCGCATCGACCAGCGCGCGGTCGATCGCGAAGGCCTGGTCGAAGCCCTCCAGCACCTCGTCGTGCGCGAAGCGCTCCTTCTGGATGCGCGTCGCGTAGACCACGTCGGCGCCGGCCAGCGCCTGCGCCGGCGCGGTGGCGGTCTGCACCACGTGGCCATTGCGGCTCACCAGCTCCACGATCTCCGCCGGCATGGCGAGCTGCGGCGGCGCGACCAGCGTGAACTTCAGGCCGCGGTACAGCGCGAGCAGCTTGATCAGCGAATGCACGGTGCGACCGTACTTGAGGTCGCCGACCATCGCGACATGCGCGCCGTCGACCAGCTTGCCCAGGCGCGAGAACTCGCGCTGGATGGTGTAGAGGTCGAGCAGCGCCTGGCTCGGATGCTCGCCCGGCCCGTCGCCGCCGTTGATGACCGGCACGTTGGTGGCGCGCGCGAACTCGGCGACCGAGCCCTGCTCCGGATGGCGCACCACGATCGCGTCGGCATAGCCGCTGATGACGCGGCTGGTGTCGCGGATCGATTCGCCCTTGGCCATCGAGGAGAAGGTGAAGCCCGTCGTGTCGCAGACCGAGCCGCCGAGCCGGCAGAAGGCCGCGCCGAAGCTCACGCGCGTGCGCGTGCTGGCCTCGAAGAACAGGTTGGCCAGCACCGCGCCCTCGAGCACGCGGCTGACCTTGCGGCGGCGCGCGATCGGCTGCATCACGTCGGCGAGCCGGAACAACTCGTCGATGGCCTCGCGGTCGAACTGGGCCACCGACAGCAGGTGCTGCGCGCCGTCGACATGGAGCGACCGGCGCAGCGCGCCATCCTGTGCGCTCTGCGTATATTCACCGGGGCGCCCGCTCGACGCCAGGATCTCGCTCACGAAGCGCCGCGCCACCTCGGGCATGGCCCGGAATTCGTTCGACTCGTCGGGCAGCAGCCAGGCGTCGAGTGCCCTCCGGCGGCTGCCGATGCGCTCGGCGAAGGCATCGCGCGTCATGTTGAGCTGACGCATCGCGTCGCGGAGAAGCACTTGCTGCGGCATGTTCATGGGCCGCGAGTTTATACGCAATGCGTATATTTTAAAATCCCGCTCGGATCCTAGCGCCGGGCCGCCTTCACGGGCTTCTTCGCACCCGGGCGCAGCGCGCGCTGCCGCGTGCCCGCGCCGCGCGCGGGCCCCGCCGGCGCCACGTCGTGCTGGCTCGCGCGCAGCTTGAAGTCGCAGGTCTGCACGGCCAGCTCGACGATGCGCGCCAGCGCCGGGCTCGCGTTGTCGCGCCGGTGCACGGCGCTGTAGACCAGCGGCGGCGGCATCGGGTCGCTGCGCACGATGCGCAGCAGGCCGCTGCGGATGTCGGGCCGCACGTAGTCGAGCGCCTGCTGGCTGATGCCGAAGCCGCTGATCGTCAACTCGCGCAGCACCGTCGTGCTGTTGGTCAGCATGACCTTGCCGAAGCGGAAGCCGTGCTCCCCGCGCCAGGCCTCGTAGAAGCGGTTCTTCGAGGCGCCCGCGGGCTGCTCGATCACCGGGTAGTCGGCGAACTCGTGCGGCTTCAGCGCGCGCTGCGGAATGCGCAGCCGCGGGCTCGCGATCCAGGCCTGGTCGACCTGCCCCACCTTGACCGACTCGAAGGCCTGGCCCCAGAAGGTGCCCGGCATGATCGTCAGGTCGAGCTTGTTGGCCTCGAGCCGCTCGAACAGCGTGAGGCCGGCGTCGACCACCGGCTCGATCGTCACCTGCGGATGCAGCTTCTGCAGCAGCTGGATCAGCCGCGTGAGCCAGGTCATCGCGATCAGCTCCGTCACGCCCACGCGGAAGCTGCCGCGCAGCGTCTTGTCGAGGCTGATGTCGTGCTCGATGCGCTGCCACAGCCGCAGCGCCTCTTCCGCCAGCGGCAGCAGCTCGCGGCCAGCCTGCGCCAGCTCCAGGCCGTGCGAGGTGCGGTGCAGCAAGGGACCGCCGAGCGACTCCTCGAGCTCGGCCAGCCGCTTGGAGATGGCCGACTGCGTGGTGTGCAGCTTCACCGCCGCGGCACTGAAGCTCTGGAGCCTGGCGCTGAACAGGAAGGCCTCGAGCTGCTTGTAGGTGAAGTTCATGCGGCGGAATGTACGCCCGCCACCGGCCAGGAAAAAAAGGAATACCGGGCCACGCCGATTACTCGTTTGTCCCGCGGCGAAGGCACTTCGATACTGGCCGCATGCTTCACATCGCACCACGACTGAACCGGATCCAGCCTTCTCCGAGTTCCATGGCCGGCCAGAGGGCGCGCGAGCTGCGCGCGCAGGGCCGGGACATCCTCGCTCTCACCGCCGGCGAGCCCGACTTCGAGACGCCCGAACACATCAAGCAGGCCGCCATCCGCGCGATGGCCGAGGGCCAGACGCGCTACACCGACGTCGGCGGCACGCCGGCGCTCAAGGAGGCCATCGCGGGCAAGTTCCTGCGCGAGAACCGGCTGCGCTACGCGCCGGGCGAGATCATCGTCGGCACCGGCGCCAAGCAGGTGATCTTCAATGCGCTGATGTGCACGGTGGCGGCCGGCGACGAGGTCATCGTGCCGGCGCCCTACTGGGTCTCGTACCCCGACATCGCGCGGCTGGCCGGCGGCGTGCCGGTGTTCGTCAACGGCCCGGCCGCGGCGGGCTTCAAGCTGCAGCCCGCCGACCTCGAGCGCGCCATCACCGGCCGCACGCGCTGGCTGATGCTCAACTCGCCGAACAACCCGAGCGGCGCCACCTACACGCGCGCCGAACTGCTGGCGCTGGCCGAGGTGCTGCGGCGCCATCCGCAGGTCTGGGTGCTGACCGACGACATCTACGAGCACCTGGTCTACGGCGACGCGCCCTTCGCCACCCTCGCCGAGGTGGCGCCCGACCTGCGGGAGCGCACGCTGACGGTGAACGGCGTCTCCAAGGCCTATGCGATGACGGGCTGGCGCATCGGCTACGGTGCCGGGCCCGCGGCGCTGATCAAGGCGATGGTCAAGCTGCAGTCGCAGAGCACCTCGGGCCCGAACTCGATCGCGCAGGCCGCCGCCATCGCGGCGCTCACGGGGCCGCAGGACAGCATCGCCACCAACCGCCAGGCCTACCGCGCGCGGCGCGACACGGTGGTCGAGGCGCTCAATGCCATCGACGGCATCCGCTGCGAAGTGCCCGACGGCGCCTTCTACGTCTTCGCCTCGTGCAGCGCGCTGTTCGGGCTGCGCACGCCCCAGGGCACCACGATCGCCGACAGCGACGACTGGGTGATGCACCTGCTCGACGCGCAGGACCTCGCGTCACTGCAGGGCAGCGCCTATGGCGTGCCGACGCACTTCCGCCTCTCGTTCGCCGCCGGCACCGGGCAGCTGCTCGAAGGCTGCCGGCGCATCGCACGCGCCCGCGCCGAACTCTCGGGCCAACCGCTTCACCAGGAACCGCAATGAAACTCCGCTCCCTTCTCACGCTGCTGCCGGTCGTGGCCGCGGGCACGGCCTGGCTCGGCGCCGCCACCGCGAGCGCGGCCGACACCTTTCCATCGAAGCCCGTGAAGATCCTCGTCGGCTTCTCGCCCGGCGGCTCGAACGACGTGGTGGCGCGGCTGATCGCGCCCAAGCTGGCCGAAGGGCTGGGCCAGCAGGTGCTGATCGACAACCGTCCCGGCGCCGGCGGCAACATCGCGGCCTCGGCCATGCTCGCCGCGCCAGCCGATGGCCACACGCTGCTGATGTGCACCACGGGCACGCTGTCGATCCAGCCGCATGTGCTGAAAAGCATGCCCTTCGATCCCGAGAAGGACATCGTGCCGGTCACGCAGGTCGTCAATGCGCCCTACATGCTGCTGGTCAACGCGAGCCTGCCGGTGAAGAACGTGAAGGAGCTGGTCGCCTACGCCAAGCAGAAGCCCGGCGAGATCAACTTCGCGTCCTCGGGCACGGCCACCGGCGGCCACCTCGCGGGCGAGATGCTCAAGAGCCGCGCGGGCATCGACATCGTGCACGTGGCCTACAAGGGCACGGGCCAGGCCATGACCGATCTGATCGCGGGCCAGGTCTCGATGATCTTCGACCAGCCCGTGAGCTCGATGCAGTACGCGCGCGCCGGCAAGCTGCGTGCCCTCGCCGTGGCCAGTCCGCGCCGGCTCGCGGCCTTTCCCGAGATTCCGACCGTGGCCGAGGCCGGCATCGCCGAGGTCGAGCCCGTGACCTGGGCCGGCATCTGCGCGGCGAAGAACACGCCGCCGGCCGTGGTCGAGCGCCTGCAGCGCGAGATCGCGAAGGTGCTCGCTCAGCCCGAGATCGCCAAGCGCCTCACGGCCGACGGCCTCGAGCCCGTGGGCAGCACGCCCGAGCAGTTCCGTGCCTTCCTCGCGGCCGACAAGCGCAAGTGGGGCCGCGTGGTGAAGGACGCCGACGTCAAGGCCGAATGAGAGAACACCAGACCATGAACCCGCATCCCGACATCGTTCGCGACTTCGCGCGCGTATCCCCCGAGCTGCTGCGCCGCGCCGCGGCCTTCCAGCCGGCCATCCTCGCCGACGTCGCGGGCCGCCGCGGCGCCCTGCACGGCCGCATCGAGGCCCTGCGCCACCGCATGAAGCTGGTGGGCAGCGCGCTCACGGTGGAAGTGCGGCCCGGCGACAACCTGATGATCCATGCCGCGATCGCGCTCGCGCAGCCGGGCGACGTGCTGGTGATCGACGGCAAGGGCGACCGCAGCGCGGCGCTGATGGGCACGATCATGATGAATGCCTGCCGCCAGGTCGGCATCGCCGGCGTGGTGATCGACGGCGCGGTGCGCGACAGCGTGGAGATCGACGAGATGGACTTCCCGGTGTTCTCGGTCGGCACCAATCCCAACGGCCCGACCAAGCTGGCCTCGGGGCGCATCGGGCATCCGGTGTCGGTCGGCGGCGTGGCCGTGCGTCCCGGCGATCTGGTGATCGGCGATGCCGATGGCGTGGTGGTGGTCGAGCGGGAGAAAGTCGAAACCCTGCTTCGCGCGGCGCGGAAGAAGGTCGAGGACGAAGCCGCGCGCATCGAAGCGATCAAGCGAGGCCACACCGCGGCCAGCTGGCTCGACGCGGCACTGCGCAACGCGGGCGTGCTCAAGGAAGGCGAGACGCTGGCGTGAGCGGCGCGCTGTCGCGCCAGACACGAAGAAAGGGCCCGCAGGCCCTTTCCTCATTCGCTTCTTTCATGCGGCCGGTGCTCTCGCACCGGCGTGCCACCGTGGCTCAGAGGCCAGCTTGACGCGTGAACGACACGCTGGGCTTCTTGTAGGCTTGCGGCACTTCGTCGCGGTAGAAGGCGCGGCGGTCGAGGCTTTGCAGCGGATCGTGGGCCTTGGCAACGGCTTCGGCACGGATGGTCGCGCGGTCGGCGGTCGAGCTGAAGGGTTGCGCACCGGCGGTGGCACCTTCGCTGTAGGCATCGCCGGCACGGGCGGCTGCCACGGCTTGCGATGCGACTTCGGAACGCGAGACCGTGGAGTGCACGGTGTGGACGCCGTCATAGGTTTCGGCTTGTGCGCCGGTGGCGGCAAGCAGGGCAACGGCAACGGCGGCGAGGATCTTCGAGGCGGTCATTTGGTATCTCCTTCAGGTTGAACGGTGGTTTGTCCGTGAGGAGAAGTTTGATCCTGTTCGACCCTTTTGAATCACCGCAAAAAGAATCACGGCGTTCGCCGTTTCGAAACAATCCAGAAAGTTTTGGGCAAGTTTCACGCATGCGAGCGGGGCACTGAATCGACCTTCCTCAGAGGGAGATCGGCCGAAAGCACTACTTTCCCGCATCCTTTGCATGCGCATAGCGCATGCATGAAATCTTGCCGAGTCCTCAATGCGAGATCATCCAGGGCCGCCGCGACGGTGCCGATTTGGCACCGTTCGAGGCGGTCACCGTGGCACCGCGGCGCGCGCTCGTCGAGCAGCATCCGCAGCCCGATGGATGGCGCAATCGCGCGTAGTCGCGCGAGCTCGCGGGCTCGTGCCGCGCGCGTTCGTTGGTGGCCATCGCGAGGCGCGTGTCGGCCGCCATGAGCGCGAGCCGCGGCGCGGCCGCGAGCACGCGCGGCGAGGCGCCGCCGCAGTCGGGGCAGGCAGCGGGTTCGTCGCGCAGCGCCGAGGGGCGCAGCGCCTCGAAGCCGCCGCAGCGTCCGCAGTCGTAGTCGTAGGTGGGCATGCGGCTTCTTTCCTCAATGCCTCAGCGCAGGTCGGGCGACAGCGGCATGTCGATGCTGCCGTCGATCATCTTCACCGGCCCCGTGGCGTTGGGATTGATGTCGAAGTCGAAGATGCCCGTGGGCAGCCACAGGGTGGCGCAGGAGTTGGGCACGTCGACCACGCCGCTGATGTGGCCCTGCACCGGTGCCGTGCCGAGGATCGAGTAGGCCTGCGCGCCCGAGTAGCCGAACTTCTTCAGGTACTCGATGGCGTTGAGGCAGGCCTGGCGGTAGGCCACGTTGACGTCGAGGTAGTGCTGCTTGCCGCTCTCGTCGACCGAGATGCCCTCGAAGATCAGGTAGTCGTTGTACTGCGGCGTGATGGGGCTGGGCTTGAAGATCGGGTTCTTGATGCCGTACTTGGCCATGCCGCCCTTGATGAGCGAGACCTTCATGTGCACCCAGCCGGCCATCTCGATGGCGCCGCAGAAGGTGATCTCGCCGTCGCCCTGGCTGAAGTGCAGGTCGCCCACGCTGAGGCCGGCGCCGTCGACGTAGACGGGGAAGAACACCTTCGAGCCGCGCGAGAGATCCTTGATGTCGCAGTTGCCGCCATGCTCGCGCGGCGGCACGGTGCGCGCGCCCTCGGCCGCGGCCTTGGCGCGCGCCTCGCCGGTCATCTTGCCCATGTGGGCGGTGCCGGCGAACGGCGGATTGGCCAGGCCCGGCACGCGATCGGGGTCGGTGGCGATCAGCGCCTTCTCGCGCTCGTTCCACATGTCGAGCATGGGCTTGTCGGGCAGGCAGCCGATGAGGCCCGGATGGATCAGGCCCGCGAAGTTCACGCCCGGGATGTGGCGCGAACTCGTGAACATGCCCTTGAAGTCCCAGATCGATTTCTGCGCCTCGGGAAAATGATCGGTAAGAAAACCGCCACCGTTCTTCTTCGAGAAAAATCCGTTGAAGCCCCAGAGGCTGTCCTGCTTGGCGCCGATGTCGAGAAGATCGACCACCAGCAGGTCGCCGGGCTCGGCGCCCTTCACGCCCACGGGGCCCGAGAGGTAGTGCACGGTGCTGAGATCGATGTCGCGCACGTCGTCGGCGCTGTCGTTGTTCTTGATGAAGCCGCCGGTCCAGTCGAAGGTCTCGAGGATGAAGTCGTCGCCGGGATTGACCCAGCAGGCCATCGGAATGTCCGGATGCCAGCGGTTGTGGATCATCTCGTTCTCGGTGGGCGACTTGGTCAGATCGACCTTGATCAGCGTGTCCGTCATTGCAGTGGCTCCTGGTTGGGGTTGTGGTTAAACAGAGAGATAGGCCTTGATGCGCTCGACGTCGGTCTTGTCGCGCGCGGTCTCGTGCACGAGGCGCCCGCCTTCGATCACGAACAGGCGGTCGGCCACGTCCATCGCGAAGCTCAGCACCTGCTCCGACACGACGATGGTCAGTCCGCGCAGCTTGCGGATCTCGTTGAGCGCCTTGGCGATGTCCTTGATGATCGAAGGCTGGATTCCCTCGGTGGGCTCGTCGAGCAGCAGCACCTTGGGATCGGTGACGAGGGCGCGTGCGATGGCCAGCTGTTGCTGCTGCCCGCCCGAGAGGTTGCCGCCCTTGCGCCGGCGCATGTCCCACAGCACGGGAAAGAGCGCGTAGATCTCCTCGGGGATGCGGCGGGTCCTGGAGTTCTCGAGGCCGGTCTCGATGTTCTCCTCGACGGTCAGGGTCGGAAAGATCATGCGGCCCTGTGGCACGTAGGCGATGCCTTTGGCTACGCGCCTGAAACTCTCGTCGCGCGAGACGTCCTGTCCCGCCACCTCGATGCGGCCGCTCTTGAGGGGGAGCACGCCCATGAGGCTCTTGAACAGCGTGGTCTTGCCCATGCCGTTTCTTCCCATGATGGCGACGGTCTCGTTGGCCATGCCCTCGAACGAGATGCCGTGCAGGGCTTCGCTCTGGCCGTAGGCTACGTGGAGGTTTTCTACCTTGAGGGTGATGTTGCTCATTGTTGGGCCTTTGTTCCTGCGTGTTCTTTTTGGGGGGCGCTGCTGTTCGAAGCACGACGGTTCGGGGCGCGTGCACAGGACAGCGGGTACTTCCCTCCGCGAATGTCCCCCGCCTTCGGCTCCTCCTTTATTTCGCTGCGGGAAGCACCCACTGCCCTGTGCACGGGGGCGCAGTCGTTGTGCGGGCCGATCAGGCGCTGCGCGTCTGGCGCGCGCCGGCGGGGTACTCCCCGCAGCGAAATAAAGGAGGAGGCCGAAGGCCGGGGGACATTCGCGGAGGGGAGTACCCCGTCGGCGTGAGCCCGCCCCGAAAGAACCAAGACACGAGCCACCATCTAGTGCCCCAGATAAACATCGATGACCTTCGGATCCGCCTGCACCTTCTCCATCGGCCCCTCGGCCAGGATCTTTCCCTGGTGCATCACGGTCACCTTGTGCGCGATCTGCTTGACGAAAGCCATGTCGTGTTCGATCACGATCACCGCGCGGTTCTGGCAGATGCGCTTGAGCAGCTCGGCCGTGAGCTCGCGTTCGCGCGCGCTCATGCCGGCGATGGGTTCGTCGAGCATCAGCAGCTCGGGTTCCTGCATCAGCAGCATCCCGATCTCCAGCCACTGCTTCTGGCCATGGCTCAACAGGCCGGCTTCGGTGTCGAGCCGGTCGGCCAACCCGATCTCCGTCGCCACTGCCTGCACGCGTGCCTTGACCTCGTCGTCGCACTGGAAGGCCAGCGCGCCGAACACCGAGCGGCCCTTGGGAAACGACACCTCGAGGTTCTGGAACACGCTGAGGTTCTCGTAGATCGAGGGGGTCTGGAACTTGCGCCCGATGCCCAGCCGCACGCGCTTGTGCTCGGCCATCTTCGTCAGCTCCGTGTTCTTGAACTTGATGCTGCCGCTGCTCGCGCGCGTCTTGCCGCAGATCAGGTCGAGCAGCGTCGTCTTGCCGGCGCCGTTCGGGCCGATGATCACGCGCAGCTCGTTGCGGTCGATGTAGAGCGTGAGGTCGTCGATGGCCTTGAAGCCGTCGAAGGACACGCTGAGGTCTTCCACGGCGAGCGCGAAGTCGGTGTTGCTCATGGTCGGTCTCCGGTTCAGGCGCGCTGGCTGCCCACGCCTTCGGGCAGCGTGGGTTCGGGATCGGATACGGGCGCGACCGGAGCCGCGGCCACCGCCGGCGGCTTGACCGCGGCCTCGCGCAGCGCCTGGCGGCGCGACTTCCACCACGGGCGGATCTTTTCCTCCCACAGGCCCGCCAGGCCCATCGGGAAGGCCATCGTCACGCCGATGAACAGCCCGGCCATCAGGAACAGCCACAGGTCCGGGAAGCTCTCCGAGAACAGCGTCTTGCCCGCGTTCACCAGCAGCGCACCGTAGACCGCGCCCACCAGGCTCATGCGGCCGCCCACCGCGCAGAAGATCACCATCTCGATCGAGGGCACGATGCCCACGAAGCTCGGCGACATGAAGCCCACCTGCAGCGCGAACATCGCGCCGCCGATGCCCGAGAGCCCGGCCGCCAGGCAGAAGGTGAAGACCTTGAAGTTCGACACGTCGTAGCCCGAGAAACGCACCCGGTCTTCCTTGTCGCGCATCGCCAGCAGCAAGGTGCCGAGCTTGCTGGTCTGGATCCAGCGGCACAGCACGATGGCCACCACCAGCAGCGCCACGCAGACGTAGTAGAGGATGTACTTCGCGCTGTCGGTGCGCGTGTCCCAGCCCAGCATCGTCTTCAGGTCGGTCATGCCGTTCACGCCGCCGGTATAGCCCTGCTGGCCGATGATCAGCACCGTGAGGATCAGCGCCACCGCCTGCGTGATGATCGCGAAGTAGACCCCGCCCACGCGGCGCTTGAACATCGCGAAGCTGATCAGCCAGGCCAGTGCCATCGGCACCGCCACCACCAGGATCAAGGTCAGCGGCAGGCTCTTGAACGGCAGCCAGAACGCCGGCAGCGCCGTGATCTGGTTCCAGTCCATGAAGTCGGGAATGCCGGGCGTCGACTGGATCTTGGTCGACACCGGGTCGGAGGCCTCGAGCTTGAGGAACATCGCCATCGCGTAGCCGCCGAGCCCGAAGAACACGCCCTGCCCGAGGCTCAGCACCCCGCCGTAGCCCCACACCATCACCAGCCCCACGGCGACGAAGGCATAGGTGAGGTACTTGCCCACCAGGTTGAGTCGGAAGATGTCGAGCGACAGCGGCAGCACCACCGCGAGCAGCAGCACCAGCAGCAGCAGGCTGCCGAGCTGGTAGCGCTGGATCGAGGCCTTGAGGAAATTCATCGGGAGTTCTCCGGGAAAGCGAAAGTCAGCGACGCACCTTGACGGCGAACAAACCTTGCGGCCGCATCATCAGGATCAGCACGATCAGCGACAGCGTCAGCACCTTGGCCATCGAGCCGGTCATGAAGAACTCCGAGACCGACTGCGTCTGCGCGATGCCGAAGGCCGAGACCACCGTGCCCAGCAGGCTGGCCGCGCCGCCGAAGGTGACTACCAGGAAGGCGTCGACGATGTAGAGCGAGCCCGAGGTCGGCCCGGTGGAACCGATGGTGGTGAAGGCCGCGCCCGCCACGCCGGCGATGCCGCAACCGATCGCGAAGGTCAGGCGGTCGGTCTTCTTGGTGTCGATGCCGGTGGCGTTGGCCATCACGCGGTTGGCCACCGTGGCGCGCACCCGCAGGCCCCAGCGGCTCCGGTGCAGCGCGATCAGCACGCCGCCCGTGACCAGCGCCGTGAGCACCAGCACGAACATGCCGTTGATCGGGATATCGAGGCCCTCGTGCGGCGTCCACGAACCCATCAGCCATTCGGGCAGGGTTGGGCTCACTTCCTTCGGGCCGATGAAGGTGCGGAAGATCTGCTGCAGCCCCAGGCTCACGCCCCAGGTCGCGAGCAGCGTGTCGAGCGGCCGCTTGTAGAGATGGCGGATCAGCGCCCACTCCACCAGCCAGCCGACGATGAAGGCGAACACGAAGGCCAGCGCGATCGAGATCGGGAAGTAGTACGGCATGAAGGCCGGTGCCAGGTGCTCGGTGACCTGCGCCGCGAGGAAGACCGAGTAGGCCCCGATGGTCATGAACTCGCCGTGCGCCATGTTGATGACGCCCATCTGGCCGAAGATGATCGCGAGCCCCAGGCCCATGAGCAGCAGCACCGCGAAGAGGCTCAGCCCCGCGAAGCCCTGCATCAGGCCGATGTTCCACATGTCCGACAGCGTCATGGCGACAGTTCCAGGTGTTGGGGTAGTTGCTCCTTCCCCCTCTGGGGGAAGGTCGGGATGGGGGCATGCGGCGATGGCCATGGGCACGCCGCTTGCCCCCACCCCTGCCCTCCCCCAGAGGGGGAGGGAGAAAGGCGAGAAGGCAGGCAGTTGGGGGATTACTGGTAGCCCTTGGGGAACGGATCCGGCTTGATCAGTTCGGCCGACTCCGCCACCACCTTGAACGTCCCGTCCGGTTGCCCCTGGCCGATGCGCGCCTTGCTCCACAGGTGATGGTTCGCGTCGAGCTTCACGTAGCCTTCCGGCGCGGTCTTGAGTTCGATGCCCGGCGAGCCCGCCACCACCTTGTCGACGTCGAAGCTGCCGGCCTTCTCGACCGCCGCCTTCCACAGCCACGGGCCGAGGTAGCCGGCCTGCGTCACGTCGCCGATCACCGCGTCCTTGCCGTACTTGGCCTTGAAGGCGGCCACGAACTTCTTGTTGTTCTCGTTGTCGAGCGACTGGAAGTACTTCATCGACGAGTAGAAGCCCGCGAAGTTCTCGCCGCCCACGCCGGTCATCTCGTCCTCGGTCACGGCCAGGGTCAGCAGGAACTGCTTGTCGCCCGTGATGCCCGCGGCCTTGAGCTGCTTGTAGAAGGCCACGTTCGAGCCGCCCACCACCGCCGCGAAGATGCAGTCGGGCTTGGCGACCTTGATCTTGTTGATCAGCGAGTTGAAGTTGGTGTGGCCCAGCGGGTAGTACTCCTCGCCCTTGACCGAACCCTTCTGGAAGTTCTCGATGTGCTTGCGCGCGATCTTCATCGAGGTGCGCGGCCAGATGTAGTCGGAGCCGACGAGGAAGAAGGTCTTCGCCTTCTTCTCCTTCGCGCCCCAGTCCAGGCCCCAGATGATCTGCTGCGTCGCTTCCTGGCCCGTGTAGATCACGTTCTTGCTCTGCTCCAGGCCTTCGTAGAAGGTCGGGTAATACAGGAGGCCGTTCTCCTTCTCGAACACCGGCAGCACGGCCTTGCGCGAGGCGCTGGTCCAGCAGCCGAAGACGGCCGCGACCTTGTCGTTGACCAGCAGCTTCTTCGACTTCTCGGCGAAGGTCGGCCAGTCGGAGGCGCCGTCCTCCTTGATGACCTTGATCTTGCGGCCCAGGATGCCGCCCATCGCGTTGATCTGGTCGATCGCGAGCTGCTCGGCCTGGATCGAGCCGGTCTCCGAGATCGCCATCGTGCCGGTGGACGAATGCAACTGGCCCACCGTCACCTCGGTGTCGGTCACGGCGAGCTTGGTGGTGTTGACCTTGGCCGTGGGGAACTGGCCCTGGCCGAAGCTCAGGCCGCTCAGGCCCATCACGGGCAGCGCGGCGGCGCCTTGCAGCAGGCGGCGGCGACGCAATGCCAGGGCATCGAGGGAAAGATCGGAATCACGCGACATCGAAGAACTCCAGCAGGTTGAGGAAAGTACAGGCCGCGCACCATCGAAGTGCATCGGACGGTGCGGCTGGCACCATGGCTGGAACTTTAGAAATCACTGGCCGCTGCGCGAATACGTCATTCAACGTAGCGGCCTGCGCATCGCCTGCCCGCAGACTCGCGGGACCGACGACGACGGACCGGGGGGCGCACGGCGGGCACGGAGCGCTTCTTGCAATGCAGCTGCACCATGCCGATCCCCTCGCCGTCGCCGTCTCCACGAGACACCCCGATGCCTTCCGTCAATTCCGTGAGCGGGCAGAAGATCTTCCGCATCCGACGCGACTACAACGCCTGGGTCGCGAACGAGACGCTGGAGGACTACGCGCTGCGCTACACGCCGCGCAGCTTCCGCAAGTGGTCGGAGTTCCGGGTCGCGAACGCGGCCTTCGGCGCCACGTCCTTCCTCGCGCTCGAGGCCATCGGCGGCGCGATCGCGTTGAGCTACGGCTTCTCGAACGCGCTGTGGGCGATCCTGGTGGTGGGGCTGATCACCTTCCTCACGGGCCTGCCGATCTCCTACTACGCGGCGCGCCACGGCGTCGACATGGACCTGCTCACGCGCGGCGCCGGCTTCGGCTACCTGGGCTCCACCCTCACCTCGCTGATCTACGCGAGCTTCACCTTCATCTTCTTCGCGCTCGAGGCCGCCATCCTCGCGCTCGCGCTGCAGATGTACCTCGACTGGCCGCTGTGGCTGCTCTACCTGGTGTCCTCGCTGGTCATCATTCCGCTGGTGGCGCGCGGCATCACGCTGATCTCGGGGCTGCAGCTGTGGACGCAGCCGATCTGGATCGTGCTGTTCGTCTGCCCCTTCGTCGCGGTGCTCGTGAAGAAGCCCGAGCTCTATGCCGACTTCACCGGCCTCGTGGGCCGGGTCTCCAACAGCAGCGGCTTCGATCCGCTGATGTTCGGCGCCGCCGCCACGGTCGCCTTCTCGCTGGTGGTGCAGATCGGCGAGCAGGTCGACTACCTGCGCTTCCTGCCCGAGAAGACGGCCGCCAACCGCGCGCGCTGGTGGACCGCGGTGCTGGTGGCCGGGCCGGGCTGGATCGTGCCGGGCATGCTCAAGATGATGGGCGGCGCCTTCCTGGCCTTCCTCGCGCTGCAGCACGAGATCCCGGCCAACCACGCGATCGAGCCGACGCAGATGTACCTCACGGGCTTCGCCTACGTGCTGCGCGACCCGGCCTGGATCCTCGGCATCACGGTGCTGTTCGTGGTGGTCTCGCAGATGAAGATCAACCTGACGAACGCCTATGCCGGCTCGCTGGCCTGGTCGAACTTCTTCGCGCGGCTCACGCACAGCCATCCGGGCCGGGTGGTGTGGCTGGTGTTCAACGTGGTGATCGCGATCCTGCTGATGGCGCTGGGCGTGTTCGCCGCGCTCGAGCACGTGCTGGGCTTCTACAGCAACATCGCGATCGCCTGGGTCGGCGCGCTGGTGGCCGACCTGGTCATCAACAAGCCGCTGGGCTGGAGCCCGAAGACCATCGAGTTCAAGCGCGCCCATCTCTACGACATCAACCCCGTGGGCCTGGTCGCCACGCTGGTGGCGGCGGCGCTCGCGATGCTGGCCTACTCGGGCGCCATCGGCCAGTGGGCGCGCTCCTTCTCGCCCTTCATCGCGCTGGCCACCGCGCTCGCGGTCTCGCCGCTGCTGGCCTGGCGCACGCGCGGGCGCTACTACCTCGCGCGGCGCGACATCGCGCACTGGACGCCGGGCCAGATCGTCAAGTGCTCGGTCTGCGACAACGGCTTCGAATCGGAGGACATGGCGCATTGCCCGGCCTACAGCGCGCCGATCTGCTCGCTGTGCTGCACGCTCGAGTCGCGCTGCCACGACCGCTGCAAGACCGACTCGCGCGCGGCCGAGCAGATGAGCGGCTGGCTGCAGTCGCTGCTGCCGCCGGCGCTGTCGGCGCGGCTCAACTTCCGCGTCGCCCACTACCTGATGGTGGCGGCCTCGCTGGTGGCGCTGCTGGCCACGGTGATGGGCGTGGTCTATGCGCAGGAGGCGATCACCGGCGCCAGCGCGATCGATCCGCGGCTGCGCGACGCCTTCCTCAAGGTCTTCACCCTGCTGTCGCTGGTGGCGGCGGTGGCGGCCTGGTGGGTGGTGCTGGGCAGCGAGAGCCGGCAGATGGCGCAGGAGGAATCGAACCGCCACAACCACCTGCTCACGCTCGAGATCGAGGCCCACCAGCGCACCGATGCCGCGCTGCAGGCGGCCAAGGAGGCGGCCGAGGCGGCCAACCAGGCCAAGACGCGCTACGTGGCCGGCATGACGCACGAGCTGCGCACGCCGCTCAACAGCATCCTGGGCTACTCGCAGATCCTGCTCAAGGGCGATGCCGCGCTGCCGCCGCGCGAGGCGGTGCAGACCATCCACCGCAGCGGCGAGCACATGCTGGGGCTGATCGACGGCCTGCTCGACCTGGCGCGCATCGAGGCCGGCCGGCTGCAGCTCGAGCCGGCGCCGCTGGCGCTGCCGGCCTTCCTCGACCAGGTGGTGCACATGGTGCGGCCGCAGGCCGAGAACAAGGGCCTGGCCTTCGTCTACACCCACGCCGGGCGGCTGCCGCCCTGGGTGCATGCCGACGCCAAGTGGCTGCGCCAGATCCTCATCAACCTGCTGACCAATGCCGTGCGCTTCACCGACAGCGGCACCGTCACGCTGCACGTGGACGCGCGCCGCGAGGTGCTGCGCTTCGACGTGATCGACACCGGCATCGGCGTGGCGCCGCAGGACCACCAGCGCATCTTCCTGCCGTTCGAGCGCGGTGCCGCGGGACGCCGGCGCGGCGAGCCCGGCACCGGGCTGGGCCTCACGATCACCGGCCTGCTGACCTCGCTGATGGGCGGCGAGCTCAAGCTGGCCGCCACCTCCTCGGCCGGCAGCACCTTCAGCGTGCGCGTCTACCTGCGCGCGGTGGCCGACCCCGGCCCGCAGGCCAAGGCCGGCGCGCTGCGCCAGCCGGTGTCGGGCTACCTCGGCGAGCGCCGCACGCTGCTGGTGGTGGACGACCAGCCCGTGCAGCGCCAGATGCTGGCCGGCATGCTCGCGCCGCTGGGCTTCGAGGTGCGCGAGGCCGCGAGCGGCACCGAGTGCCTCGACAGCCTGCGCGAGGAACTGCCCTCGGCGATCCTGCTCGACCTCAGCATGGACGACCTCGACGGCTGGCAGACCGCGAGCCTGGTGCGCGCCTCGGGCTTCGATGCGCTGCCGATCATCATCGTCTCGGCCAACATGTTCGAGAACCAGGCCGAGCGGCTGCGCGCCGCGGGCTGCCAGGCCTTCGTGGGCAAGCCGGTGATCGAGTCCGAACTGATCGCCACGCTCGAGCGCCACCTCGGCCTCGAATGGCTCGATGCCGCCGACGCGCTGCGCCCGCGGGCCGACGAAGAACTCGCACCGGTTCGCCCGCCGCGGCTGCTGCTCGGCGAGGACGACCGCGCCGAGCTGATGCGGCTGGTGCAGATGGGCCACGTGCGCGGCCTGCACCAGGCGCTCGACCGGCTGGCCGCCCAGTCGCCCGGCGCGGCCGCCACCTGCACCTGGCTGCGCGGCATGGTCGCGCGCTTCGAACTCGACTCCCTCCGCAAGGCCCTCGCCGAAGATGCAGACACCCTCGCCTCCCCTTCCTGAAGCCGAACGCCCCGTGGTGCTGGTGGTGGACGACGCCCCCAGCAGCCTCGGCATGCTGTGCGACACGCTCGAGGCCAGCGGCTACACCGTGCTGGTGGCGGCCGACGGCGAATCGGCGCTGCAGCGGCTCGAACTGGTGGTGCCCGACGCCATCCTGCTCGACGGCATGATGCCCGGCCTCTCGGGCTTCGAGACCTGCCGCCGCATCAAGGCCGACGCGGCGCTCGCGCACATCCCCGTGATCTTCATGACCGGCCTCTCGGAAACCGCCGACGTGGTCGAGGGCTTCGAATGCGGCGGCGTCGACTACGTGGTGAAACCGATCCGCGCGCAGGAGGTGCTGGCGCGCTTGCACACCCACGCACGCAACGCCCGCATCACGCGCATGGCGCGCGACGCGGTCGACGTGGCCGGCATGGGCGTGGTCTTCGTCGACGCGCGCGGGCGCGTCGCCTGGCGCTCGCCGCAGGCCGGCCTGTGGCTGCATGCGCTGGGCGAGGCGCGCGCGCCGGGCCTGCTGCCGCGCGCGCTCGAGGCCGCGCTGGCGCCCGGCGCCACCCTCGGCGTGGTCACGGCGGCCGGCATCCGGCTGTCGGTGCGCAACCTCGGCGCGGCCGCATTGGGCGAGACCATGCTGCTGTTCGCGGTGCAGCGCGAGGGCGCGGGCGGCGCCTCGTCGGCGCGGCTGGCCGAGGCCGCGCTCACGCCGCGCGAGACCGAGGTGCTGTCATGGCTCGCCAAGGGCAAGACCAACCGCGACATCGGCGAGATCCTCGGCACCAGCCCGCGCACGGTGAACAAGCACCTCGAGCACATCTTCGAGAAGCTCGGCGTGGAGACCCGCGCGGCAGCGGCGGCGCTGGCCAGCGGGCAGTTCGATTGAGGTGTCCGCTCAGAAGGTGTGAAGGAACCGTCGCGAGCGCCCCGAGGTCGCGTCGAGGACCGCAGCCGTACTGACGTACGGCGAGGACCGCAGATGCGAGATCGGGGCGCGCAGCAGGTTCATTCGCACCTTCTCAGGCGTTGCTGGTCGCGCGCACTTCCTCGATCGTGGTCTGGCCCGCCAGCACCTTCTCGATGCCGTCCTGACGCAGCGTGCGCATGCCTTCCTTCAGCGCCGCCTGCAGCAGCTCCTCGGCGCGCGCCCCGCTCTGCACCAGCCGGCGCAGCTCCTTCGAGACCGTCATCAGCTCGTGGATGCCGACGCGGCCGCGAAAGCCCGTCTTCGCGCAGTGCTCGCAGCCCGCGCCGCTGTGCAGGTGCAGCCGCCCGTCGCGGCCGAAGCGCTGCAGCCAGCCATCGAGCGTGGCCTGCCGGCGCGCCGGGATCTCCTCGGCCGGGAAGGCGTGCAGGTAGTCGGCCAGCAGTTCCTCGACCGCCTCCTCGCTCGCGGGCGCGCTGCGCACGCAGTGGCCGCAGATGCGGCGCACCAGCCGCTGCGCCAGCACCGCGAGCAGCGAGTCGGCGAAGTTGAACGGGTCCATGCCCATGTCGAGCAGGCGCGTCACGGTCTCGGGCGCGCTGTTGGTGTGCAGGGTCGACAGCACCAGGTGGCCGGTCAGCGAGGCCTCGATCGCGGTCTTCGCGGTCTCCTCGTCGCGGATCTCACCGACCATGATCACGTCGGGATCGGCGCGCACGAAGGCGCGCAGCGCCTTGGCGAAGGTCCAGCCGATGCGCGGATTGATCTGCACCTGGCGCAGCCCGTTCTGCGTGATCTCCACCGGGTCCTCGGCGGTCCAGATCTTGCGCTCGGGCGTGTTGATGTGCATGAGCGCCGAATGCAGCGTGGTGGTCTTGCCCGAGCCCGTGGGCCCCACGCACAGCACCATGCCGTAGGGCCGCTCCACCGCGTGGGTCAGGCGCCGCAGGTTGTCGGGCGACAGGCCCAGCGACTGCATCGGCAGCGGCTTGGCCGAGGCCAGGATCCGCATCACCACGTCTTCCAGGCCGTTGTTGGTGGGAATGGTCGCCACGCGCAGCTCGATCTTGTGCTGCGGCGAGTACTTGGCGAAGTTGATCTTGCCGTCCTGCGGGTTGCGCTTCTCACTGATGTCGAGGTCGCACATGATCTTCACGCGCGCCACGATCGCGTTGCGGTAGCTGGGCGGCAGCTCGAGGTAGGTGTAGAGCAGCCCGTCGCGGCGAAAGCGGATGCGCGTCTTCTCCTGGCCCGGGTAGCTCTCGATGTGGATGTCCGAGGCGCCGTCGCGATGCGCCTCCTGGATCATGCTGTTGATCATGCGCACCAGCGAGTTGTCCGACTGCTCGATCGGCGACTCCGTGGGCGCCGGCGCCGGGCCCTCCTTCTCGAGCGTCTGCAGCAGCTCGCTGGTGCCGGCCATGTCGAACTCGAGCGGGCGCATCGGGTCGAGATTGGCCGCGCCGCCGCCACCGCCGTCGGCCACGTCGCCGATCTTCTCGTAGGCCGCGGCCAGCACGCTGTCGAGGTCCAGGCACTGGCCCACGACCGGGATCACCTTCATCTGCGCGACGAACTGCACTTCGTCGATCACCGAATAGCGGCTCGTGGGATCGTCGATCGCGATCACCAGCCGCCCCTCGTGCAGCATCAGCGGCATGACCTGCAGCCGCCGCGCCACCGCGTGGCCCACCTTGCGCAGCGCCTCGGCCGCGGGCGGGAACACATGCAGGTTGACCAGCGGATAGCCCATCTTGCGCACCAGCGCGGTCTGCAGCTGGCCGCGGCTCACGGCGCCCATGCGCACCAGCGTCTCGCCCAGCGGCACCAATGGTTCGCGGCGCTGCTGGCGCAGCCCGGCGGCGAGCTGGTCGCCGGTGATCATGCCCAGCGCGACCAGCGCCTCGCCGATCCGCGTGATCGGCATCCGGCTCTGCGCATCGAGCGCGCGCACGAGCTGCTCGGGCAAGGCGACTTCGGCGAATGACATGGCTTGTTCTTTTCCTGTTGTTGGGTTGGGCGGCGCGCCGGAATGGCGATGCCATCGCGGCGCGCGGGATGCACGATCGTAGAGCGCCGCGCGAGGGCCCGCTACCCGGCGGGACTCCTGAGTACGCAAGTGTTCAGGTCACCGGTGTCTCGTTGGTGCACACGCGGTTGCGCCCACCCGACTTGGCCACGTACAGCGCCTTGTCGGCGCCGCGCACCAGCTCCTTGGGCTGCACGCTGCCGGCCTCGGGCCGCAGCGCGTCGACGCCCGCGCTCAGGGTGACGAAGCCGTCGGCGGCGCCGGCATGCTCGATCTCGAGCGCGCGCACCGCGGCGCGGATGCGCTCGGCCAGCAGCGCGGCCGCCTCGACGTCGGTGCCCGGCAGCAGCACCGCGAGCTCCTCGCCGCCGTAGCGCGCCGCGAGGTCGCCGGGCCGGCGCGCCGCCACGTTGGCGATGGTGCGGCAGATCTTCTGCAGGCATTCGTCGCCGGCCGTGTGGCCGTAGATGTCGTTGTATTCCTTGAAGCGGTCGACATCGAGCAGGATCAGCGCCAGCGTGCTGGCGTTGCGCACCGCGCGGCCGAACTCGGTGTCGAGCGTGACGTCGAACTGGCGCCGGTTCGCCAGGCCCGTCAGGCCGTCCTCCATCGCCAGCGTGTTGAGCGTCTTGTTGAGCGCCTCGAGCGCGTCGCGCGCGCGCAGCAGCTCGGCCTCGGTGCGCGTGCGCCGCTCGATCTGGCGCACCAGCCCCAGGCCGACGAAGGCGACCACGGCACTGAGCGCCAGCACGCCGCCCGAATGCCAGAAGGTGTCCTTCCACCAGCCGGCGAGGATCTCGTCCTTGGACAGCGCCGCGCCCACGAACAGCGGGTAGTTGTCGAGGCGCCGGAAGCTGTTGAGCCGCAGCACCCCGTCCTGCGCCGACTTGATGTAGGCGGTGCCGACCGGGCCGTTGGCCTTGTAGGCGCGGAACAGTTCCGAGTCGCGCATGTCGCGCCCCACCATCTCGGGCCCGTAGGGCCGTCGGACCATCATCGTGCCGCTGTCGAGGATCAGCGCCGCGGCGCCGGCCTTGCCGATGTCGAGGCTGTCGTAGAAGCGGAGGAAGAAGTCGACGTCGATGCTCGCGAGCGCCACGCCCGCGAAGCCGCCGTCGGGATGGTCGATGCGGCGCGACACCGGGATCAGCAGCTTGCCGCTGGTGCGGCTCTTCACGGGAATGCCGATGTGCGGCCCGCGGTCGGCGTGCGTGCGGTGGAACACGAAGTACTCGCGGTCCGCGTTGTTGAGGTTCTGCGGCGGCACCGCGCGCGAGTTCGCGACCCAGTTGCCGTCCTGGTCGTAGACGTGCAGCGCGTCGATCTGCGGCAGCTCGGCCGCCTGCGCGGCCAGCACCCGGCGCAGCCGCTCGACCTGGGCCGGGCCCGCGCCGTCGTTCTCGAGGCGCTCGACCACGCCGATCAGCACCGTGTCGGCCTGCTTGATCGTGTCGTCGGCCTGCTGCGCCAGCGCGCGCGAGAGGTTCGCCGTCGCCACGCCCATCTGCTCGAGCAGCGCCGTGCGCGACTCCCAGCTGTGCCAGACGTCGAGCGCCACGAGCGCGAGGCACACGGCGGCCACGAAGGCCATCGTGCGGACGGCAATGGAAAGGCGTTGGAACACGGGAACCTTGGCGGCAGTGAATGCGGCCGGATTCTCGCCGGTATCGGCCGTTTCGGTGCGCCGGCCGGCGCGCTCGTCAGGCAGCGGTCAGGGCGCGAGACCCGCGGTCTTCACCACCGCCGCGTACTTGCCGGCTTCCTCGGCGACATAGGCGGTGAACTGCGCGGCGTTGCGCGGATCGGGCTCGGCGCCGATGTCGCGCAGCCGCTGCGCCAGCGCCGGGTCCTCGAGCACCTTGGCCATGGCGGCCGAGAGTTGCTGGCGCACCGGCGGCGGCAGCTTCGCGGGCGCGAACACGCCGAACCAGGCGCTGACCTCGAAGCCCGGCAGCCCGCTCTCGGCCACCGTGGGCACCTCGGGCAGCAGCGGGCTGCGCCGGCTGCCGGTCACGGCCAGCGGCTTGAGCTTGTGGGTCGCGATATTGGGCAGCGAGGTGGTCTGCAGGTCGAACATCAGCGGCACGTGGCCCGCGAGCACGTCGGCCAGCGCCGGCGCGCTGCCGCGGTAGGGCACGTGCAGCAGCTTGAGCTTCGCGGCCGAGGCGAGCATCTCACCGGCCAGGTGGTTCGAGGTGCCGGGGCCGGCCGATGCGTAGCTGATCGATCCCGGCGCCTGCCGGGCCGCCGCGAGCAGTTCGGCCACGCTGCCGTAGGGCGCGCCCGGATGGGCCACCAGCACGAACGGGATCGACGCCAGCGCGCTGACCGGCACGAAGTCCTTCACCGGGTCGTAGCCGACCTTGGACATCGCCGGGTTGATGGCCTGCGAGCTCACCGTGCCGAGCAGCAGCGTGTAGCCGTCGGGCTTCGCTTCCGCGACGAAGCGCGCGCCGATCGCCGTGCCGGCGCCGCCCTTGTTCTCGATCACCACCGGCTGCCCGAGCTGCGCCGCCAGCTTCTGTCCCACCGTGCGCGCCAGGATGTCGGCCGAGCCGCCGGCCGGATAGGGCACGACCAGCGTCACCGGACGATCGGGAAAGCCCTGGGCCAGGGCCGGCGCGGCGATGCCGGCGGCAAGGAGCAGCAGGCCCGCGAGCAGCGTGCGAGGGAGATTCATCGGGGGGACTCCATGTTGGGAACCGCATGGTGCGAACGGGGGCGGCGGTCTGTCCAATACGTTCACTGGCCGGCGTTCATATATGAAATGAATCACCGGTGGCTATAGCCATCACGCCGGCGAAAGCCCGGGACCCGCCGCCGGGCCCGCGGTCACGGTCCTGCGGTAATCTGCCGGCAGGAGGGCCCTGCATTTGGACCAGGCACAGACCGCATATTTTCTCGACCGTTACGCCAGGATGAGCGACGAAGAACTCTCGTACCTGCTCGTCACCCGCGGCGACAGCCTCTCGGAAGAGGCCAGCCATGCGTTGCGCTCGGTGCTGGGCGGCCGGGACCCGACGCTGCTTCGCCAGGAAGTGCAGGCCACCACCGCCGACCTCCATGCGCAGATCGAGCGCGCCGAGCACGAGGCGCGCAAGCAGCAGAAGGTGGCCCGGCTCCAGCACAACGGGATTCGCATCGTCTGCGCCGTGCTGCTGATCGTCGGGCTGATCGCGTGGATGTCCGGCCACGCCAACGAGGGCATCGGCTTCGCCATCGGCGGCATCGCCCTCTTCCTGCTCATCGAGATCCGCCGCCTCGTCTGGCGTTTCATTGCCGCGCTCTTCGATCCGAACGCGCGCTGAGCCGTCGCGAAAAATATTTGTCGCCCCATGTCGATGTGCCGCAGGCTCATCCGTCGTGTCAATGGAGGGTCGTCCTCCGCACCACTTCACCAGGAGAACACACCATGGCTACCCACACCGTCCGTCTGCACCGCGTGCTGCGCGCCCCGCCCGAGCGCCTCTACCGCGCCTTCACCGAACCCGGCGCCTTCGAACGCTGGCTGCCGCCCTTCGGCTTCACCGGCAAGGTCCACCAGATGGAGCCGGTGGTCGGCGGCAGCTGGCGCATGTCCTTCAGCAACTTCAGCTCGGGGCACAGCCATTCGTTCGGCGGCAAGTACCTCGAGCTGGTGCCGGGCCAGCGCGTGGCCTACGACGCGACTTTCGACGACCCCAACCTGCCGGGCACGATGAAGACCACCGTCACGCTGACCGCCGTGTCCTGCGGCACCGACGTGGCCATCGTGCAGGAAGGCATTCCCGAGATGATTCCGGTCGAGATGTGCTACCTGGGCTGGCAGGAGTCGCTGGTGGCGCTGGCGCAATTGGTGGAGCCCGACATTCCGGGTTGAGGCGGCAGAGCCGGCGCGTACTCAACGCGCCGCCCCCTCCACCGCCTTCTTCGCCACCGCCAGGAACGACTGCACCACCGGGTTGTCGTTGCCGCTCGCATGCGCGAACACCAGGCTGTAGGTCGGCGGCGGCCGCGAGCCCGCGATCTCGAGGAAGGCGACGTCGGCCATCGCGAGCACGCGCATCGCGGCCGGCACCAGCGCGATGCCCAGGCCGCCCGCGACCAGCGTGAGGATCGACTGCATCTGCGCGGCCTCCTGCACCACCTTCGGCAGGAAGCCCGCCGACTGGCAGGCGCCGAGCAGCGCGGCGACGAAGCCCGCGCCTTCCGCGGCCGGGAACGAGATGAAGGATTCGGCCGCCAGCGCCGCGATCTTCACCGAGCGCTGCGCCGCCAGCGGATGGCTGCGCGGCACGGCGATCACGAACTTCTGCGCCTGCAGGTCCACCAGCACCAGCCCGCGCGATTCGTAGACCGGGCCCACCACCAGCGCGAGTTCGACCTCGCCCTTGCGCAGGTCCTCGAGCTGGCGCGCGGTGGTCTCGGCCGTGAGGCGCAGTTGCACGGTCGGGTAGTCGTGCTGGAAGCGCTTGAAGATCGCGGGCAGCACGTCGAGCGCCGCGCTCGGCACGAACGAGAGCCGCAGCGAGCCCTCGAGCCCCTGTGCCGCGCGGCGCGCGCGTTCGCCGGCCGCCTGGGCCTGCTGCAGCAGGCGCTGCGCGTCCTTGTGGAAGACCTGGCCCGCGGGCGTGAGCCGCACGTGGTGCCGGCTGCGGTCGAACAGAACCGCGCCGAGCTGCTCCTCGAGATTGCGCATCGCCACGCTCAACGGCGGCTGCGACATGTGGAGCCGGATCGCGGCGCGGCCGAAGTTCAGTTCCTCGGCCAGCACCACGAACTGGCGCAGTTGTCTGAATTCGAACATGGGCGTGGAGATAGCTGCGGCGAATGACGAGCCACTTTAAACAGTATTGGATGTATGAGCGCGGGCTTCCTAGCATGGCCTTTCCCCCAACCCACGACGGACACCGCCCATGCAAGCCTCGCTGCTCGAAGAGATCCCTTCCGTGCCGAACCCCTATCCCGTGGTCTCGAAGGTCGAATACCCCGAGGTCTGGCGCCTGTGCACCCAGGCGCGCGAACTGGCCTGGGACCCGGTGGCCGACATCGACTACAGCGACCTGCGCGAGGCCGAGCTGCCGCCCGAGGTGCGCCAGGCCGGCGCCGAATGGTGGAGCCTGCGCGCCTGGATGGAGCACGGCGCCACGCCCTATGGCGCCGAGCGGCTGCGCGAGGCGATCTTTGGCCACCAGCCCTTCGAGATCAAGCAGCACATCACGAACTTCATCGCCGAGGAGTTCCGCCACCACGAGGCCAGCTTCCGCATCGCCGAGCACCTCGCGGCCTACGAGCCCACGCCGCGGGCCGACTACTTCCGCGACATCATTCCGCGCTTCCACGACGAGAAGGACGAGAAGGCGATGAGCTTCTTCGCGGGCCTCTCGGTCAACACGCTGTTCGAGCAGCTCTCGGGCGAACTGCTGCAGGCGCGCTACGAGAACGCGCGCTTCGGCTCGATCCGCGAGGCCTGCCGGCTGATCCTGCGCGACGAGGCGCGTCACATCCAGTTCGGCCGCATCATCATGCGGCGCTTCTTCAGCGAGCTGCCGGCCGACGAGAAGCGCACCATCGGCGAGAAGGTGGCGAAGAAGCTGCGCGGCAGCCTGCTCAACGGCGTCTACGCGGTGGTCAACCTGCCCGAGGACGAACGCCGGCGCTCGGGCCGCAACCGCGCGCTGGCGGCCGACCATGGCCTGGGCGCCACCCATCCCGACGAGGAGATGGGCATCATCAAGCGCGGGGTCGACAAGATCCGCGAGGACATCGGCGCCTATGGCGTCGAGATCCCGTTCATTCCCGAACTCGACGGCGCGGTGCATTGATGACGCACACCGCCGCCACCCGCCTCGCACCCGGGGACGTCGCGCCGCCGGTCGGCGCCTACAGCCACGGCATCGTCACCCAGGGCCCCGGCCGCTGGCTGCACATCGCGGGCCAGATCGGCACCGCAGCCGACGGCACGCTGCCAGAGAGCTTCGAGGCGCAGGCCAGGCAGGCCTGGACCAACCTCGTGGCCGTGCTGCGCGCGGCCGGCATGGACGTGTCGCACCTGGTCAAGGTCACGACCTTCCTGACCGACGCCGCCGACCTGCCGCGGCTCGGCCCGGTGCGCGCCGGCTTCCTCGGCGAGGCGCGCCCGGCCTCGACCTTGCTCGTGGTGCAGGCGCTCGCGCAGCCGGCCTGGCGCATCGAGGTCGAGGCCTCGGCCTTCCGTGCCGACTGAAGACGGCATGCGCCCCGACGGACGCTCCGAAGCCATCGACCGGATGCTGCGCGAGACCGGCCCGGCCTGGCAGGCCGACATCCGCGCGGCCGGCGACCCCGTGAAGGCCGCCTACCTGCCGCTGCTGCTGGCCGCGCCCGCGGACGGCTGCGAGATCGTCCACGACCTGCCCTACGGCACGCATCCGCGGCAGGTGCTCGACGTCTACCGGCCGCGCGGCGCACGGGCCGCGCCGGTGATCGTGTTCGTGCACGGCGGCGCCTTCGTGCGCGGCGCCAAGGACATCAATGCCGCGATGTACGGCAACGTGCTGCGCTGGTTCGCGCGCCGGGGCTGCGTGGGCATCAACGTCGAATACCGGCTCGCGCCCGAGGCCATGCATCCGCAGGGCGCGTTCGACGTGGCCGCGGCCTGCGACTGGGTCGCGCGCCATGCGGCCGAGCACGGCGGCGATCCCCATGCGATCTGCCTGATCGGGCATTCGGCCGGCGGCACGCATGCGGCCAGCTATGCCTGCGATCCCTCGCTCGGCTTCATGGGCCGGCATCTGCGCGCGCTGGTGCTGGTGTCGGCGCGGCTGCGCGCCGACGCGCGGCCCGAGAACCCGAACGCGGCCGGCGTGCGCGCCTATTTCGGCGACGACACCGCGGCCTACGAGGGCCGGTCGCCGATGGCCCATGCCCACCGGCTGGCGCTGCCCACCTTCGTCGTGCATGCCGAGTACGAGAACCCGCTGCTCGACGTCTACGCGACGGAGTTCGCCTGGCGCATGGCCAAGGCCCAGGGCATCGCCCCGCGCCACCTGAGCGTGCCCGGGCACAACCACGTCTCGGTCATGGCCCACTTCGACAGCGGCGAGCAGTGGCTCGGCGAAGAGATCCTGGCCTTCCTCGAAGCGGCGCGCGGCTGACTATCTCTTTCGTGGAATCGATCGCGGCGCGCCGGTGCGGTACGCTGCCGGCCTTCGCCGCGCCGGCGCGCGGCTCCCCTCCACCGCATCGACCACGGAAAGACCTCCAGCCATGACCGCGTTCACCCTCGAAGAAGCCAGGGACGTCCTCGCCACCGCCTTGCCGGGCTGCGTGCGCAGCCTCGGCATCAGCGTCGAATCGCTGGGCGAAGGCAAGGCCACGCTGCGCATGCCGGCCGGCGAGCAGGCCACGCGCGAGGGCAACATCTTCGGCGGCCAGGCGCTCTCGGTGCTGGCCGACAGCGCGATGTGCTTCGCGATCTGGACCGACGGCCGCGGGCGCCGCCCGATCGCCACGGTCGACCTGCACATGACCTTCATGCGCGCGGGCGGCGGCGAGGACGTGCTCGCGCATGCCGAGCTGGTGCGCTCGGGCCGCTCGCTGGCCTTCGCGCGCGTGACCATGGACCTGGCCTCCACCGGCCAGACGCTCGCGACCGCGGTCGCGACATTCGCGTTGCCAGCCTGAACCCGCGCCCACGCGGGCGCGCTCAGAGCTTGTAGGCCTCGACCGGTCCGTGCGAATAGAACAGGAAGTAGCCGGTCGAGGTCCGGAAGCCGTTCTTCTCCCAGCCCGGCGGCACCTTGAACAGCGCGAGCTGCTCGCTCTTCATGCCGACGAAGGCCGTCTGCGCGGTGTCGGTGGTGATGCGTTGCCAGTCGTCGCGCGTGGCCGGCGCGAGCTGCAGCTTCGGCTCGCTCCATTCGGGCGTGCGCACCTTGTCGCGCAGCACGTAGCGCCCGTCCTTGCGCTCGATCTTGATCAGTTCCTTGAGCGCCCCGCCCTGCTTCACGGCATAGACGCCGACCAGCTCGGCCTCGGGGCCGCTGCGCGCGCCGCAGGCAGCCAGCAGCAGCGCGCAGGCGATGCACGCGAGCGCGCGCATCGCGTTGTTCCATGTGCTCATCGTTGGTCTCCGGTGAAAGATGGGTGGCCCACCGGGCGCGTCGCCCGGTGGGTTCAGGCCGTCAGCGCTTCAGGTTCTCGCGCAGCTTCAGGCTGCCCTGGAAGCGCAGCGCATGCGGGTACTCCTCCTTGGCGCCCGCATCCACCGCCGCCATCTTCTGCTGGCTCTCCTGCGTCTTGGCCAGCAGCGCGGTCGGCAGGTTCAGCACGCCCTTGATCTGGTCGTACTGCGCCTGCGTGATGCGCCCCACGCCGAGCAGCCGGAAGGCATCGCGCTCGATGTTCAGCAGCAGCGGCTTGTTGTCGGCGAAGTTCTGCGCCTGCGCGAGCAGCGCACTCCACGAGGCGGCGCTGTAGTTGCTCACGTAGTAGTCCTGCCCGGTCGGCCCGGCCAGCACCGCGGTGCAGCCCGGCAGCTCGAGGTTGGTGCGGTTGTTGTCCATCACGAAGGTCTTGCGCTGCGCCATCGCGTCGCCATAGGCCAGCGTGACGGGCACGGTCCAGCTCGAGGCCGGGTACTGGTTCTGGTTCGGGAACGACTCCTGCGTGATCGACACGTAGGTGCGGTCGCCCGCGCACTGCGCATCGACCGTGAGCAGCGGCACGCCGGTCTGGCGGATCAGGCTGTCGCCGATGGCGCTGACCTTCTTGTCGGTCGCCTTCTCGAGCGAACTCCACAGCCGCGAGGGCGTGACGTTGCCATAGGCATAGTCCTTCAGGTAGATCTGCAGGCCCTTCTGCATCGCCTCCTCGCCGATGTAGTTCTGGATCGTCTCGAGCACGTGGCTGCCCTTGTTGTAGACGAAGATCGACGGGCTGATGAAGCCGAACGAACCCGCGTCGTTGAGGTTGCGCTGCACCGGCACCGCCGTGTTCTTGAGGTCGGCCACGATCACGCTGTGCTTGTCGAGCACGTAGTCCGAGAAGCTGTAGTACTCGGGGTGGAACTTGATCGTGGTGCGCCTTTCGAACCAGCGCGCGAACGACTCGTTGAGCCACACGTTGTCCCACCAGTCGAGCGTGACCAGGTCGCCGAACCACTGGTGCGCGACCTCGTGCGTGACCACCGTCACCGAATAGAGCGTGGGCGTGTCGCCGGGCTTGGTCAGCACCGAGTCGGCGAACTCGAAGATCGAGCCCCAGTTCTCCATGCCGCCGAAGCCGGTGTTGGGCTTGTTGTCGTAGCTGTCGTTGGCGGCCACGGTGTCGAACTTGTCGAAGGGCAGCGGGATGCCGGTGTACTTGTAGTAGTAGTCCATCGCGACCTTGGTCCACTCCATCGCGAAGGTGGCCCAGGTCGAGCGGCCCGGCGGCGTGAACCAGCGCAGCGGCATGGTCTTGCCGTCGAGCGGGCTCTTGAAGCTGTCCTCGAGGATGTCGAACTTGCCGCCGCCGAAGAAGGTCAGGTACATGGGCATCGAGGGCGTCTTCTCGAACGACACCAGCTGGTAGCCGTCGGGCAGCCGGGTCTGCGATTTCTGCGCGCCGTTCGACACCGTCTTCCAGTCGCCCGGCACCTCGGCCGAGATCTCGAAGGTGTGGCGGAACGCGGGCTCGTCCCAGCCCGGGAACCACTGGCGCGCGAAGTTGGTTTCGCCCTGCGTCACGATGGCATCGCTGCTCACGCCCTCGGGCGTGGAGAGGCCGACCTTGAACACGCCGGTGGCCGCCGAGCACAGCGGGTTCTTGATCATCTCGGCCGGCGGGCAGTACTCGGCATCGGAGAACTGGATCTTGCCGTCCCACTCCATGTGCAGCAGGTACTTGCCCTTGGCGATCTGGCCGTCGTTGAGCCGCAGCTGCACGAAGTCGCCGCGCGTCTGCGGCGTGGGGATCAGCGCGATCGCCTCGCCCGGGCTCGAGAGCTTGCGCAGCGTGGTGCGGCCGTTGGCGAACTTGAGGTCGTGCGCGGCCACCACGATCGCATCGACCGGCTTCAGCACCTCGATCTCGACATCGCCGCGGCCGGTGAAGGTCTTGAGCGCCGCATCGGGGCGGAACCACAGCTTGTAGTTCTTCGGCCAGACCGTGTCGGGCAGCTCCATCGGCTGCGCCGAGCGATCGATGTTGTTGCTCGCGGCCGAGTCGGGCGCGGCCTGGGGATTGCCATCGTCGGGCGCGTCGGCATTGCCGTTCTGCGCCACCACGTTGCCGGTGTCGAGCGCGGCGCCGGTGCCACCGAACGATGGCGTGCCGCCACCGCCGCCACCGCAAGCCACGAGCGCGGCAAGGGTCACTGCACCGATGGCAAAGTACGGGACTGCGGGCTTGAGAAATTTCTTCATGATCGCCTCTTGTAGGGACATGCGCCGTCCTGCACCTGCCGGCGTGTGGCCGGCTCCTGCATGGAACGCGCGCGGGTTAAGGGGGTGAAAGACTCGCGCAGCGGCAAGCCCCCGCCCTCCCGTCGAACCGATCGTTCGACAGGCAGGCAGTGCCAGCCATGAGCAGCGGTTTCAGTGGACGCGGCAAGCGCGTGCCGCGTGCGACCGCACCGGCGATCGATGCGGCGGGCCGAGGATCCGCGGCATCAGCCACATCAGCGGACTGGGCGCGCGGAAAAAGAGGTTGTGCATACCCGACGATGCGCGGGGCAGCGAGAGGACGAATCGCACCAGGATCCGGGGCGTTCGATTCAGCGCAGGGCGCGCGTGCGATGCGCGCGACGGGCGATGGCCGAGGCCGCGATCGGCATGGACCCATCGGCCGCCTTGCGTCTTCCCGCACCGGCCACGAGGCGATCGGCAGCGAGGACGCAACGGCGGGAGTGTGTGCGCTTGGTGTTCGATATCTTCACGCGTTCTCCCTCCATCGAGTGCGCACAGTTCTAACTGCCGCTCCCCCCGTGCGTCAACGAAGCGCGGAACTTTTCCCTCTCAAATTGTTCGCGCGTCATACGACGAATGGAGTCAAGACCGCGCGATGCTTCGTGGGGTACGAAGATGGACTCCACAACGCGGCGATGCGATGCGAGTGCATCGATGCGCGCAGCCAACACTTGCGATGCAGAATCGTTGCTGCAGCACAGTTGCATCAATGGCGAGACATGCGTTCTTTGGTTCGCGCATGGGTGCGGCATGGCTTGCGATGCAACCTTTCGATGAAGGCCCGTGGGCATTGCGGCGAGCCCTAATGGCGAGACCACTCGCCGATGCCATACCGCCCTACCTGTACTTCGAGAGATTGACCGTGTAGCTGCACTTCGCCCAGCCGCGGCCCGAGAAGTGCCCACTGGGACCTCGCGCCCTTGCCTGAAGCGTCACCGTGCGTGGCTGCTGAATCCCGGTGCCAGAGATGACTTCCACGTAGTCCCCCCAAGCAAGGTTGCAACTGTGCTCGGAACCCGCACCGCTGGTCTCGCCGCCCGTGAGGGTCTTCTCCGCAAAAACGAAATCATCCGGTGCGGTGAGCTTCGCGACATTGGACTCGCATCCGTGGCGCCTGCCATCGGCTCCCGTGGGACTCGTCGTGCAGTCCGCGGCGATGGTCTGTGGCGTCTGGGCATGGACCACGAGGCCAGGTGCGAGCAGTGCCAGGGCAGTCAAAAGTGCTTTCATGGATCCCTCTTGCGGTTGGTAGAAAAGCTGGATCCTCTCGCCGCGCCGAACCGGCTGCATCCGCAATACAGGGGATGCGGACCGCCCCGGACACCTCGAAGAATGCAGTCTCCTTCACTCCACGGAGATACCGATGAAACCGAATATTCCGACCGCGCTGGTCGTTCTCCTGTCGACCGTTCAATACGCCACTGCGCAGACGACTGTCGAAACGAAGACGGCGCCGCCGGCGGCCTCGATGAAGGTCGGCCCCGCGACCATCTCGCCCTCCGCGACGACGGTCTACACACAGCCAGGCCGAGGAGCCGACGGCCCCATCCCGGGGAATCAACGCGGAAGCAGAACCGATACGAGCTATGGCGCTACCGTGACGATTCCAATCCCGGAGACGAAGCGATAGCGCTTGCGAGCACACCGAAGATGGCCCCAGGGCGGGCAGACGGCGCGACGGGGCGAGCGCGGATGGCGGATGGCGGATGAAGCGATCTCCCGCTTACAGCACGTACCCCCGCCCCCGAAAGTGATCGAGCAGTATCTGCCCCACACGCTGCGCCTGATCGAACTCGATCGCATGCCCCGCATCGGGCACCACCATCAGCTCCACGCGCGGCGCATTGACGCGCAGCCTTCGGCTCGCGATGTCGATGGCATGCAGCGCATCGTCCTCGCCGAGCAGCACGCGGGTGCCGGCCGGCAGCAGCCGCATCTCGGCGTCGCTGAGGCCCGCGGCGCGCGGCAGTCCGGCGCCCTGGCTGCGCCAGCGCACGAGCAGGTCCTCGAGCGCCCATTCGGGCAGCGGGCAGGCGCGCGGCGACGAACTCAGTGCATGCAGGCGGCGCAGGTTGCCGTCGGTGGGACACAGCCGCGCCAGCAGCGCGCAGGCGGCGGGGACGACGCGCCGCGGGCCGATGCGCGGCGGTGCGAGCAGCGCGAGCTTCGAGACGCGGCGCAGCGAGCGCCGCATGTAGGCGGCGGCGAGCCAGGCACCGAAGGAGACGCCGCACAGCCCCACCTTGGGCCGGCCGACGCCGATCAGCACGTCCTCGAGCCAGTCGCAGTAGTCGTCCTCGCTGGCCGGCCGGCGGCCCTCGCTGCGGCCGGCATCGCCCACGATGTCGACCGCGTACACGCGCAGCGCGCCCGCGAGCACGCCGGCCATGTGGACCCAGGTGGTGGCATTGCCGCCCTCGCCATGCAGCAGCAGCACCGGCACGCCATAGGCCGGGCCACACACCAGCAGATGGGCGCGGCCGCGCCGCGTGTCGACATGGCGCGACTCCACCGGCACCGGCCAGTGCGCGAGCACGCGGTCGTACGACTGCGAGAGCGCCGCATGGGCCTGGGGCGAGCGGAAATGCGGCAGGAAGGAAGTGGCGTCGAGGGACATCGTCGGGAGGCGAAGGAAGACGGGGGAATGCCATGCCGGCACGGGCCGGCCGGTGAGCAACGCGCGAGCCTGCGGCATCGTGGGCGGCGCAGATGAAGATCGGCTGAAGATTCGGCGACTTGCAGCGCCTTGCACCTTTCGGGCCCGATCGAGAAGTATTAGGAATTCCTTCAGCTTCGCCGGTTAGATTGCATTCATGAAGATCCTTCTGGTGGAAGACGATTTCGACCTCGCGACCGGCATCCGGGTGGCGCTGCAGACGCAGGGCATGGAGGTGGTGTGGGTGCGCCGCATCGAGGACGCGCAGCGCATCCTCGATGGCGAGGGCTGCGACCTGCTGCTGCTCGACCTGGGCCTGCCCGACGGCGACGGCCTGGGCCTGCTGCAGCACGTGCGGCGCGCCGAATCGCGGCTGCCGGTGCTGATCCTCAGCGCGCGCGATGCGCTCGACGACCGCCTGCTCGGGCTCGACAACGGCGCCGACGACTACCTGGTGAAACCTTTCGTTCTCGCCGAGATGCTGTCGCGCGTGCGCGCGCTCGCGCGCCGCAGCTACGGCAGCGACGGCGTGACCTTCGAGGTGCGCGGCCTGTGGCTGCACGAGCCGACGCAGCGCGTGCAGGTCAACGGCCAGCCGGTCGACCTGTCGCGCAGCGAATTCAAGCTGCTGAGCCTGCTGATCAAGCGCACCGACCGCGTGATCACGCGGCGCATGCTCGAGCAGCAGGTGCTGCCGGCCTGGCAGACCCATGGCAGCAACGTGCTCGAGGTCCACATCTCGAACCTGCGCCGCAAGATCGGCGACGGCTACATCCGCACCGTGCGCGGCATCGGCTACGTGATCGACCAGGCCGCGCTGAAGCTGCCGGGAACGCCGTCTTGACGGCCACGGCGGCGGCCTCCGACGCCCCGCGCGGCTGGCGTCGGCTGTTGCGGCCCACGCTGGTGCGCCGGCTGATGCTGGCGCAGGTGGCGATGCTCACGCTGCTGTGGAGCATCGCGGTGGGCCTGGTGCTCGGCACCTCGCTGACCGAGGACATGGGCATGGTCGACACCTCGCACCGCAGCGTGCTGTCGGTGGCGCACAACCTGGCCGACCGGCCCGCGGCGCTGGCCGAGAGCCTCCAGCGCATGGACATCGCGCTGCGCGAGACCATGGGCAGCGACAACGATCCCTCGCTCTCGCCGAGCCTGCTGGTGTGGCAGCACGGCCGGCTGGTCTACCACTCGGACGGCGTGCCGGCCGACATCGCCAACAGCCGCCTCGGCGTGCCCGAGGACGTGACCGCGCAGGGCAAGCAGTGGCGCACGCGTTCGCTGGAGAGCGAGGACGGTGCCACCCGGGTCGCGCTGGTGCTGCCGGCCGGCCCGCAGATGTGGCTGACCTTCCATTCGCGCGGCTACTACATCCTGCCGCTGGTCATCAGCGTGCCCTTCCTGCTGCTGCCGGCCTGGCTGTCGATCCGGCTCGCGCTGCGGCCCTGGCGCAAGGTGGCGCGCGAGATCGCGTCGCGCGACGTGCGCGAGCTCGCGCCGCTGGCCACGCAGACGCGCCACGACGAGCTGCGCCCGCTGGTCGACAACTTCAATGCGCTGATGCAGCGGCTGCGCGCGAGCATGGAACGCGAGCAGAGCTTCATCGCCGATGCCGCGCACGAGCTGCGCACGCCGATCGCGGCGCTGCGCGTGAACGTGGAGGCGCTGCAGGGCCTGCAGGCGCAGCCCGGGACGGTGCCGCCCGCGCGCCAGCAGGAGCTGATGGCGCGCATGGTCAGCGCCAGCGCGCGCGCCGAACGGCTGGTGAACCAGCTGCTGCATCTGATGCGCAGCGCGGCCCAGGTCTCGGCGCCGCGCCCCGCGCTGCTGCGCCTCGATGATCTGGTGCAGGAACGGCTGGCCACGCTGTCGGTGCTCGCGCGCACGCGCGGCGTGGAGGTCGAGCTGCTGAGCGACGACCCGGCACCGGTGGCCGGCGACCGCGACAGCCTGGTGTCCATGATCGACAACCTGATCGACAACGCCACCAAGTACGCGCCGCCGGGATCGACCGTGACCGTGGGCATCCGGCGCGACGGCGCGCAGGCCGAGCTGAGCGTGGCCGACCATGGCCCGGGCATTCCGCCCGAGCTGCGCGAGCGCGTGTTCGACCGCTTCTTCCGCGACCCCGACCAGACCCAGACCGGCAGCGGCCTGGGCCTCGCGATCGTGCGCTCGGCCACCGAGGCGCACGGCGGCAGCATCGTGCTCGGCGAGACCCGACCCGGCCCGGGCCTGCTGGTGACGGTGCGGCTGCCGCTCGCGCGCGAAGGCATCGAGCCGGGCGCCACGGCCTCGGTGAAGACCCGCGCTGCGCTGACGGCGGATTGACAGGCAGGGCTCCTACGATGGCGGGCGCGACATCGACACAGGAGACACCATGACCATCCAGCGCCCCCGCCTCGCTGCCTTCACGCGCCGCGCCCTGCTCGGCAGCGCCCTCGGGCTCGCGCTCGCGGGCTGCGGCAGCCCCGCCGGCCATGCCCCGGCACCGAAGCCCGAGCTCCACGTGATGACCTCGGGCGGCTTCACCGCCGCCTACAACGAACTGCGCCCCGGCTTCGAGCGCGCCAGCGGCCGCGCGGTGAAGACCGCCTACGGCGCCTCGATGGGCAATGCCGCCGACTCCATCCCGAGCCGCCTCGCGCGCAAGGAGCCGGCCGACGTCGTGATCCTGGCGCGACCCGCGCTCGATGCGCTGGTCGCGCAGGGCCAGGTGCGGGCCGGCAGCCAGGTCGACCTGGTGCGCTCCTCGATCGGCTTCGCGGTGCGCAAGGGCGCGCCCAGGCCCGACATCTCGAGCGTCGAGGCGCTCAAGCGCACCTTGCTCGCGGCGCCGTCGATCGCCTATTCGGCCAGCGCCAGCGGCACCTACTACGAGACCGAGCTGTTGAAGAAGCTCGGCCTCGAGGCCCAGGTCAAGCCCAAGAGCCGTCGCATCCTCAGCGAGCGCGTGGGCAGCGTGGTGGCGCGCGGCGACGCCGCGCTCGGCCTGCAGCAGGTCAGCGAGCTGCTGCCGATCGAGGGCATCGACTACGTGGGCCCGCTGCCGGCCGAGGTGCAGCAGGTGACGGTGTTCTCGGCCGGCATCGCCACCGCGTCGACGCAGCCCGAGGCGGCGCGCGAACTGATCCGCTACCTGAACTCGCCGGCCAGCGCGCCGACCATCGCGAAGACGGGACTGGAGCCGCTGGCTTCGCGTTGAGGCGCGCGCCGCGTCAGGCGCCGCCCGCCACGGCGAGCGGCGCATGCTTCGCCATCAGCTCGTCGACCCAGTCGATGAAGACGCGCAGCTTCGCGCTCTGGTGCCGGTTCGGCGGGAACACGAGGTACAGCGGCATCGAAGCCACCTCCCAGTCCTCGAACAGCGGCACCAGCTCGCCGCTGGCGAGGTGCGGCGTGGCCATGTAGCGCGGCAGCCAGAGCACGCCCATGCCCGCGACGCCGGCCGCGGCATAGGCATTGCCGTCGTCGAGCGCGACCACATGGCGGCCCTGCGGTACGAACTGCTCGCCCGCGCGCGACAGCGCGATCGGCGCCAGCGTGCCGCTGCGCGAGCGCAGGAAGCCGACGATGCGGTGGTGCGAGTCCTCGAGCTCGCGCGGATGCACGGGCGTGCCGGCGCGCGCGAGGTAGCCGGGCGCCGCATAGACGCCGAGCCGCAGGTCGCCCACGCGGCGCGCCACCAGCGAGGAGTCGGTGAGCTCGCCGCCGCGCAGGACGCAGTCGACGTTGTCGCCGATCACGTCGACCACGCGGTCGCTCACGCCGAGGTCGAGCTGGATCTCGGGATGGCGCGCATGGAAGGCCGGCAGCGCCGGCACCAGGATCAGCCGCGCCAGCGGAGCCGGCACGTCGACGCGCAGCCGTCCCTTGGGCGAGGCCGAGGCGCTGGCCAGGCTGGTGTCGGCGTCCTCGAGATCGGCCAGCAGGCGCACCACGCGCTCGTAGTAGAGCGCGCCATCGGCCGTGACCTTGACCTGCCGCGTCGTGCGGTGCAGCAGCTTCACGCGCAGCCGTGCCTCGAGCTGCTGCACCAGCTGGGTCACGGTGGTCTTGCTCATGTGCAGGGTCTGCGCCGCCTTGGTGAAGCTGCCGGCTTCCACCACGCGCGCAAAGGCCTGCATCGCATCGAAACGGTCCATCTGATCGCCTGATTGTTTGGGATTACCAAACAGTCATTGTGCGTCTTGCCCGCTTATCCGCAAAGAGCGAACACCTAGATTCACTGCATCCGCAACCATCGAAGAAAGTGAATCCCATGTCCTCCGCACGCGATGTCGTCTTCCCCGCCGGCCGCCAGGCGCTCTACGAGCGCCACCGCTACTCGCCGGCCGTGCGCGCCAACGGCCTGCTGTTCGTCTCGGGCCAGGTCGGCAGCCGGCCCGACGGTTCGCCCGAACCCGAGCTCGAGGCCCAGGTCCGGCTGGCCTTCCAGAACCTGAATGCCGTGCTCGCGGCGGCCGGCGCCAGCTTCGCCGACGTGATCGACGTGACGATCTTCATCGTCGATCCGGCCTCGAAGTTCGAGCGCATCTGGAACCTGGTGCTCGCCGAGTTCTGGGGCGAGGCGCCGCATCCCACGGCCACCGCCATCGGCGTGACCTGGCTCTACGGCTTCGACTTCGAGATCAAGGTGGTCGCGAAGCTGCCGGAAGCCGCCGCCGCCTGAGGCCCTATCGAGCGACGATCCGCTGCACGCCGAGCATGACCAGCATGCCGCCGGCCACGCCATCGACCCAGCGCTCCACGCGCAGGTAGCGCGCGCGGATCGCCTCGGCGCCGAACACCACGGTGATCCCGAAGTGCCACAGCAGCGAGAGCACGGCCACCATCAGGATGGTGGCGGGATAGAACCAGCCCGCGGCCTGCGCGGGCACCAGGGTCGCGAACACGCTGGTCCAGAAGGCCGCGCCCTTCGGGTTGGTGATGCCGGTCAGCAAGCCGGCGCGGTAGGCGCTGCGTGCATCGCGGCGCGTGCCCGCGGGCGCGCGGCGGGCGCTTCCCGTCGCCGTCTTGGCGGGCGGCGACACGGCGCGCCACAGCAGGCCGCCGCCGTACCAGACCAGGTAGCTCGCGCCGAGGAAGCGCACGGCCGAGGCCAGCCACGGATGGTGCGCCATCAGGGTGGACATGCCCGCGAGCGAGAGCACGACCCAGAAGATCGAGCCGGTCGTGAGTCCCAGCACCACGTAGCGCGACTCGCGCTGGCGCCCGTCGAGGGCCATCTGGCTCAGGATGAAGAAGTTGGGGCCCGGGCTCGCGAGCACGGCAAGGTAGACGCCGGCAATGAGCAGCAGGGGCGAGAGTTGGGTCATGGCGCCGAGGAGGATGCAGGAGGATGCGAGAAGGACCCGCCGATCCTAGCGGCGGGCGAACATCCCTGCCCTCAGCGCGACTCGATCAGCGTCTTGACCCGCTTGGCCAGCGCATCCATCTCGAAGGGCTTGGTCATCACGTGCATGCCGGGCGCCAGGTGGCCATGGCTCAGCACGGCGTTCTCGGCATAGCCGGTGATGAACAGCACCTTGAGGCCGGCGCGCAGGGTGCGCGCGGCATCGGCCACCTGGCGGCCGTTCATGCCGCCGGGCAGGCCGACGTCGGTCAGCAGCAGGTCGATGCGCTGGTTCGACTCGAGGATGCGCAGCGCATCGGCGCCGTCGCCGGCCTCGAGCGTGGCATAGCCCAGGCCCTGCATCACCTCCACGATCAGCATGCGCAGCGAGGCCTCGTCGTCGACCACCAGCACGGTGTCGCCGCGGTCGGCGCGCGGCGCGGTCTCGACCTGCTCGGCCTCGGCGGTGTTCTCCTCCGTGCGGTCGTGGCGCGGCAGGTAGATGCTGACCGAGGTGCCCTGGCCGACCTCGGAATAGATGCGCACCTGCCCGCCCGACTGCTTGGCGAAGCCGTAGATCATCGACAGGCCGAGCCCGGTGCCCATGCCGATGGGCTTGGTGGTGAAGAAGGGATCGAAGGCGCGCGCGGCCACCTCCGCGCTCATGCCCACGCCGTTGTCGCTGACCGTGAGCGACACGTACTGGCCCTCGGGCAGGTCGCGGGCCGGCGCGGTGCGCGCGTCGACCCAGCGGTTGGCGGTCTCGACCACCAGCGTGCCGCCCTCGGGCATGGCGTCGCGCGCGTTGATGCACAGGTTGAGCAGCGCGTTCTCGAGCTGGCTCGGGTCGGCGTGCACGTTCCACAGGCCGACGGCGGCCACGTTCTCGAGCGCGATGCCCGGGCCCAGGGTCCGGCGCAGCAGGTCTTCCATGCCGTTCACGAGGCGGTTGAGGTTGACCGACTTGGGCTCCAGCGTCTGCCGGCGCGAGAAGGCCAGCAACCGGTGCGTGAGCGCGGCCGCGCGCTTGACCGCGCCGTGCGCCACGCCGATGTAGCGCTCGAGGTCGGCCTGCCGCCCCTCGAGCCCGCGCCGACGCATCAGCTCCAGGCTGCCGCCGATGGCGGCCAGCAGGTTGTTGAAGTCGTGCGCGAGGCCGCCCGTGAGCTGGCCCACGGCCTCGAGCTTCTGGCTCTGGCGCAGCTGCTCGCGCGCCGCGTCGAGTTCGGCGGCGCGCTCCTTCTGCTGCGTGATGTCGCGCGCGGCCGAATAGTTGAGGCCGCCCTCGGGCACGGCGGTCCACGACAGCCAGCGGTAGCTGCCGTCCTTGGCGCGGTAGCGGTTCTCGAAGCCGCGCGTGCGCTCGCCCTTGGCCAGCCGCGCGAGCTCGGCCTCGGTCGCGGCCAGGTCGTCGGGGTGCACGAGCTGGCGGAACGGCATCGCCATCAGCTCCTGGCGGCTCCAGCCGAGCACCGCCTCCCAGGCGGGATTCACGCTCTCGAAGCTGCCCTGCCCGTTGGCCACGGCCAGCAGGTCCTGGCTCAGCTCCCAGGTGCGGTCGCGCTCGCGCGTGCGCACCTCGACCTCGCGCGCCAGCGATTCGGCGAAGGCCTGCAGCTCGAGCTGCGCCTCGCGCCGCGCGATCGCCGAGCGGATGCGCTCGCCGACCTCGCGCGTGAAGTCGAGCTCGTCGCGCGACCAGGCGCGCGCAGTGCCGTGGTTGAGATAGAGCAGCCCGACCAGCCCGCCGCGCTCGGTCAGCGGCATGTTGACCACGGCGCGCGCGCCGATGCCGTCGAGCGCGTCGGCGGTGGCGCGCGTGCGCGGGTCGTCGTGGGCATCGGCGAAGGCCACGGTCGTGCCCTGGCGCAGGTCGTCGATGTAGCTGCCGTAGTCGCGAAAGTGCAGCGTGCCGGCCAGGCTCTTGACGCCGGGCGCGGTCCAGTCGCGCTCGATCTCGATGGTCTCGGCCGCCTTGTTCACCACGCCGTAGCCCGCGCGGTCCACCTGCAGCTGCATGCCGAGCATCTGCGAGGCGGTGTAGGCGATCTCGCAGATGCCGTCCATGTCGCGGATGCGGTCGCTGAGCTCGATCAGCGCCAGCCGCCGCGACTCGGCGGCCCCGAAGATCTCGTGGGCCACGCGCAGCTTGGCCTCGGCCGCCTGCTTGGCCTCGCGGTCGGCCGCCTCCTTGAGCGCGCGCTCCATCACCACCGGCAGCCGCGCCAGCCGGCCCTTGCTCACGTAGTCGGTGGCGCCGCGCTTGAGCAGCTCGACCGCGTTGTCCTCGCCGATCACGCCCGAGACGAAGATGAAGGGCGTGAGCGGCGCCACCGCGCGCGCGATCTCGAGCGCATGCGCGCCCGAGAAGCCCGGCAGCTCGTAGTCCGACAGGATCAGCTGGTAGCGCGCGCTCTGCAGCGCGCCCGTGAAGCCCTCCTCGTCGCACACCACGGTCACGCGCGCCCCGGGGAGCGCGGCGACCAGCGCCTCGGTCAGCAGTTCGACGTCGAAGCGCGAGTCCTCGAGGACGAGGATGTCGGGGGCCGTCGTGGAAGCCGTGCCGCTACTCATGGCGCCGGGTGGCCTTGAGCGACCCCGGCGGCGGTTCGTTGAGCACGGCCCAGAACACCCCGAGGTCGGCGATCGCCGAGACGAACCGGTCGAAAGCCACCGGCTTGACCACATAGGCGTTGACGCCGAGCTCGTAGCTGCGCAGCACGTCCGATTCCTCCTGCGACGAGGTCAGCATCACCACCGGGATGCTGCGCAGCGTCGCCGAGGCGCGCACTTCCTGCAGCACCTCCAGGCCGGTCACCTTGGGCAGCTTCAGGTCGAGCAGGATCACGGCCGGGTTGCCTTCGGCGCGATCGGCGTGCTCGCCCTCGCGCTTGAGGTAGTCGAGCGCCTGCGCGCCGTCGCGCAGCACGACCACGTCGTTCGCCAGTTGGCTGCGCTCCAGGGCCACCAGGGTCAGTTCCAGGTCGCGCTTGTCGTCCTCGACCAGCAGGATCGGCTTAAGCATCCTCTTCTCCGTCAGTTGCGTTGCTCGAATTCGTTCCATCCGCCTCCGCGCCCGGCAGCACGAAGCCGAAGCAGGCGCCCGCGCCCAGTTCGCCGCGCGCCCACACCGTGCCGCCATGCCGCTCCACGATCCGCTTCACGTTGGCCAGGCCGATGCCGGTGCCCTCGAACTCCTCGGCCTGGTGCAGCCGCTGGAACACGCCGAACAGCTTGTCGACGTACTTCATCTGGAAGCCCACGCCGTTGTCCTCGACCTCGAGGCCGGTGCCGGCGTCGTTGCGCACCGCGCGCACCGTGATCACGGCGGGCTCGCGGGTGCGCGAGTACTTGACCGCGTTGGCCAGCAGGTTGCGCACCGTGACCTGCAGCAGCAGCGGGTCGGCGTACAGCGGCGGCAGGTTCGGCTCGACGCGCCATTCGATGGCGCGGGCCGGCTCGATGCGCACCAGCTCGCGCACCAGGCCCTCGACCAGCGAGGGCGTGTCGACCGTGCGCTTCTGCAGCGCGGCGCGACCCATGCGCGAGAAGTCGAGCAGCGCGTCGACCATCTGGCCCGCGAAGGCCGCCGCGTCCTTCACGTGGCTCAGGTAGCGCCGCGCGCGGTCGGTCAGCTGCTGGCCCTCGGTCTGGGTCACCAGGTCGACATAGCCCGCGATGTGGCGCATGGGCGCGCGCAGGTCGTGCGAGACGGTGTACGAGAAGGCCTCGAGCTCGCGGTTCACGCGGCCCAGCTCGGTCGCCACGGCCGCGAGTTCCTCGGCGCGCCGCAGCACGATGCCGATCAGCGCCTGGCGCAGCTCGACGGCCGCGCCCACCTCGGCCGCCGACCAGGGATTGGAATGCCCGCGGATGTGCTCGACCCAGCTCTGGAAGCTGAGCCGCGGATGCATGCGCTGGCCGTTCGGCACCATCGGCTTGCGCGGATCGCCGGCCCATTGCACCGTTTGCACGATCTCGGGCCGGAACCACAGGATCAGGTGGCGGTGCACCTGCGAGATCGAGATCGCCAGCACGCCGGCCGCGACCGCCTCGCAGTCGGCGAAGGGCTTGAAATGCCCGGCCAGCGAATCGCTGTCGTAGACCTCGACGCCGAGCCCGGCGATCCAGTGCGCGAGCTCCTGGATGCGCGCTTCGGGCGGCACGTCGCCCACGGTCCAGACCGCGTCGTCGAGCACCACGGCCGCGCCGGTGGCGCGTGCCACGCGCAGCAGCAGCGAGCCCTCCTCGACCAGCCGGCGCAGGGTGGCGTCGCTGTCGGCGAGCTGCGACACGGTCTGCAGCGTGAGCTGCCGCAGCTCGAGCCGGTCGGCCACCTCGCCATGGGTCTGCTTGGCGTCGATCTGCATCGACAGCAGCTGGCCCATGTGCTCGCAGGCCAGCCGGGTCGCGGTGTCGAGGAAGCGCGGGTCGTGGTCGTGGCAGGAGATCAGGCCCCAGAGCTGGCCGCGCACCACGATCGACACCGACATCGAGGCCAGGGTGCCCATGTTGCGCATGTACTCGAGGTGAATCGGCGACACGCTGCGCAACTGCGCCTGCGAGAGGTCGATGCCGGTCGGCGCCAGCGCCGCGTCGCTCGAGACCAGCGGCACCGGGCGGTAGTTGGCGTCGGCGATCAGCCGGAAGTGGTTGACCAGGTAGAGCGCGCGCGCCTGCTGCGGAATGTCGGAGGCCGGGAAGTGGTGGCCGACGTAGCTGTCGTAGCCCGCGTCGGCCGCCTCGGCCAGCACCTCGCCGTGGCCCGCGGCATCGAAGCGGTAGACCAGGCAGCGGCCGAAGCCCGTGAGCTGCTTCATCGCGCGCGCGACCAGCCCGGTGAGTTCGTCCACGTCGCGCGCCTGCTGCAGCGCGGGCAGCAGGACGCGGCTCAGCGCATAGATCGGCGCCTCGTTGCCCGCGGCCGGCTTCGCGGCCTCGAACTCGGCGATCAGGTGCTGCTCGGTGCGGTGCACCGCCACGTCGAACAGGCGGCCGTCGATCTCGAACGCGCCCAGCGACACCGGCGAGGCGCCGGGCTGCAGCACCGGCAGCGCCATGCCGCGCAGGCTCTGCGCCGCGGCGGCGGCTTCGCCCTCGGGCCAGTTGTCGCTCCAGGCCAGCCGCTCCAGGCCCTCGGCCGCCAGCACCAGCATGCGGCCGTGCGGCTGGATCGAGCCCGGCACGCGGATCGGCTCGAGATCGCAGCTCGTCAGGTCGGCCGCGTCCGGCGAGCCGGAAACGGCAGCGGGCTGGTGAGGGTTCGAGGACGTGGGAAGTGCTGACACTTTCGAGGGGAAGGACGGGGCCGGATCGGCCGGCACGGGGTTGGAGGAGGAATGAATCGGGGTCGGATCGATCATGCCAGCGGCCCCGGGGGCCGCTTCGTCGGCCGATTCCTACCCGGCATGCAGGCTGGCGGCGCGGCTTGGGGACGGCGCGGTTCCGCCGTCGCGCGCGAGGCCGAAGCACGGCATCAGCGCCTCGAAGCCCGCCACCGCGCCGCGCTGCGCCGACTGCACGGCCGCGCGGTCGCGCAGCGCCTCGCCGAGCTGGGCGACGAAGCGGCGCCAGTGCGCGGGCGTGCCGTCCTCGGCACCGACGGGCGCGAAGTAGCGCATCGGATGCGGCGCGAGCCGCGGCGCCAGCCGGCGGTGCATCACGCTGCCGCCGAGCCGCGAGCCTTCGACCACGTAGGCCAGGCCCCAGGCGAAGCCGGGGTCGGCGGCCTGCGCGGCGAGCGCCGCGCAGGCCGGCAGGGCGGGCGGCGTGGCCGGCCCGGCCGCCTGCGCATCGCGCAGATCGCGCAGGTCGAGTTCGAGCGCCTCGAGGCGCAGCGCGAGCTGCCGCGCCACCGCCTCGAGCGCCGCGACGCCCGAGGCCGCCAGCGCGCTCCGCACGGCCCCCAGCCAGGGCCGCAGCGCGCGCAGGTGCTCGGCATAGTCGGCCAGCGTGGCGTCCTCGCCGCCAATGCGCAGCCGGCTGTCGAGCGCATGGTGCAGTTCGCGCGTGGCCTCGCGCAGCGGCTGCAGCGCGGCCGAGGCGGCCGGTCCGGGCGCCGCCATCAGCGCGCGCCCGGGGCCTCGGCCCCGAGTCCGGCGCAGAACGAGAAGAAGTCGTCGAGCCCGGCCGACTTGTCGAACACCGCGTCGGCGCCGAGCTCGCGCGCCCAGCCCGCGATGTCGTCGGTGCCGTAGTTGGTCAGCACCACCACGCGCTGGCCGGCGCGGCGCTCGCGGTAGCGCTTGACGATCCCGAGGCCCGAGCCTTCCTCGAGGAACAGGTCGACCACCAGCAGCTCCCAGGGCGGATCGCAAGCGTCGAGCCGCTCGATGGCCTCGGCCTCGGTGGCGGCCGTGCCCACCAGCAGGATGTCGGCTTCGTCCTCCATGGCGGCGATCAGGTTGTGGCGGATGAGGGGGTTGTCTTCGACGAGAAAGGTGGAGATCGGCACGATGGGCGACAGCCTCGGTATTTTTTTTCGGATGCAGCGAGCCTACGCGATAGGGCTGAATATCCGGTGAGCGAGAACCTTCAGCCCAAGTAGGAATTTCGGCCGCCCGGGCGCGCCGGACGGCGGGCGACCGGCGGGCCCGGCGCCGCGCCCGTAAACTCCAGGGCCGCGCCGGCCGCTCGCGCGCCTCCCTCCGACGGACTGCCATGACCCAGATCTCCCCCGCCCTCGTCACCGCCTTCGCGCCCAGCGGCACGCTGCGCGCCTCGATCAACCTCGGCAACCCGATCCTCGCCAACAAGCACCCGGTGAGCTACCAGCCGGTCGGCGTGTCGATCGACCTGGCCCACGAGTTCGCGCGCCGCCTCGGCGTGGGCGTCGAGCTGGTGGTGTTCGACAAGGCCGCGGCCTCGGTCGACGCGGTCCGGGCCGAGCGCGCCGACATCGGCTTCTTCGCGATCGACCCGGCGCGCAGCGAGGGCCTGCGCTTCACCGCGCCCTACGTGCTGATCGAGGGCAGCTACCTGGTGCGCGACGGCTCCGAGCTGCAGGACAACGCCGAGGTCGACACCCCCGGCCACCGCATCGCGGTCGGCGCGGGCAGCGCCTACGACCTGTTCCTCACGCGCGAGATCCACCAGGCCGAGCTGGTGCGCGTGCAGGGCGCGCAGGCCGTGCTCTCGGCGCTGCGCGCGGGCCAGGTCGACGTGGCCGCCGGCATCCGCCAGTTGCTCGAGACCGAGGCGCAGCGCTCCTCGGGCGTGCGCCTGCTGCCGGGCCGCTTCATGGTGATCCAGCAGGCCATGGGCACGCCGGCCAGCCGCGGCGCCGAGGCCCAGGCCCTGCTCGCGGCCTTCGTCGAGGAGATGAAGGCCAGCGGCTTCGTGGCCGAGGCGCTGCAGCGCCACGGCATCGAGGGCGCGAGCGTCGCGCCCTGATGAACTAGGACACCCGGGGCACGGCCTCCGCGCGGCCGGCCGCCTCCGGCGCGCGGTCGCGCCGCCACAGCGCCAGCCCGCAGCCGAACACCACCACCTGGGTGCCGATCAGCAGCGCGAAGCCCGCGAAGAAGCCCCCCGCCGATCCGCCGCCGGCGCCATGGCCCGCCGCGCCGGCCGACGAGAGCGCGCCGATCACCCCGCCCATCAGCACCGGCATGAAGCCCGCCACCAGGCTGCCCACGCCGTTGGTCACGCCGAAGGCGCTGGCCGTGTGCTCGGGCCGCGCGCAGTGCTGCACCGTGCTCGGGATCGCCGGGCTCTGCAGGCCCCAGAAGAAATTCGCCGCCACCAGGCAGCAGGCCGCCACGTAGGGATCGTGCGCGCTGATCGCCAGCAGCACCGACAGCGCCACGCCCGCGCTGGCGCCCATGAAGATGAAGGGCACGCGCGCGCGGCCCAGCCGGTCGACCAGCACGCCGCCCACGAACACCGCGAGCACGGTCGCGTACTGCGGCAGCGAGGCCAGCCAGCCCATCTCGCGCAGCGAGAAGCCGCGCGCCTCGCGCAGGTAGGTCGGCAGCCAGTTGCTGCTGCCCCAAAGGTAGGCCAGCGCGGCCGAGGTCAGCAGCGTGATCAGGAACAGGTGGCGCGTCTGCAGCGCGCCCTTCACGATGCCGCCCACGCGCGCCATCGCGTCGCCGAAGGACTTCGGAGCTATCGCGTCGCCCTGCCCCGCCGGCATGCGCACGAAGGCCAGCACCAGCGGAATGCCCAGCACGATGTTGAGCACGCCCAGCACGTGGAACGAGGTGTCCCAGGCGTACTGCGCGAGCAGCCAGCCCACGAGCGGGAAGCCCAGCGCCAGCCCGAGCCCGGTGCCCATGTTGACGATCGCGTTGGGCTTGCCGTTCTCGTCGCCGCGGAAATGCGCCTTGATGTACGACGAGGCCAGCGAGAACAGCGGCCCTTCCGATACGCCCAGCAGCACGCGCGAGGCCAGCAGCAGCCCGTAGCTGTGGAACAGCGGCGAGGCCCAGGTCACCACGCCCCAGAGCACCAGCCCGAAGATCAGGCTGCGCCGCACGCCGAACAGCGCCGAGCAGAACGGCGTGAGCACGAAGGCCGAGATGCCGTAGCCCAGCATGAAGGCCGTCGCCAGGAAGCCCTGGCGCACCCGGTCGTCCGGCGCGAGACCCACGTGGCGCAGGAAGTCGGCGTCGGTGATCAGCACCGCGATGTTGATGCGGTCCACGTAGGAGATCGCGACGATCAGGAACAGCGTGATCACGCCGTACCAGCGGAGGTTCTTGCTCTGGCTTCGCATGGGACTTTCCGGGCGCGTTCGCCCTCTCAGAACATGTGGCGCATGCCGAACTCGGTGCCGCTCGAGGACCGGTTCGGCGCCGTGATCGCGCCCGTGAGGGCCGCGGCCGCGCCGTTGCTGTTGCTGATGCGCGCCACGGTCGCATAGAGCGCGGTGCGCTTCGACAGGTTGTGCACGTAGCCCAGCGCGAGCTTCGACGAGGTGGGATTGCGCAGCGCGCCGAAGGGCTCGAGCCGGTAGCGCGCGTACGAGCCCTTGATCTCGCCGGGCCCGATCGGCAGGTGGAAGCCGATCAGCGCGCCCTTGGCATCGGTGGAGCCCTTCGACTCGCCGTAGAGCTCGCCCGTGAGCTTGAAATTCATCAGCGACGGGCCGAAGGTGTAGGAGGCGCCGAGGTTGGTCACGCGCAGGTCGCCGCTCGCGTAGCGCGTCCTGCCGGTCGCCAACGCGATGTTGAAGCCGCCGTCGGCATAGCCCACGCGCAGGCCGGCGTGGTTGCCGTCGCGCTTGTTCGACACCAGCGTGCCCGGCAGCACCGAGGTCGACTCGTTCTCGCCCATCGCGTACATCACCTGGCCGTAGAAGCCGCCGAGGCCGCCCGGCAGCAGGTAGCCCACGCTGTTCGAAGCGCGCGTGCCGGTCGGCGCCGTCAGGCCACCCAGCCCCGAGAAGTAGAGCTGGTTGGCGCCGATGCCGCCGCCGGTGCCGAAGGGGTCGTAGATCGCGGTGTTCCAGAACGCCGGCACGTAGTCGCGGCCCAGGCGGATCTCGCCGAACGGCCCCGCGAAGCTCACGGTGGCGCGGCGGTTGAAGCTCAGCACGCCGGGCGTGCCGTTGCCGCTGGCCTGGTTGTTCGAGTTCGAGGGGAAGCCCAGCGCGCTGTCGTTCTGCAGCCCCATCTCGAGCCAGAAGCTCGCCGACAGCCCGCCGCCGAGGTCCTCGGTGCCGCGAAAGCCGAGCCGGCTGAACATGTTGCCGCTGTTCGTGAGCTGCGTCTTGCTGCCCGCGCCGGGCCCGCTGCCGCGCGTGTAGGTGACGGCGGCATCGACCACGCCGAAGATCGTGAGGGAGGATTGGGCCAGCGCTCCGCCAGCCGCGCTGATCGAAACCAGCGTGAGCAAGTACTTTTTCATGGAATGTCTCGGGTGGTTTTTCTTCTGGCCTGAGGCCTGGGAGGGGAATCAGATATCGAGCACCAGGCGCGCGCTCTTGCAGCGCGACACGCAGATCATCATGGTCTTGTTGGCCGCGCGTTCGGCCTTGGTGAGGATGCCGTCGTGGTGGTCGATCTCGCCTTCGAGCACGGCCGTCTCGCAGGCGCCGCAGACGCCTTCCTTGCAGCTGTGGTCGGGGTCGAGGCCGGCATCGATCAGGCTGTCGAGGATCGACTTGCCCGCGGGCACCTCGATCTCGCGCCCGCTCTTCGCGCAGGCCACCACGCAGCCCTGCGTCGCGGCCGGTGCCTCCACGTGCACGGCGGCGAAACGCTCGATGTGCACGTTGGCACAGGCGAGCTGCTCGCAGCTGCGTTCGAAGGCATCGAGCATCGGCGTGGGCCCGCAGCAGTAGTAGTGGCTGTCGGTGCCGCGCCCGGCCAGCAGCTTCGCGAGATCGGGCGGCGCGCCCTGCTCGTCGTCGAAGTGCCAGCTCAGTTCGATGGCCTTCTCGCGCGCCAGCGCCTCGATGGCCTCGACGAAGGCCGCTTCCTTGCGGCTGCGCGCGCAATAGACCAGCTCGACCGGCCGCCCGAGCGACGCGAGCCGCTGAAGCATGCACCAGATGGGAGTGACGCCGATGCCGCCGGCCACCAGCACCGAGCGCCGAGCATCCTCCTCGAGCGCGAAGTTGTTGCGCGGCGCCGAGATCGGCAGGGTCATGCCCACGCGCAGCTGCTGGTGCACGTAGCGCGAGCCGCCGCGGCTCTTGCGGTCGTTGAGCACGCCCACCACGTAGCGCTGGCGGTCGCTGGCCGGGTTGCACAGCGAGTAGCTGCGCACCAGGCCGTTGGGCAGGTGCAGGTCGATGTGCGAGCCGGCCTCGAAGGCGGGAAAGTCCACCGCGGGCGTGGCCGGCCGGAACTCGACGCTCACGATGCCGTCGGCCTCGTAGCGCATCGTGTGCACGAGGGCGTTCAGCGTGGGAGAAGACATGGCGATGGCTTCCTCGCTCAGGCGGTGACCGGCTCGGCCGCTTGCGCGAGCTGCGCCACCGCCAGGTTGCGCATGTGGCGGCGCAGCCGCACGATGCCCAGGTCGTGCTGATAGAGGTTCTCGTGCTGGTTGGCGTCGGCCTCCATCTCCTCGAGCATCACGCGGTCCTGCTCGAGCACGTGCCAGTGGCGCGCCTCGAGCCGGTTGCGGTAGAGGAAGCGCCAGGTGTCGCGCTGCCAGCCCGGCGCCAGCTTGCGCACGCGCCAGAAGAAGGTGGCGGTCATGCCCTTCACGATCGGCGCGAAGGCGCCGACGATGATGAAGTTGCCGCCGGGGCCGCCGGTCTTCGGATACGGGATCTCCAGCCGCATCCAGTGGATGCCGGTGTCGGCCCATTCGGTCCAGTCGAAGTTGACGTTGCGCTGGCCTTCCTTCTCGAACACGAAGCCGATGTCGGTCGGCCGGATGCCGAACTTGGCGCTCGAGTCGCCCTCGGCCATCGAGTGCGACTGCTTGTGCAGGTAGGTGCCGTGCATCGGGTCCATCACGTTGTCGAGCACGTAGCGGTAGTCGCCCTTCCACTCGGTGTAGCAGAGGAAGCTCGAATACTCGGCGTCGTCGGTCAGTTGCTCGGGCAGCACCAGCGGCGGCGGCACGTCGACCGGCTCCTTCGCGTTGTAGAGGAACACGGCCCCGGCGCGCTCCTGCACGTGGAAGTGCCGCGTGGCCTTCGAGCCCTCGAGCTTGCAGCCCGGGCTGCCGGGCACGCGCGTGACCACGCCGTCGTGCCGCACCTCCACGCCGTGGTAGGGGCAGGAGAGCCGGTCGCCGAGCACCACGCCCTGCGACAGCGGCGCGCCGCGGTGCGGGCAGCGGTCCTCGAGCGCATGCAGCACGCCCTCGCCGTCGCGCCACAGCGCGAGCTTGCGGCCCAGGCGGCGCAGCGAGACGGGGTTCTCCTTGATGAAGTGCGAGGGGCAGATCGGATACCAGAGGTCCTTGAGGCCGATCTCGAGCAGGTGGTCGACCGGGTCGGCGGGAACGGGTTGGATGGCGATGCTCATGGGTGTCTCCTCAGCCGGCCAGCGTGGCCATTTCCTTGCGGTACAGCGCCTCGGTCCAGGCCAGGCCGCCGGGCGTGGCCAGGCCGCTGTCGTTGAGCCGCTGCACCAGGCCCGGCAGGTCGTGGATGCCGTCGGCGAAGGCGCGCTCGATCACGTCGCCCAGCAGGTCTTCGTAGGTGGTGGCCGGGCGCTGGCGCGCCTGGTGCGGTTGCAGGTAGCGGTCTTGTGGCATGGGGTCCTCCGTGGGTGAGGTGGAATTCTTCAAACGGTCGCGGCCATCGAGGCCATCGAGGCCATCGCGGGCGTCGCCAGCGGCGCGGTCCAGGCGTCGTAGCCGTAGACCCAGTCGGCGTTGCCGCCCTCGCGCAGCCAGTTGTTGCCGCGCGAGCCGAGCTGCACCTGGCTGGCGCGCTCGATGCGGGCGGTCTCGAAGTCGGCCAGCGCGGCGGCGACGCCGTCCATCGCCACGCCCTCGAGATGGCGCGCGAGCACCACCGCATCCTCGATCGCCATGCCCGCGCCCTGCGCCATGAACGGCAGCATCGGGTGCGCGGCATCGCCGATCAGCGCCATGCGACCCTGCGCCCAGGCGGGCATCGGGTCGCGTTCGTAGAGCGCGGTCTTGAGCACCGTGTCGCAGGCATCGAGCAGCGCGCGCGCCTCGGGGTGGTAGGCCGTGTACTGCGCGCGCAGCTCGTCCACGTCGCCGGGCGCGGTCCAGGACTCGAGCTGCCAGCTGTCCTGCGGCGTGGTCGCGAAGATGAAGATGTCCTTGCCGCGGTTGAGCGGGAAGGTGACGATCTGGCTCTGCGGATTCGGCCCCCACCACTTGGTGAAGGCGCCGAGGTTCGGCAGGCCGGCCACGCGTTCAGCGGGCACCACGGCGCGGTAGGCCACGATGCCGGTGAAGCGCGGGCTCTCGGCGCCGAACATCGCATTGCGCACGCAGGAGTGGATGCCGTCGGCGCCGATCAGCGCGCCCACGCGGGCCTCGCTGCCGTCGGTGAAGGAGATCGTCACGCCGTCCTCGTCGGCCGCGATGCGCTCGGCGCGCCTGGCCAATGCCACGCGCTCGGCCGGGAACATCTGGGCCAGCGCGGCCAGCAGGTCGGCGCGGTGGATCGTGAGCTGCGGCGCGCCATAGCGTGCCTCGGCCGATTCGGCCATCTCGAGGCGCGAGGTCTCCGCGCCGCTGTCGTAGGTGCGGCTGATGCGGTGCGAGGGCCGCGCCGCGGTCACGCGGGCCGCCTCGCCGACGCCGAGGCCGTCGAGCGCGCGCACCGCGTTGGGCGTGAGGTTGATGTCGGCGCCGACGCGCGCGAACTGCTTCGCCTGCTCGAACACGACCACGTCGTGGCCGGCGCGGCGCAGCGCGATGGCGGCGGCCAGGCCGCCGATGCCGGCGCCGACGATGCCGATGGTGGATTCGCTGGTGTTCATGGGTCTGTGTCTCTTCTCTCTTGTTCGCGGCTTACTCGGCCACTATGTTTCGCGCCTTGACTATCCGGGCCCAGACGGCCGTCTCGTCGCGGATGTGCGCGGCGAACTCGGCCGGCTTCATCGCGGCGCCGGTCATGCCCTGCGCCTTCAGGCGCTCGCGCACCTCGGGCTGGGCCAGCATCTCGGCCGCGTCCTTCGCGAGCTGGTCGACCACCGCCGCCGGCGTGCCGCGCGGCGCCATCAGGCCGTACCACGAGGTCACGGCCACGCCCTGGATCCCCTGCTCCGCCAAGGTGGGGATGTCGGGCGCGGCGGGGCTGCGCACGGCCTCGGTCACGCCGAGCGCGATCAGCTTGCCGTTGCCGATGAACGGCAGGGTCGCGGGCAGGTTGCTGAACATCAGCGGCACCGAGCCGCCGAGCACGTCGTTGAGCGCGGGTGGCGTGCCCTTGTAGGGCACGTGCAGCAGGTCGATGCCGGCCTGCTGCTTGAACAGCTCGCCCGCCAGGTGCAGCCCGCTGCCCACGCCCGGCGAGGCGTACGACAGCGTGCCGGGCTTGGCCTTGGCCTGCGCCACCAGCTCCTTCACGCTCCTGATGCCCGAGGCCGGCGATGCCACCAGCACGTTGGGCGCCTTGGCCAGCATGGTGATCGGCACGAAGTCCTTCTGCATGTCGAACGGGAAGTTCGGCATCAGCGTGGGATTGATCGTGACGTTGCCGGCCGGGATCACCAGCAGCGTGTGGCCGTCGCCCTTGGCGCGCTTGACCTTCTCCATGCCGATGTTGCCGGCCGCGCCGACCTGGTTGTCGACCACGGCCGCCTGCCCATAGCGCTTGGCGAGGCCGTCGGACAGCACGCGCGCCAGCGTGTCGACCGGCCCGCCCGGCGGGAACGGCGAGACGATGGTGAAGCGCTCGGCGGCGAGCTGTTTGTGCACATCGCTTTGCGCAGCCGCGGGCAAGGCGATGGCGGCCAGTGATGCGAACAGGAGGGAGAAACAGAAGCGTCGTTGCATGGTGATCGGAACCGTTATTTCTTCTCGGTGAGGAAGGCGCCCTTCGGCCCCTCCGCGTTCTTCTGGCGCCGCGTGTGGCCGTCGAGGCCGCCATCGACCGCCCATTCGGCGAACACCGTCGGCCCCGGCTCGAACTCGCGCGGCTGCCACTCGGCCGTGAGCTGGTCCTCGTCGGCGTAGTACTCGATCAGGCCGCCGGCCGGGTTCCTGAAGTACCAGAAGTAGGCCGAGGAGACCGGGTGCCGGCCCGGACCGAGCTGCGTGTCCCAGCCCTGGCGCGAGAAGTGCAGCCCGCCGCCGAACACCTCGTGGATGTCGCGCACCGTGAAGGCCACGTGGTTGAGCCCGCGCTTGCCCGAGGGGATCTGCAGCAGGAACAGGTCGTGGTGGCCGCCGTCGGGAGCGCAGCGCATGAAGGCGCCGCGGTTGGGATAGCTGTCGGAGCCGACGAAGCCGAAGCGCTCGGCATAGAAGGCGCTCGTGGCCTTCACGTCGCCGACGAAGAACACCACGTGGCCGACCTCGATCGGCGTCGCGCGCTCGTAGATCGGCGCGGGCTGGTTGAGGCGCGGCTTGGCGTTCCAGGTGTTCATCGCGCCGCAGTCGACCTCGACGGCATGCTTGCGGCTCACCTGCAGGCGCACGGCCAGGCCGTTGGGATCGATGCAGCCGATGCGGCGCGCGCCATCGATGCTGGCGTCGAGGAAGCCCGGATCGTTCGCGATGGCGGTGGCATAGCGCTCGAGGTCGGCCTCGCTCTCCACGCCCCACACCACTTCGCGCAGGGTCGGGCCCTCCTCCATCGCGGGCGGCAGGTTCGCGTCGTCCAACGCCGCAACGACGACCCGGCAGCCGTTGAGGCACTCGAAGACGAGTTCGCCGGGCGCCTCGGACTTCAGCGCGAGGCCCCAGTCCTCGAAGAAGCGGCGGCAGGTGGGCAGGTCGTCCGCCCCGTAGGTGATCTGGTCGATGCCTAGAACGCTCATGGTGTGGCCCTGTTCAGTTCGCCCACGCGAGCGGTTGTTCGTTGGTGCCCCAGTACATGCTCTTCTGCTCCATGTACTGGAAGATGCCTTCGCGGCCCTTCTCGCGGCCCAGGCCGCTGTCGCGCCAGCCGCCGAAGGGCGTGGAGACCGAGAACTGCTTGTAGGTGTTGACCCAGACCGTGCCGGCCTGCACCGCGCGGCCCAGCTTCCAGGCGCGCTTGAAGTCGCGGCTCCAGACGCCCGCGGCCAGCGCATAGACGCTGTCGTTGGCCTGCGCGATCAGCGAGGCTTCGTCGTCGAAGGGCATCGCGACCAGCACCGGGCCGAAGATCTCCTCCTGGCTGGTGCGCGCGCCGTTGTCCAGGCCTTCGATGATGGTCGGCCGATAGAAGTAGCCGCTGTCGTAGCCGGCGCCCTGCGGGCGCACGCCGCCGGTGCGGATGCGGCCGCCCTCGGACACGCCGAGCTCGACGTAGCGCTCGATGCCCTCGCGGTGCTTCGCCGTGATCAGCGGGCCCATCTGCGTGCGCTCCGAGGCCGGGTCGCCCACGCGCAGCGCGTTCGCGCCCTCGGCCAGCCGCGTGAGGAACTCGTCGTAGATGCCGCGCGCCACGAACAGCCGCGAGCCCGCGATGCACGATTCGCCCGACGAGCTGAAGATGCCGTAGAGCACGCCGTTGACCGCATGGTCGAGGTCCGCGTCCTCGAGCACCATGGTCGGCGACTTGCCGCCGAGCTCGAGCGACACCGGCATCATCTTGTCGGCCGCGATGTGGGCGATGTGCCGGCCGGTGGTGGTGCCACCGGTGAAGGACACGCGCTTGACCAGCGGATGCTTCGTGATCGCATCGCCGATCACCGAGCCGCGGCCCGGCAACACGCTGACGATGCCCCTGGGCACGCCGGCCTGTTCGCAGATGCGCGCCAGTTCGAGCGCCATCAGCGGCGTGACCTCGGCGGGCTTCACCACCACGGCATTGCCGGCCGCCAGCGCGGGCGCGAGCTTCTGCGCCTCGCTCGCGATCGGCGAGTTCCACGGCGTGATCGCCGCGACCACGCCCATGGGCTCGTGCACGCTCATCGTGACGAAGGCGCCGCGCGACGGGGTGATGCTTTCCTCGAGCGTCTCGAGCGCGGCCGCGAAGAACTGGAAGGTGCCCGCGGCGCTCGCCACGAGGTTGCGCGTCTCGTTGATCGGCTTGCCGTTGTCGAGGCGCTGCTTCTGCGCCAGCGACTCGGCCTCGTCGCGGATCAGCTGCGCCACGCGGTGCAGCACGGTGGCGCGCTCGTGCGGCAGGCGCTGGGCCCAGCCGCTGGTGCGGAAGGCCCGGTCGGCGCCCGCGATGGCCTCCTCGACGTCAGCCAGGCTCGCGGCGCGCAGGCGCGCGATCGGTTCGCCCGTGGCCGGGTACAGGCTTTCGTAGATGTCGCCACCGCCCAGGCGCCATTCGCCGGCGATGCAGATCGGAAGAAGTTCGGAAGAAATCATGGGGTGGCTCAGATGGCGAGCGCCGCGACGCGGTTGCGCAGCGCGCGCACTGCGCTGTAGACGGTCAGCGCGGAGGTCTTGGGATTGGCCGCGAGCGGCTTGTTGCGCATGGTCAGCTCGAAGCTGCCGAAGGCGCCCTCGGCTTCGACGGTGTGCACGTTCTCGGCGGTGGCCGGGTCGGCGATCAGCCGCACCTGCGTGCGGTCGAGCCCCAGCCCCGCGAGCGAGACGGTGGCCGCCACGTTGGCGTTCTTCGGAAAGAGCAAGGCCGCCTCGCGCGCGCTGCCCTCGAAGATGACGGTGGCCTGCGCCAGCGCATCGAGGTCGCGGCCCTGCTCGGCCGGCGTGCCCTTCCAGGCCTTCGGCGGCTTGCGGCCGGTGTAGCGCACGCTGGCCAGGCCGCCGATGCGGGCCGCGGCCAGCGCGTCGATCGCGCCGATGGCGCCCGGGATCAGCTGCACCTGGGTGCGGCCCGCGACCGCCGCGGCCTCGAGCCGTTCGGCGAAGCCGGCCGCCGACAGCGCGCCCACCGAGGCGACCACGCAGGGCGTGCCGCGTTCCAGCGCCGGCAGCACGTGCTGCTCGATGGCCGCATGGCCCGCGGTCTCGACCACGAGGTCGATGCCTTCGGCCGGCACCGCGGCGAGCACCCGCGCATCGGGCGCGGCGCGGCGCGCGGCGTCGGCGCCCTCGGCGGGCACGACGACGGTCGTCACCTTCAGGGCCGGGTCGTCGCGCAGCAGCTCGAGCACCGCGGTGCCGATGGCGCCGCAGCCGACCAGGGCGATGCGCGTGGGGGCGGTCATGGATCGGGTCTCGCTCGCTGTCACTTGGCCGTGCCGAGCGCGGGAATCTGCGTGACCGTGTTGGTCGGCGGGCCCGCGAAGCTGGTCTTGAAGCCGCCGATCGACAGCATGTCGATCTCGAGCAGGAAGGGGCCGTCGGTGGACAGCGCCTCGTCGAGCCGCGCCGGCAGCTCGGCCAGGTCCTTCACGCGCGCATGCGGCAGCGCGATCGACCGGCACAGCAGTTCGTAGTCGGGCGTGTGCAGCTCGGCATAGCACTGGCGGCCGCCGTACTGCGCGTCCTGGATGTTCTTGATCACGCCATAGCTCTGGTCGTTCATCAGCACGATGGCCATCGGCGCCTTCTCCTGCACCATGCAGGCCAGCTCGCCCAAGTTGAGGATGAAGCCGCCGTCGCCGGCCAGGCAGAAGGTCTTGCGGCCCGAACCGGTGACCGCGGCGCCGATGGCCGCGCCGATCGCCATCGGCATGCCCTGCCCGATGCCGCCGCCCGTGGCATGCACGCCGGCGCTCGGTTCGAAGATGCGCAGCTCGCGGTTGCCCCAGGTGCTGTTCGAGACGGTCACGTCGCGCACCCAGTTGAACTGGCGGCCGGCCGCCGACTGCAGGCGGCGCACGAGTTCGGCGTAGGGCCCGAGGCCGTCGCGCAGCGTGGCCACCGCCTGCTCGTGCGCGGCACGCAGGTCGACCAGCAGTTGCGGATCGGCGCGGTAGCCCGCCGCCTCGAGGCGATCGGCCAGTCCCTCCAGCGCGAGCGCCGAGTCGCCGCAGACGAAGGCCTCGGAGGCATAGCAGCGGCCTTCGGCGGCCGCGTCGGCATCGATGCGGTAGAGCGGGCGCGGCAGCTTGAGTTCGTACTTGAGCGTCTCGTTGCCGCGCAGCCGCGAGCCGACGACCAGCAGCGCATCGCAGCTCTGGTAGAAGGCCTCGACCGGCTTCTGGATGTTGTAGGCGCCGAGCGAGCCGGCATCGTCCTCGGGCACGGTGCCGCGGCCCTGCGTGGTCGTGACCACGCCGAAGCCCAGCTTCTGCAGTCGCTGGATCGCGGCGCGGGCATGGCGCGCGCCGCCGCCGATCCACAGCAGCGGACGCTTCGCGGCGGCGAGCCGCGCGGCCAGCGCGTCGAGCCCGGCCGCCGAGGGCACGGGCCGCTCGATGGGCAGCGGCGACAGGTCGGCCGGCATGGTGGTCAGCGCCGACTGGATGTCGATCGGGATCTCCACGCTGACCGGGCCGGTGGGCGCCGTCAGCGCGAGCTGCACCGCGCGCTTGAGCGTGCCGAGCACGGTCTCGACGCTGCGCACGCGCAGCGCCGCTTTCGACACCGCCTTGAGCATGGTGAGCTGGTCGGGCGCCTCGTGGATGTACGACATGCCCTTGTCGAGGTAGGGCGTCTCGATCTGCCCGGTGATGTGCAAGAGCGGCGCGCCGGCGGTCAGCGCCTCGACCAGGCTGCCCGCGATGTTGCCCGCGGCCGGGCCGGTGCTGGTGATGCACACGCCCAGGCTCGCTGTGGAGCGTGCATAGGCGTCGGCCATGTTGCCCGCGCCGGCCTCGCCGCGCGCCGAGACGAAGCGGATCGTGCCGCGCTGCGCGAAGGCATCGAGGATCGGCATGTTGTGGATCGAGATCACGCCGAAGGCGGCCTTGACGCCGCACTGCTCGAGGAAGGCGGCGACGACCGCGCCGACGGTCACGGGGCTGTTGTTGTTCTGGGGGTTATGCATGGCGGGAGTGGCCTCCGGAGATGTCGATGTGGCTGCCGGTCGTGTACGACGCGAGCGGCGAGGCCAGGAAAAGAATCGCGCGCGCGGCTTCGGTCGGAAGCCCCAGGCGACCCAGCGGGATGTGTTTGGTCTTGGCGAGCTGGCCGCTCCAGGCGCCCCAGTCCTGCGACTTGTCTTCGCGCGCCTCGAAGCGGCGGCGCCACTGGCCCGACTCGACCAGGCCGATCAGGATGCCGTTGACGCGCACGCCCTGCGGCGCGAACTCGGTCGCCATCGAGCGCACCAGGTTCAGCAGGCCCGCGCGCGCGGCCGAGGTCGCGACCATGTGCGGCTCGGGCTGGCGCGCCAGCAGCGAGTTGGCGCAGACGATGGCGGCATCGCCGAGCACGGCGCGCTGCGCCGCGAGCTGCGGCAGGAAGGCGCGCGTGGGATGGATCACGGAGAAGAACTTCAGGTGCAGCTCCTGCGTCCATGCCTCGTCGTCGGTGTCGGCGAAGGTCGAGACCCGGCCCTGCCCCGCGTTGTTGACCAGCATCGACGCCGGGCCGAGCGCGGCCTCGCTGGCGGCCGCGAAGGCGCGCACCGCGGCGGCATCGAGCACGTCGCAGGGCTGCGCGAACAGCCGCGCCTCGGGAAAGCGCGCGCGCAGGCCGGCCACGGCGCCATCGAGCCGCTCGGCATTGCGGCCGCACAGCGCGACCGCGGCGCCGCAGGCCAGCAGCAGCTCGACCGTGGCCAGGCCGATGCCCGACGACCCGCCCGTGACCACGGCCACGCGGCCGGCCAGCGCATCGGCGGCGAAGAAGGAAGAGGAAGAGGAAGCAGCCATGGGTCTCAGGCGCTGCGCAGCGGCACCACCTTGGCGGCGCGCGCGGGCGAGTAGTTGAGCAGGCCCGAGATCTCGTCGGCCGTGCCGCGCACGCGCTGCACCATCTCGTCCATGCGGTTCTCGTCGATGTGGCCCGAGGTGATGGTGGCGCCCAGCGCCGCCACGATGTGGCCGCCGTGGTCGCGCACCGGCGCGGCGATGGTCGAGATGTTCGATTCGAAGAAGCCCTCGCCGAGCACGTAGCCGCGCTGGCGGTCGGCCTGCACCATGTCGAACAGCTCGTTGACGGTCTTCGGCGTGCTCGGCGAGAAGGTCTCGAGCTTGTCCTCGGGATAGAGGGCGCGCAGCTGCGGCAGGGTCAGGTCTTCCAGCAGGATGCGGCCCAGCACCGTGGCATGGGCCGGCAGCCGCGTGCCCACGGTGACCGAGCTCGCGAAGGGCGTGGGCGGCGCGACCTTGGCGACGTAGACGATCGAGCGGCCGTCGCGCACCACCAGGTTGCAGGGCGTGCGCAGCTCCTCGCAGAGGCGGTTGAGCAGCGGCGTGCCGAGCTGCGTGAGCTCGAGCGAGGCCAGGTATTCGAAGCCCAGGCGCAGCACGGCCAGGCCCAGGCGGTAGTCGCGCCCGCCCTCGGCGCGCTCGAGGAAGCCCATGTTCTCGAGCGTGGTGAGCAGGCGGAACACGGTCGAGCGCGGCAGGTCGAAGCGGCGCGCCAGCTCGGGCGCCGAGAGCGTGCGGCTCTCGCGGCTGAACTCGCACAGCACGCGCAGTCCGCGCTCGAGCGCGGGCACGTTGTAGCGGTCCGCGCCTTCGTCCATCGCGTCGTTGTCGTTGGTGGCCATGTCTCTTGATTTCCTTCGTTGGATAGGGGTGATGGCGCTCAGTGCGCGAGCGATTCGCGCAGCAGCGCGGCGACGGCCCGCGGTTGCTCCACGTAGCCGGCGTGGCCCGCATCGTCCACCAATTCGAGCGCCACGCCGCAGCGCCGCGCCACTTCCTCGCAAGCCGCGGCCGGCGTGACCGCATCGAGCGCGCCGCAGGCCACGCGCACCGGCATCGGCGGCGGCAGCTCGGCCAGCAGGTCGGCGTTGCACAGCAGCTCGACGGCCTGGCGGTAGCCGCGGTCGTTCAGGCGCGCCATGTTCCAGCGCACCCATTGGCGCGCGGACTCGCTGGCCTGGTCGGACACCAGCCGGCCCGCGCGCTGCGCGGCCATGCCGGCGATGCCGAGCTGGTCGAGCGTGGCGAGCCGCTCGGCGCGGACCTTGGCGCGCGCCTGCGCGCGCTGCGCGGCGCCGTAGCCGATCGCGGGGCTGACCAGCAGCAGCCGGCGGATGCGCACATCGCGGCGCGCGGCCGCGGCGGCGACGATCGCGCCGAGCGAATGGCCGAGCAGCACGCAGGTGTCGATCGCCAGCGCATCGAGCAAGGCGCCCAGGCGCGCCGCGTAGTCGGCGGCCGCCGGTGCATCGGGCTCGAGCGGCGTCGATGCGCCGTAGCCCGGTGCATCCCAGGCGATCAGGCGCGCCTCGGGCGCGAGCAGTTCGGCGACCTCGAGCCACGAGGCCGCGCCCGAGCCGATGCCATGCAGGCAGACGATCGCCGGGCCCTGCCCGCGTTCGCGCACCGACACCACGGCGCCGCCCGCGACCGCGACCTCGCGGGCCGCGAAGCGCGCATCGAGCCGCGCCAGCTCGGCAGCGGGCGGCATCGAGGCCTGGGTATCGATGGTCTGCACGGCCGTCGCGCTCAACGCTTGATCTTGGCCAGCGGGTGGTCGGCCGGATAGGTCGGCGTGACCGGCTTCTTGGCGCCGAGCATCACGCACATCAGCGCGTCCTCGTCGCCGATGTTGATCTCCTCGCGGTAGACGCCGGGCGGCACCGAGATCAGGTCGCGGTCGGTCATGATGGTCTCGAAGCGCTCGCCGTCCTTCTCGATCACCACCTTGAGCTTGCCGCGGATCAGGAAGAACACTTCCTCCACGTCGGTGTGCAGGTGCGGCGGGCCTTCGTGGCCGGCCGGGATCACCATGGTCGAGAAGGTGAAGTGCTCGGCCGGCACGGTGTTGACGTCCTTGGCGACGCCGGTACCACCCGTGCCCACGTAGCGCATCTGGGCGCGGCGGAACTTGGGATCGAAATCGGCCTGGAACTTCAGCGCGTCCCAGTCGTACTTGCGGGTCGAATAGCGCGCGATGCGGCTGTCCATCCACTCGGCGAGGCTGCTGCCTGCGGGCTGCGCCAGGCTGTTGCTGCCGGCATTGTTGATCTTTTGCTGTTCGGACAGATCGCTCATGGTGTGGGACTCCTGGGTCGAAGAGGAAGGGATTCAGTGCATCGCGAAGCCGCCGTTCACGGCCAGCAACTGGCCGGTCACGAAGCGCGCGAGGCCGGAGAGCAGGAACACGGTGGCGCCGCAGACGTCGGCCGCCTGCTGTTCGCGCGGGATGGCGCGGCCCTCGAGGTATTTCTGGTGGCGCGCCATCGGCACGTACTCGGTGGCCTCGACCAGCGTGAGGCCCGGCGCCACGGCGTTGACGGTGATGCCGTCGCCGCCCCATTCGCGCGCCAGCGAGCGCGTCATGGAGATCACCGCGCCCTTGCTCGAGGCATAGGCCAGCAGGTTGGGCGCGCCCCACAGCGCGGTGTCGGAGGCGAGGTTGACGACGGCGCCGCGGCCGCTGTCGGCCAGCGCCGCGCGGCAGGCACGGCCCATGAGCCAGCTGCCGCGCACGTTGACGGCCATCACGCGGTCCCACGTGTCGATCTCGAGCTGGTGCGCGTCGCGGCCGCCCGAGTTGGTGATGGCCGCGTTGTTGACCAGGCCGTCGAGCCCGCCGAGCAGGCGGATCGCCTCGGCGGCGCCGGCCTCGATCGAGGCGGGGTCCGCGAGATCGATGGCCAGCGCATGCGCCTGGCGGCCGGCGTCGCGCAGCGCCTTGGCTTCGCTTTCGGCCTGCTCGCCGAGGATGTCGGCCAGCACCACGCCGGCACCGGCCGCGGCGATGCACTGCGCGAAGGCGAGGCCGAGGCCGCGCGCGCCGCCGGTGACGAGCACGCGGCGGCCGGCCAGCAGGTTGGCCGGCAGTTCGGCCAGCAGCGCCTGCAGGCTGGCGGGATCGGCGGTGGTCTTGAGTTCGGTCATGGCGGGTTCAGTCGGCCTGGATGCCGAGCTCCTTGATGACCTTGCCGAAGCGCGCGTAGTCGGCGGCATTGGTCTTGCCGAGCACCTCGGCCTCGCCGCCCACGGGCGTGGTGCCGAGCACGGCCATGCGCGAGACGATCTCGGGCATGCGGAGGATCTCGTTGAAGTGGCCGTTGAGCGTCTTCACGATCTCGGGCGGCAGGTTGCGCGGGCCCCAGAGGCCGTTCCAGGCCGTCACCTCAACGTCCTTGTAGCCCTGCTCGGCCAGCGTCGGCACGTTGGGCGCGAGCGGCGTGCGCTGGGCCGAGGCCACGGCCAGCGCGCGCAGCTTGCCGTTGGCGAAGTACGGCGCCACCGGGCCCAGCGTGATGAAGGTGACGGGCACGTGGCCGCCGAGCACGTCGTTGACCGCCGGCGCCACGCCCTTGTAGGGCACGTGCGCGAGGCTGGCGCCCGAGGCGCGCGCGAACATCTCGCCGAGGATGTGCATCGGCGAGCCGCTGCCCGGGCTCGCGTAGCCGAGCGGTTTGCCGGGCTTGGCCGCGGCCACCGCGTCCTTCAGGCTCGCGAAGCCGCTGCCGGCGCCGGCCACCAGGAACAGCGGCTGGCTGCCGGTCTGCACGATCGGCGTGAAGCCCGCGAGCACGTCGTAGCCCGAGGTGCCGCCGGTCTTGAGCACCAGCTGCGCGATCGAGAAGGTGCTGGGCGCGAGCAGCAGCGTGTAGCCGTCGGGCGCGGCCTTCGACACGAAGGCGCTGCCGATGATGCCGCTGGCGCCCGGCCGGTTGTCGACCAGCACCGGCTGGCCGACGCGCGTGGCGAGCTTCTCGGCGAACAGCCGCGCGAGCGCGTCGGTGTCGCCGCCGGCCGGGTAGGCGACCACCAGCGTGATCGGCTTGGCCGGATAGGCGTCGGCCCAGGCGGACCCGGTGGCGCTGGCGGCGGCCGCGCAGACGGCGGCGGCGAGGGCGTGGCGGCGAGTGAGGGGCATGGATTCGTGGGTCCGGGTGGATCGTTGTTGTTTCACTAACGAAACAACGATTTATTAATGGAACGCCACGAAGGATAACGAACGAGACAACTTCATGACTAGGTAGAAACCCTAGTAGGCTTTGCCCATGCGAAAACAGGGCGGCTCCTTCCGGAATCGCCCTGCCCGCGCGTCGTACCGGCGCCGTTCAGCCGCCGTAGCGCGCGACCGTCAGGCCTTCCATGTCGATCGCTGGCGCGCGCCCTCCGACCAGGTCGGCCATCACGCGGCCGGTGCCGGCCGCCATGGTCCAGCCCAGCGTGCCGTGGCCCGTGCTCAGCAGCAGGTTCGGCAGCCGGCAGGCGCCGATCACGGGCGTGCCGTCGGGCGTCATCGGGCGCAGGCCGGTCCAGAAGCTGGCCGTGCCCACGTCGCCGCCGCGCGGGAACAGATCGGTCACCACGTGCTCGAGCGTGTCGCGCCGGCCGGCATCGAGGCGCAGGTCGAAGCCCGAGAGCTGGGCCGTGCCGCCGACGCGGATGCGCTCGCCGAGCCGGGTCACGGCCACCTTGAAGGTCTCGTCCATCACGGTGGATTCGGGCGCGCCCGCCGGATCGGCGATCGGCACCGTGATCGAGAAGCCCTTGACCGGGTACACCGGCAGGTCGATGCCCAGCGGCCTGGCGAGCGCGGGCGAGTAGCTGCCGAGCGCGAGCACGTAGCGGTCGGCGACGAAGCGCCCGGCGTCGGTGCGCACCGCGGTCACGCCGCCGCCGTCGTGCTCGATGGCCTCGATGTTCGCGCCGAAGCGGAAGCTGGCGCCATGGCCCTCGGCCAGCACCGCGAGCGCCTGCGTGAACTTGAAGCAGTCGCCGGTCTCGTCGCCCGGCAGCCGCAGGCCGCCGACGAACTTCTCGCGCACCGCGGCCAGCGCGGGCTCGTACGCCACGCAGCCGTCGCGGTCGAGCAGCTGGTAGGGCACGCCCGAGGCCTTCAGCACCTCGACGTCCTTGGCGCTGCCGTCAAGCTGCTGCTGGCTGCGAAACAGCTGCAGCGTGCCCTGCATGCGCTCGTCGTAGGCGATGCCGGTGTCGGCGCGCAGCGCCTTCAGGCAGTCGCGGCTGTATTCGGCCAGCCGCACCATGCGCGCCTTGTTGACCTCGTAGCGCGCCTGCGTGCAGTTGCGCAGCATCGCGAGCCCCCAGCGCCACATGGCCGGGTCGAGCATCGGCTTGATGACCAGCGGGCTGTGCTGCATCAGCATCCACTTGACGGCCTTGAGCGGCACGCCGGGCCCGGCCCAGGGCGCCGAATAGCCGGGCGAGACCTCGCCCGCATTGGCGAAGCTGGTTTCGAGCGCCGGCGCCGGCTGGCGCTCGAGCACCGTCACCTCGTGGCCGTCGCGCGCCAGGTAATACGCCACCGAGGTGCCGATGACACCGCTGCCCAGGACCAGAACCCGCATCGAAGACCTCCCGCTGCCGAAGCCGGCATGCCGCGAGGGTACAGCGGCGCGGCTACAGCTTCAAAGCGTCCTGCAGTTCGGAGGCCGACCAGCGCCGCGGCGAGCGCGGCCAGGCCTCGAGCAGCTCGAGCATGCGCGCGTTGCGCGGTGCCTCGAGCCCGCAGGCCTCGGCCAACCGCACGATCTCGCCGCTGAGCGCATCGATCTCGGTGCGCCGGCCGAGCGCGAGGTCGTCGGCCATGCTGGAGCGCGCCTTGGCATCGATGCGCAGCATGCGCGCGGCGACGATGCGGAACAGCCAGTCGGGCAGCCGCAGCAGGCCCGGCAGCCGGCGCGGCGGCACGGCCGTGACCTGGGCCGGCGCGATGCCGGCCTGGCGCAGCACGCGCAGGCCCTCGTCCATCAGCGCCGCGAAGCAGCGCCGGTAGCCGCGCTGCATCAGCTGCTCGCGCAGCGGCAGGCCCGACAGCGCATTGACCGGGTTGTTGAGGTTGATCAGCAGCTTGCCCCACTGGATCGGCCGCAGGTCGGCATGCAGGTCGAGCGGCACACCGGCACGCTCGAACACCGGCAGCCAGGGCCGCAGCGCCGCGTCGTCGCGCGCCGCGAGCCGGCCCGGCGTGCCGCGGTGGAAGGCACCGGGGCCGAGCTCGGCGACGTTGTAGGGCACCATCGCCGGCACCACGTTGAGCGTGGGACCGGCCTCGGACGCGACCGCCGCATTCGACACGCCGTTCTGCAGCGAGACCACCAGCGTGCCCGCGGGCAGCGCGAAGGCCAGCTCGGCCGCCGCCTCGGCGGTGGCGCCGCTCTTGACGCTGAGCAGCACCAGCGCGGGCTTGATGCCGCTGGGGACCCGGTCGATCAGGTGCAGGCCGGCGGCCGGCAATCGGTGGCTGCGGCCTTCGAGATCGGTCAGGGCCAGGCCCTGCGCGGCCAGCGCCTGCAGGACGCGCGAACGACCGACGAAGGTGACCGGCACGCCGGCCGCCGCGAGGCTGCCGCCGACGAAGCAGCCGATGGTGCCCGCACCCATCACGAGGACTTCGCCGGGCACCGTGTCGTTCATCGCGAGGGCGCCCGGATCAGAGGCGTTCGCTCACCCAGGCCTGCACCGACTGCAGCGCCGCGGGCAGCGCCGCGGCATCGGTGCCGCCGGCCATCGCCAGGTCGGGCTTGCCGCCGCCCTTGCCGCCCACCTGCTGGGCCACGAAGTTGACCAGCTCGCCGGCCTTGACCTTGCCCATCGCGTCGGCCGTGACGCCAGCCGCGATCTGCACCTTGGCACCGTCGACCGCGGCCAGCACGATGGCGGCGCTCTTGAGCTTGTCCTTGAGCTTGTCCATGGTGTCGCGCAGCGTCTTGGCGTCGGCGCCATCGAGCTTGGCGGCCAGCACCTTCACGCCCTTGATCTCGATGGCCTGCGCCAGCAGCTCGTCGCCCTTGGAGGAAGCGAGCTTGCCCTTGAGCGAACCGACCTCGCGCTCGAGCGCGCGGATCTGCTCGAGCACCTGGCCGAGGCGGCCCTGCAGCTCGGCGGCCGGCGCCTTGAGCGTGGCGGCCGCGCTGTGCACGGTGGATTCGAGGTCCTGCAGGTAGGCCAGCGCGTTGGCGCCGGTGATGGCTTCCACCCGGCGCACGCCGGCGGCCACGCCGCCTTCGCTCACGATCTTGAACAGGCCGATGTCGCCGGTGCGCGCCACGTGCGTGCCGCCGCAGAGTTCGCGGCTCGAGCCGATGTCGAGCACGCGCACGGTCTCGCCGTACTTCTCGCCGAACAGCATCGTCGCGCCGGTCTTCTGGGCCGATTCCATGTCCATCACGCGCGCCTGCGTGGCGGCGTTGGCGAGGATCTCGGCATTCACGCGCTGCTCGATCTCGAGGATCTGCTCGCGCGTGACCGGTGCGTTGTGCGCGAAGTCGAAGCGCGTCTTGTCGGCATCGACCAGCGAGCCCTTCTGCTGCACGTGGCCGCCGAGCACCTCGCGCAGCGCCTTGTGCATCAGGTGGGTGACCGAGTGGTTGCGCATGGTGGCGGCACGGCGCGCGCCGTCGACCGCGGCCTTGACGCTGTCGCCGACCTTGAGCGTGCCCTGGGTCTGCGTGCCGTGGTGGCCGTAGACGTCGGCCTTGATCTTGAGCGTGTCCTCGACGCCGAACTGCACGCCCTCGGCGATGAGCACGCCCTGGTCGCCGACCTGGCCGCCGCTCTCGGCATAGAACGGGGTGGTGTCGAGCACCACGATGCCGCTCTGGCCTTCCTTGAGTTCCTGCACGGCCGAGCCTTCGAGGTACAGCGCCAGCACCTTGGCCGCTTCCTCGAGGTGTTCGTAGCCGGTGAAGACGTTGCCCGCGCCGCTGTATTCGACCGCGCGCTCCATCTTGAACTTGCCGCCCGCGCGGCCGGCTTCCTTCTGGCGCCGCATCGCGTCGTTGAAGCCGTCCTCGTCGACCTGCACGTCGCGCTCGCGGCAGACGTCCTGCGTCAGGTCGAGCGGGAAGCCGAAGGTGTCGTGCAGCTTGAAGGCCACGTCGCCCGGCAGGGTCTTCACGCCGCCGGCCAGCGCCGAATCGAGGATTTCCATGCCGATCGCCAGCGTCTCGAAGAAGCGCTCTTCCTCGGCCTTGAGCGTGTCGGTGATCTGCTTCTCGTCGGCCACCAGCTTCGGATAGGCCTCGCCCATCAGGCGGGCCAGGTCGGGCACCAGCTTGTGGAAGAAGGGCTTCTTCTGGCCCAGCTTGTAGCCGTGGCGGATCGCGCGGCGGATGATGCGCCGCTGCACGTAGCCGCGGCCCTCGTTCGAGGGGATCACGCCGTCGGCCACCAGGAAGGCGGTGGCGCGGATGTGGTCGGCGATCACCTTGAGCGAGTTGTTCGCGAGGTCCTTCTCGCCGGTCTCGCGCGCGGCGGCCTTGATCAGCGCGTCGAAGATGTCGATCTCGTAGTTGCTGTGCACGTGCTGCAGGATCGCCGCCAGGCGTTCGAGGCCCATGCCGGTGTCGACGCAGGGCGCGGGCAGCTTGACGACGCTGCCGTCGGGCTGCATGTCGAACTGCATGAACACGTGGTTCCAGATCTCGATGAAGCGGTCGCCGTCTTCCTCGGGGCTGCCCGGAGGGCCGCCGGGGATGTGCGGGCCGTGGTCGTAGAAGATCTCGGAGCACGGGCCGCAGGGGCCGGTGTCGGCCATCATCCAGAAGTTGTCGGACTTGTACTTGCCGCCCTTGTTGTCGCCGATGCGGATCACGCGCTCGGGCGGCAGGCCGATTTCCTTGGTCCAGATGTCGAAGGCCTCGTCGTCCTCGTGGTAGACGGTGGCCAGCAGGCGCTCGGGCGGCAGCTTGAAGACCTGCGTGAGCAGTTCCCAGCCCCAGTGCAGCGACTCGCGCTTGAAGTAGTCGCCGAAGCTCCAGTTGCCCAGCATCTCGAAGAAGGTGTGGTGGCGCGCGGTGTAGCCCACGTTCTCGAGGTCGTTGTGCTTGCCGCCGGCGCGCAGGCAGGCCTGGACCGAGGCGGCGCGCACGTAGGGGCGCTTGTCTTCGCCGAGGAACACGTCCTTGAACTGCACCATGCCCGAGTTGGTGAACATCAGCGTCGGGTCGTTGCCCGGCACCAGCGGGCTCGAGGCCACCACCGTGTGGCCCTTGGAGGCGAAGAAATCGAGAAAGGTCTTGCGGATGTCCGCGACAGTGAATGTGGGCTGGCTCATCTTTGGATTCGTCTTCTGTCGAGGGCGGCGCGGCGATGGCGACCCTCATGTCGAACCCACTGCGGCGAACCGGCCTAACTGCTTGATTTGCTTGAACAATCGATTATAGGTTTGGCGCCCGCCGGGCGGCCCGGCCGGATGCAATCCCCCGTCTCGACCCAGGCTCCCCCGGCGCGGCCCGCCCTGCACGCTCCCGGACACGGGGCTAATATGCGCCCTGACGCGAATCCGGCGACCGACGAGAACCAAAACCGGCCGGGCTCCTCCTATTCATCTGGACATGAATCAAGGAACACGCATGGCAAGCCACGAGGTGGAAGCGCACTGGACGATCGAAGACCTCGACTTCTCGCGCATCGCGCTCGACAGAGTGCGCTCCGACGAGAACCTCTTCTACCTGGTGGCCGCCGCCTCCTTCATCGAAAGCGGGTCGGACCTCTACACCCACAACCTGGTCGATTTCTTTCGTGGCGATGAGGAAGTCACCGCCTGGCTCAGCACCCAGTGGGAACAGGAGGAGCTGCAGCATGGCAAGGCGCTGCGCGCCTACGTCGAGTACGTCTGGCCCGAGTTTCCCTGGGAGCAGGCCTACCGCGGCTTCCTCGAGGAGTACGCCACCTACTGCAAGGTCGAGCTGCTGGCGCCCACGCGCGGCCTCGAGATGAGCGCGCGCTGCGTGGTCGAGACCGGCACCGCCACCTACTACAAAGCCATGGCCCGCAGCACCGACGAGCCCGTGCTGCACGACCTCGCGACGCGCATCGCGACCGACGAGGTCAACCACTACAAGCACTTCTACCGCTTCTTCCGCCGCTACCGCGAGCAGGAGCGGCTGGGCCGCTTCCGCGTGCTCGGCACCATCGGCCGGCGCACGCTGGAACTCAAGAGCGAGGACGCCGACTGCGCGATCCGCCACGTGGTGCGCGCGCGTTCGCCCGAGCGCGCCGACGATGCCGCCTACGTGCGCGGCCTCGGCGCCACCATGAACCGCACCATCCGCACCCACCTGAGCCCGGGCGCCACGCTCAAGATGCTGATGCGTCCGCTCGAACTGCCCGCGCGCGTGCAGACGGTGATGCAGTACCCGATCCAGCAGTTCATGCAGCACGTGTTCCTGCGCTGAGGCCAAGCGCACGCATGCGCGCGAGGCCATCCATTCACGACAGCGAATAAGGGAGAACGAGCATGCCGCCATCGGCATGAAATTGACGCACGTCAAGAGTTTTTGAGGCGAACGCTCCGACAGTGGAAACCGTTTCGGAAGCCCTCCACGCGAAGGCTCCGAGCACCTTCCATAACTACAGACTCGCCCAGAGACAAAGGACAGGTTCGTCATGACCACTCCCTCGCCCATCGCCGTCGAGAGCAGCAGCGCGCCGCGCTCCGCCTCGGCATCCACCCCCAACACCCGCAATCCCGCGACGCGCTGGATCCAGCTCTCGCTGGGCATCGTCTGCATGGCGATGATCGCCAACGTCCAGTACGGCTGGACCCTGTTCGTCGCACCGATGGAGGCCAAGCACCACTGGGGGCTGGCCGCGATCCAGATCGCGTTCTCGGTCTTCGTCGTGGTCGAGACCTGGCTGGTGCCGATCGAAGGCTGGCTGGTCGACCGCTTCGGCCCGCGGCCGGTGATCGCCGGCGGCGCGATCCTCGCGGCCTGCGGCTGGATCATCAACGCCTACGCCGACAGCCTGAGCGCGCTCTACGTCGCGGCCGTGGTGTCGGGCATCGGCGCCGGCTGCGTCTACGGCACCTGCGTGGGCAACGCGCTCAAGTGGTTCCCCGACCGCCGCGGCCTGGCCGCGGGCCTCACGGCCGCCGGCTTCGGCGCCGGCGCGGCGCTCACCGTGATCCCGATCGCCAACATGATCCAGACCTCGGGCTACGAGCACACCTTCCTGTACTTCGGCATCCTGCAGGGCGCCTGCATCTTCGTGATGGCGATGTTCATGGTGAAGCCCTTCGTGCCCAAGGGCGTGGTGGCGCAGACCCGGCTGGTGATGACCAAGGTCGACTACACGCCGGCCGGCATGGTGAAGACACCCGTCTTCTGGCTCACCTACCTGCTGTTCGTGCTGGTGGCCGCGGGCGGCCTGATGGCCACGGCCGAGATCGGCCCGATCGCCAAGGACTACCACATCGACAAGCTGCCGATGCACTTCCTCGGCCTGTCGATGCCGCTGCTGACCATGACGCTGGCCATCGACAACCTGGCCAACGGCTTCACGCGGCCGCTGTGCGGCTTCGTGTCGGACAAGATCGGCCGCGAGAACACCATGCTGATCGTCTTCATCGGCGAGGGCCTGGCCCTGCTGGGGCTGCGCCAGTACGGCCACGAGCCGGTGGCCTTCATGACCTTCGCGGCGCTGGTGTTCCTGTTCTGGGGCGAGATCTACTCGATCTTCCCGGCGCTGGTGGCCGACACCTTCGGCATCAAGAATGCCGCCGGCAACGCCGGCACCATGTACACGGCCAAGGGCACCGCCTCGCTGTTCGTGCCGCTGGGCACCGTGCTGGCCGCGGGCGGCAACTGGGACCGCGTGTTCCTGCTGGTCGCGGTGGTGTCGATCGGCTCGGGCATCGCGGCCAAGCTGGTGCTGGCGCCGCTGCGCCGGCGCACCATCGAGGCCGCGAACGCGGCGGCCGCGGCGCGCAACTGAAGACGTTCCCGCCCCCAAGAAAAACGGCCGCATCAGCGGCCGTTCTGTCGTCTGCGGGCAGTGTCAGCTCGCCGAGGTCGCGCCGGCACGCCGGCTGGCATCGAGCGAGTAGAGCTGCGGCTGCGGACGCTCCTCGGACACCTTGGGCGCATCGGCGCCGACGGGCTGCTGCGGCCGGTAGAGCTCGCTCTCGAGGCGGCGCACCCGCTCGGCGTACATGCGCGCCAGCGCGCTGTGGTGCTCGGCCGCGGCCTGGTGCTCGATGCGCGCCATCTGCGCTTCCTCGAGCAGCGTGGCTGCGCGCTTCAGGTAGGCGGTCGGGCTCGAACGAAGGAAGTCGAACATCATGGATGCTCCTTTCGGATGTGATGCGATGGAGCCATCCTTCGCCGATGGGCGGCGGCGGTCTGTAGTCTCATGCGCCACGCGGGCGTAGACACGAGGAAATCGTTCACGGAATCGCGGCCGGATCCGGGCCGGATCGCCGCTGTCGCCCAGGCGGCATGAAGGCAGGGAAAGTACCGACGTTGAACTTTTGTTTTCATCGGAAACTTCGCTCGAATCCTCCCTCCCCCTGAGCTACATGCTCACCTCACCCGCTTCGGCGGGTGTTTTTTTGGGGCCTTCGATCCGCGGCCCGTCCGGCCTCAGGCGCGCCGCCGCTGCCGGCTCGCCAGGAAGGCGGCGACGGCCGCGCCGATCAGCAGGCCAACCGCGTCCGCCAGCAGGTCCTCGAACTCCGCCGAGCGATCGGGCGTGAAGGACTGCAGCACTTCGATCAATCCGCCATAGGCCAGCAGCGCGGGCAGCACGAGGCGCAGCCGTCCGGGCCAGGACCAGCGGCCGAGCCCGCCGAGCGTCGCGAAAGCCAGCAGGTGGTTGGACTTGTCCCAGCCGGTGCTCGGCATCGGCACGTTCTGGGGCAGCAGGCTCAGCACGAGCACCGCGACCATCGTGATGGCGAGCAGCCAGCGCCACTTGCGCGGGCCGGCGAGGGCCGCATGCGAAAAGATCTCGGGTCGGCTCACGCCATCTCCTGTAGCAAAGCCTTCGATTGTGCCGCCCGCGACCGATGCGGCTTGCCGCCGCGCACGACGCACTTGCAGAATGGCGCGTGCCCGCGCCCGCGCGCATTCGCCCCCAAGAAAAACACGAGGAGACAACCGATGCCGAAGCGCCTTCTGGCCCTTGCCGTTCTCGCCGCCGCGCTCGCGGGCTGCACCACGGCGCCCCCCGTTCCACCCAATGCCGGCAAGCTGCCCAGGGGCGCGAAGGTCGGCCTGCTCGTCAACATGCCGGCGCCCGCGCAGCACATGCACGTGGGCACCACCGTCTTCAACAACTTCTCGACCGGCTACCAGTTTCCGTGGAACCCCACGTCGCGCACCTACGACGTCTTCACGGCCGATCTCGAGAAGGCGGGCTTCCAGGTCGTGCGGCTCACGAGCTACGCCACCACCACCGTCAATGCACTCGCGGTCTCGCAGAACGACGGCTGGCGCGCCAATCCGGCCCAGTCCTGGGCGACGCAGAAGCTCAAGGAAGAGCAGATTGCGGCGGTCGTCGTCATCGAGGGCAAGCGCACTCTGACCCGGATGGAATGCAGCGGCGGTCCCTGCGCCGAAAGCTACATGGCGAACTCGGGCCTGTTCACGCGCGGCATGCTCGGCTCGACCCGATACTTCGCCGTGCCCGCGATGGAGGCCAAGGTCTTCACGCTCTCGCCGCCGATCGAGCTCTCGGCCTACGAGCCGCTGAAGACCCTGCAGGCGGGCCGGGTCCGGCAGCTCAGGGATTTCGCCGAACCGAAGGACGCCAAGCAGTTGAGCAAGGCCGAATTCCAGCCGGTGGTGACGGCGATCGATGCGCACATCGCCTCGCTCTCGCGCGCGACGGTGCAGACGCTGGTCAGCGGGGCGAAGTAGCGCGGGCCCATGCACGTCCAACCGCTGTTCGCCATGACGGAGCGGCAGGCGCTCCATCGGCACATCCGCGACTACCCGCTCGCCACCGTCGTCGTCGCCCGGTCGGGAAAGATGGACGCGAACCTGCTGCCCCTGCACCTCGCGGACCGCGGCCCGCATGGCCTGCTCTCGGGCCACGTGGCGCGAAGCCATTCGCTGTGGACGGAGGATCCGAAAGAAACCGAGGTCACCGTCGTCTTCCAAAGCCCCAACGCCTACATTTCTCCGCGCTGGTACGTCAACGGACAGCGCAGCGGCCGCAATGCGCCGAGCTGGAACTACGTGGTGGTGCAGGCGCAAGGGCGACTGCGATTCATCGACGATGCCGACTGGATGCGCGCCCACCTTGCCGCGTTGACCGCGGCGCAGGAGGCGGGACGGCCGCGGCCCTGGTCGGTGGAGGATGCATCGCCCGAATTTCTCAGCGAGACGGCACGGCGGCTCGTGGGCTTCGAGATCGAGATCCAGGCCTTGACCGGCAAGCGCTTTCTTTCCCAGCAGCGGACCGAGGCGGATCGGGAGAGCCTGGTGCGGAACCTCGAGGAGGAGGTGTCGTGGGGGGCGCGGGCGGTGGGTGGGCTCATCGGGCGCCGGGGCGCGTGATGCTGCGCGCGCTCGTCCTAGCCGCCCTGCCCCTCTTGGCCAATGCCGAGCCACGCACCTGCCTCGTCGTGAGCGTCGGCGACGGCGATACGCTCACCGCGCGGTGCGGCGGCGCCGGCAGCCACGAGCGAATCAAGGTGCGCATTGCCGCCATCGACGCGCCAGAGAAAAACCAGCCGTTCGGGCAGCGTGCGAGGCAGGCACTGAGCGAGCTGTGCCTTCGCGACATGGCGAAGATCTACCGCCGCTCGACGGACCGCAACGGCCAGACCGTCGCGGACGTCGAGTGCCGGGACCAGGACGTCGCGCGGCACATGATCGCCGGCGGCTGGGCCTGGGTGTACGACGGCGCCACGGAACTCGGGGATGCGCCGCTGTACAAGGCACAGGACGTGGTGCGCGACGCCAGGCAGGGACTTTGGAGAGACTCGGCGGCGGTTGCGCCTTGGAAGTGGCGCAAGCAGGAAGGCGAGGCTCGCAAGGGCAGTCGGGCCCCGGGGTGACTGCTGCCTCGCCCCTACGTGCAGGCGCCACCGGCCCAATTCAGTGGGTAAGCAGCCAATCAACCACGCGCTTGCGCGTGGTTGATTGACTGCTTACGGGGTTTCCCTGTTTCGTGATGAAGAGGTAGTCGCTGGGAAGGCTGGCCGCACCGCCGCGATTCTTCGTCCGCAGTTCCTTGGCCCGGTTCAGCGCGCGCAGCAGGTCGGGCGTCATCGCGTAGGCCTTCGTCGCGTAGCCCTTGCCGTTGCGCTTTTTCGTCACCCGCAGATCGATGTGATCGTCGTCGTAGTCGCCGATCGGGATGTCGAAGATCATCCCTGTCCGCGCGGCGTCTCGGGCAAGTACTCGATGCTCTCGCAGGGATGGGGTCTGGATGTCCTTGTTGGCCGAGGAGGCGCGATCGCGGTTGGCGTGCAGGTGCTGGGTGACGGTGACAGCGCTCAGGTAGTCCGGCAGCAGGGCGTGCGCCTCGGTCTTTGCGTAGCGCTTCGACCGAAAAGCAGCGCGCAGCCGACGGATCCGCCCTTTGTATTCCTCCTTCGTGCTCTCGCGCTTGATGGTCGAGAGCTCGTCGGTCTCGTACTTCCGGATGATCTCCTCGATGGTGCCGACGACATCGTCATCAGGAACTGAGGCCGCGAGCGCCGGCGAGACGTGTTTTTCCCACCACACTCGCGCCTGCACCGGCGTGGTGCCGCAGCGCATCTTCACGCCCGCGACGCGCAGCGCAGGCGGGTGATTCTGGCGTCGCCGCCGCGCGTCGACAGCACCCGCTGCTCGGGGCTCGTGCAGGCCGGGCACTTCATTGATCTTGGCAGCGACCTTGGTGTGCCGCATGCGGCCTCACTTCCCCAAAGGGGCGTTCCTCCAATCAAAACCGCTCGGACCCAAGTCCATTGGCCCCTTTGCGGGAAGTGGCGAAGGGCTTCGCCTCGAAGTCCGTTCAGCAGTTCAGGGCGTCCATCCTTGAAATTGGCCTGCTCTTGTAGCCTGAATTGGTCGGGTTCGGACCGATCCGGGCACCTACCATTTGGCGAATCCGGGAAGGACGAAACACCCGCTCCCTTCAATCTTCAGCAACGCAGGATCAGATGAACAGCAATCACGCGCCGACGCACGCACGGCCCATCGAAGAAAACGACTACGAACCATGGCACCAGCTCTGGCTGGACTATCAGGTCTTCTACGAAGTGAAGCTGCCTGCAGAAGTCACACGCACCACCTTCAGTCGATTTCTGGATCCCGATGAGCCTGTGTTCTCTACCGTCGCCACGCAAGGCGATCGCTTGATCGGCTTCGTGAATTCGGTCGTGCACCGCTCCACATGGTCGACGGCCGATTTCTGCTATCTCGAAGACCTGTATGTTTCGCCCACTGTTCGGAGTGGTGGAACCGGAAAACTGCTGATCGAGTCGGTGCAGGCCCTCGCGCAGCAGCGTCAATGTGCACGGCTTTATTGGCACATGCATGAAACCAATAAGCGCGCACAGAAGCTGTACAACTGGGTTGCACAGAACTCGGGATTTATCGAGTACCGGATGGATCTGTAGACAAGACCGGCGGACACCGTCGCGCAAAATGGACTGCTCGAAACTCGCAGCCCCCGGCTGTCGACAGACCACATGGCACGCAATCTCGCGCTGGACACGCTCAAGATCCACATCGCCGATCCCAGGTTGGCATCGCTGGAGTTGCGGGTCCGTGTGCAGCGCGCACTACGCCAGCTGATCCTGGATGGCATGTTGGCACCGGGCTATCGGCTGCCCGCCACGCGTACGCTCTCGCAGTCGTTGGGCCTATCGCGCGACACGGTGGAAACGGCCTACGCCCAGTTGCAACTCGACGGCTACATCCAGCGGCGCAAAGGCTCGGGCAGCTTTGTCTCCGACAAAATAGGACCGAGCCTTCTCGGAACGCGCGGCAGAAAAAGCAACCTGCCGGCGGCACCGTTGCGGCCGCGGGCCCGCACCCCGGCGGCGCTGAGCTCGAGGGGCGCCGACCTCCTCGCCGGTGGCGGCGTCTGCGACCAGCAGGTCGTCAAGGCCTTCGCCACCGGGCTTCCCGAAACGCGCACCTTCCCCATGGCCATCTGGGAGCGGCTGCAGCGCCAGGCCTCGAAGGACCATCGCGCCAGCGTGTTACTGCACGGCGACCCGCAAGGCGCCGAGCCCTTGAGGCAGGCCATTGCGGACTACCTGAATCTGGAGCGCGGGGCCAAGGTGACGGCCGACCAGGTGCTGGTGCTGACCAGCACCCGGCAGGCGCTCTTCATGTGCGCTCAGGTCCTCGTCGATGCGGGCCAGCCGATCCTGATGGAGGACCCGGGCTACTTCGGCGCACGCAAGGCCTTCGAGATGGCCCAACTCCGGATCGTGCCGGTCCCCGTGGACGAAAAAGGCGTGCGCGCCGACCGGCTGCGCGCGGACAGGAGCGGCGCCAATACCATCTACGTCACGCCCTCGCACCAGTACCCCACGGGCGCCACGATGGCCCTGGAACGGCGCCTCGAGCTAACGGCTTGGGCGGCACAACGCCAAGGCTGGATCATCGAGGACGACTACGACAGCCAGTTTCACTACGAAGGCCTGCCCACGGCCTGCGTGCAGGGCCTGGACCCCTTCCAGCGGACCATCTACCTCGGGACCTTCAGCAAGTCGCTGTATCCCGGTTTGCGGATGGGCTACATGGTGCTGCCGCACGAGCTGGTCAAACCCATGAGCCATGCGCGCAGCATCCTCGACGGCCACACCCCGCAAATCGCCCAGCTGACGCTGGCCCGCTTCATGGATGCGGGCCACTTCGGTGCCCACATCCGGTCGATGCGCAAGATCTATGCAGCGCGTCGGGAAGCGATGGCCCACGCCATACAGCGGCATCTTTCAGGCACCGTGACGGCGCATCTTCCTCCAGGCGGCTTGCAAATGCCTTGCCTGCTGGCCGAAGGCCGATCGGAACTGGACACGATCAGGCAGGCCGCGCGAGTCGGCATCGAACTGCCCGGGCTCAGCCGCCTGTATGCCAGGCCGCCAAGCAGAGGCGGATGGTTGCTGGGGTTCGCGGCACTCACACCCCATGAGATCGAGACGGCCATCCAGCGGCTGGCCAAGGCGCTCGCATAGACGCTCGACTGCGGAAATGTGGTCTGCTCGCGGTGAAAGAATTGGACTGAATAGGCAGTCCGGATGAAGCCTAAGCTCGCCCTCTTCCATGCCATTCCATCGAGAAGAGAAGGAGCGCCCCGCGTGAGCCGAACCACTCCACGACTGCAAGCCGCCGACTTCATCGCACCCAGCGTCGCGGCACTTATTTCCGTCATCGTCAACTACGGCGGTACCTTCGTACTGGTTTTCCAGGCTGCGCAGCTTGCCCAGCTCAGTGCGGCGCAAACGGCCTCTTGGGTCTGGTCCGTGAGCATCGGCGTCGGCCTGACCGGCGCCTGGCTGAGCTACCGCTACCGCGAGCCAATCATCACGGCGTGGTCTACACCTGGGGTCGCGTTCCTTGCAACGGTGATGCCTTTCACGCCGTATGGCGAAGTGATCGGGGCCTATGTCGTTGCCGCCATCGGCTTCATCTGCCTGGGCCTGTCCGGCGCCTTCGAGCGCCTGGTACGGCTGATCCCCAGCGGGATCGCAGCCGGCCTGCTCGCCGGCATCCTGTTGCAATTCGGCATCAACGCGTTCGGCGGCGCCAGCACCGACCCGATGCTGGTGATCGTGCTGGTGTTGACTTACGCCTTGCTGCGGCGTTTCACCACGCGATTTGCCGTAGTCGGCATCCTGGTCACCGGCATAGCACTGCTCATCGTGCAGGACAGGATCGATATAAACGGCATTCACCTGAGCTTGGCGGCGCCGGTCTTCGAGATGCCCCGCTTCTCGGTGGGCTCCTTACTGGGGGTGGCACTGCCGCTTTTCGTCATCACGCTGACCGGGCAATACATGCCGGGCATGCTGGTGCTGCGTAACGACGGGTTCAAGACCAGCGCCGACCCGATCGTCACCCTCACGGGCCTGGGCTCGCTCATCATGGCGCCCTTCGGCGCGCACGCCTTCAACGTGGCGGCTATCACCGCTGCCATCTGCACCGGCAAGGACGCGCATGAAGATCCGTCGAAGCGCTACATCGCGGGCCTGGTATGCGGCCTTCTGTACGTCACGGTTGGCATCTTCGGTGTCACCCTAGCCAGTTTGTTCACGGTGCTGCCGCGCACCTTTGTCACCACATTGGCGGGACTCGCCTTGCTCGGTGCTATCGGAGGAAGTCTGGCCAACGCCATGGCCGAAGCCCGCACGCGCGAGACGGCGTTGATCACCTTCCTGGCAACCTCGGCCAATGTAACCCTGCTGGGCGTGGGAGGTGCATTCTGGGGCCTTGTGGCGGGCTTGGTTGTCCACCTGCTGATTCATGGGGGACGCAAGGCCCTGGAAGCAACGGCCTCCGCCCGGTGAACGGCCTATGCCGCGACCTGTGTCTCGACAGGGTTTTACGAGCTCGGACAACGAGTCATTCAAGAGGACTAGATTTGGCGCGCGGACGGGGCTGGCTCACCGTCATGACCGGACCCTCCGTCGCGGATGTCTGCTTCGCAGCGCTTGCAGACATCCCCTTGGCCTCGCGCGACGGGTACTATCGTCCAATAGCCGAACTTCGCAGCTTCGGTCCACCTTCCAACTCAAATCGCCGATCACAGAAACATGACAGTCGCCATGCCCACTGTGGGCCAGGCATCCTGACATCCCATGGGGTAGCGTCGGGTCGCGCATAGGCCGGGGTGAGGCGTACTGGGATCAATGGAGAATGTTCTTCCTAGCCCTGAAGGAAGAAGAGTACGCGGTCAATTGACCACGCCCTTGTTGAGTGAACGATGAGCTGTGAGGTGCGCGTGGGCAAAAAGCGGGTGCAAAAGCTAATGCAGCGCCACGGCATTCGCGCCAAAGGCAAGCGCCGCTTCAAAGTCACCACCGACAGTCGACACGACCAGCCGATCTCGCCCAATGTACTCAACTGCCAGTTCGCCGTGGGTGAGCCTGACAAGGTCTGGGTGGGCGACATCACCTATATCGCGACAGACGAAGGCTGGCCGTTCTTGGCGGTGGTGATCGACACGTTCAGCCGCCAGGTGGGCTGGTCGTTGCGCGAGGACATGACGCGCGACCTCGTGATCGACGCGCAGCGAATGGCGTGGTTCAAGCGCCATCCGGACAAGCAGGCCGGATTGATCTTCCATAGCGACAGGGGCAGTCAATATGCCAGTCGCGAGTTCAGGCCAGTGCTCAAAGAGTACGGTATCACCAGCTCGATGAGCCGCAACGCTCCTCATGCGTAACGTAGGTCGCCATGAAATCGATCTCCTCGCTGTTTCGGTTAAGCAAGAAATCATTGTGGGTTGATTCCGTTACAGCTTTCTCCGCCCGCGCGAGGTTAGACCTCAAGCCCGTTGTTCGCGACCAAGATCCAGCCCATGCGGGGCGCAGGCCTGTCGGCGGAAGGCAATCTATCTGGAGCCGTCGAGTCGCCATGGGAACGCCCACGCCGAATAACTGTCGCCGGGTAGCCACTCGGAGACACGCTAGAATCCGCCCCCACGCGGGTGTAGTTCAATGGTAGAACGGCAGCTTCCCAAGCTTCATACGAGGGTTCGATTCCCTTCACCCGCTCCACACAACTGACCACGGGCCGCGCAACGCGGCCCGTCGTGCTTCTGGCAAGCACTCTTGCGCCCCCTCTCCTTCCCGCCCGACACTGTCGGCCAGCCGCCACCTGAGCGGCACGGCACGAAGAGATGGATGGAGACAAATCCCGCATGGAGAACTCGCCCACGCCCGAGCGCATGAGCCTGCCCGCGATGGAACCGCTGTCGCCCGGGCTGCGCGGACTGGTCCGCGAACTGCGCCGCGACAGCCCGAACCTCTCGACGCGCATGCTCGACACGCTGCGCGGCAGCATTCCCGAGTACGGCGCGCTGGGCCAGGCGCTCGCGCATGACGTCTACCGCGTGGGCCTGCGCAACGCGGAGCTCTGGTACGACGCGCTGCTGATCCGCGACAAGCCGCACGACGACGACCTGCAATGGATCGGCCGCTTCAGCCAGCGCCGCCATGCGCAGGCGCTCTCGCTGTCGGCGCTGCTGCAGGCCTACCGTACGGGCACGCGCGTGTACATGGACGCGCTGCTCGCGCACGTGCGGCCGCATCCCGCGCTGTGCGACGAGGTGCTGTTCCGCGTCTCGCCCTTCCTGCTGTACTACAGCGACCTGCTGAGCCGCACGGTGAGCGATGCCTACCTGGCCGAGCACACGCGCGAGATGCGATGGAAGGCGCAGATGCAGGCGCGGCTCGCGGCGGCGGTGTTCGATCCGACCTGGGTCGGCGCCTTCGACGACGCGGCGCAGGCGCTGGGCATCCAGGCCGACCAGCCGCACGTGGCGCTGGCGCTGCGGCCGATGCCGCTCGAACCGACCACGCCCGAGGCCGGCGAGCGGGTGCTGGAGGCGGTGGCCGCGGCGGTGCGCGAAGACCTGGGGCCGGTCGCGCTGGCGCTGCATCGCGGCCACTGGGTGGCCTGGCTGCCGGCGCCTCCCGGTGAAGCGGCCGATGCGCGCGAGCGCCGGCTGCTCGCGAGCATCGAGCAGGCGATGCGGCTGCGCCCGAGCATCGAGGCGGCGGGCCTGGGGCTGCCGTCGCAGGGCGCCGCGGGCTGGCGCGGCAGCGCCGAACAGGCGTTGGCGGCGATCGAGATGGGGCAGCGCCTGCGCCGCAACGACGCCAGCTTCTGCTATTCCGAATTCGCGCTCGACACGCTGATGCGCCAGTCGACCGAGGTCTCGGCGCTGTGCAACGAGATGATCGCGGCCCTCGCGGCCGAGCCGCCGCTGCTCGAAACGCTCGAGAGCTACTTCGACCACCGGCAGAACCACAAGGCCACCGCGGCCGCGCTCGGCATCCACCGCAACACGCTGCTGCACCGGCTCGCGCACATCGAGTCGCTGCTCGGCGCGCGGCTGGACGACATGGCCTGGCTCTCGCGGATGTATCTCGCGCTGCGCCAGCGTCGCCTGGGTCGCGGCGGGACCTCGGCGCTGCACTGAGGCCATCGCGCCGAAGGCGTGCGCTCTTGTGCAGATGCACAGCCCGGCAGGGCACCTTGCCAATGGCGCGCGCGGCAGCGCGTCCGTAGAGTGCGGGAGCCCGCGGATGGCCGCGCCATGTGGCGGCCCGGGCCTTCGAGAAGACACAACAGGAGACAACGACCCATGCCGATGCCCGATCGCGCGCAGGCCCCTGCGCGCCCCGACCTGCTTCACACCAGGACCACGACCTCCCGCCGGCCACGCCGCTGGCGCCTGCTCGCCGGCACGGCGTTGCTGGCAACGATGGCGGCGCTGTCCGGCTGCGGCGGCGGCGGTGGAGGCTCCAGCTTCGGCTTCGCCGGCTTTCCGCCCCCATCGGGCCCCGGCACCGGCAACCCGCCGCCTAGCGATCCGCCGATGCTCGCGAGCATCGACAGCCAGTTGCCCGCCGACACGGCCACCACGGCGCAGCGCTGCGACTTCCTCGATCCCGCGCACTGCATGCTGCCGTTTCCCAACGACTACTACACGGTGGCCGATGCCAGCACCGATACCGGCCGCCGGCTGAACCTGCAGACGGCCTCGATGCCGCGCAGCGAGGTGGTGCGCAACAAGCCGATCGACACCACCGAATGGAACCGCAACGACGGCTTCTCGCCGGGCGCGATGATCGTGACGCGCGTGCCGGGCGTGGACCTCGCGCGCACCGGCGCGCCGGGCATCGGCGATCTCTCGGCCTCGCTCAAGGCCGACGCGCCCGTGGTGCTGATCGATGCCGACACGCTCGAGCAGAAGCTGATCTGGGTCGAGCTCGACAAGAACAACGTCAGCGCGAGCGATCGCCAGAGCCTCAACATCCGCGTGGCGAAGAACCTCGAGTGGGGCCATCGCTACATCGTGGCGATGCGCAACATGAAGGATGCCGCCGGCAAGACCATCGAGGCCGGGCCCGCGTTCCGCATCTACCGCGACCGCCACGAGAGCGCGCTGGGCTTCGTGAACGATCGCCGAGCGCACATGGAGAGCATCCTCTCGACGCTGCAGCGCGCGGGCGTGGCGCGCGAGCCGCTCTACCTGGCCTGGGACTTCACCGTCGGTTCGCAGCGCAGCATCACGGGCCGCATGCTCGCGATCCGCGATGCCGGCTTCGCGGCGCTCACGGACGGCACGCCCGGCTTCAAGGTGACGACGGTGCAGGACCTGACGCCCGCGCAGGACGCACGCATCGCGCGCCACATCGAGGGCACGCTCACGGTGCCGAGCTTCGTGGCGGCCCCCACGGCCGGCACGGCCGACATCACGCCGGTGATCGCCGCGGTGGCGCCCTACCTGGGCGGCGGCACGCTGTCGGTGCCGGCCGTCAAGGCCGCCTTCGACACGCTCGGCGACAAGCCGCTGCCGCTGGAGACCTTCCGCTATGCCTCGGCCACGCCGGGCGTGTACGACACGCCGGTGTGGGACGGCCACTCGACGCTCACCGTGCCCTTCATCTGCAACATCCCGCGCGCGGCGCTCAACCCCGACGGCAGCATCAACCCCGCGCGCATCTCGCTGTACGGCCACGGCCTGTTCGGCAAGCCGACCGAGGTCAATGCCAGCAACGTGAAGGACATGAGCAACGAGCACAACTTCGTGTTCTGCGCGACCAACTGGTACGGCTTCTCGCAGACCGAGATCGTGCCCTCGGTGTTCGGCTTCTTCGATCTCTCGAACGCGCGCGTGCCCTTCGACACCACGCAGCAGGGCGTGCTCAACATGCTGATGCTGGGCCGCGCGATGCAAAGCGCCAAGGGCTTCGGCAGCAATGCCGCCTTCCAGATGGGCACCACGCCGCGCAGCGTGCTCGACACCAGCGAGCTGTTCTACGACGGCAACAGCCAGGGCGGCATCCTCGGTGGCATGCTGATGAGCGTGGCGCAGGACATCCACCGCGGCGTGCTCGGCGTGCCCGGCATGAACTACTCGCTGCTGCTCGAGCGCAGCGCGGACTTCCCCGAGTTCGCGACCATGGTCTACGCGGCCTACCCCGACAGCCTCGACCAGCAGTTCATCTTCTCGCTGTGGCAGACGCTGTGGGACCGCGCCGAGGCCAACGGTTATGCGCAGGCGATGACCGACAAGCCGCTGCCCGGCACGCCCGCGCACAAGGTGCTGATGCACGTGGCCTTCGGCGACCACCAGGTCACGATGTGGTCGGCTGAGGTCGAGGCGCGCACCATCGGCGCCAGGCTCTACTGCCCGGCCACGGCCAGCGGCCGCCATCCCGACGCGGTGCCCTACTTCCAGCTCTCGTGCATGGACCTGGGCGCCGGCGGCTACGACGGTTCCGCGTTGGTGGTGTGGGACAGCGGCCCGGGCCGCCTGCCGCCCCCGCCACAGGACAACCTCGCGCCCACGGCCGGCAGCGATCCGCACGAGGATCCGCGCGCCACGCCGGCCGCGCGGCAGCAGAAGTCGGAGTTCCTGCGCAGCACCGGCAAGGTGGTCGACGTCTGCGGCGGCGCACCCTGCCGCTCGGCGGCCTACGCGCCCTGAGCTCGCGACGAGGACGCGGCGCGCTCAGGCCGCCGCGCCCTCGCGGTACGCACCCGCGGGCTTCGCGGGCCTCGCCTCGCGCGCGAAGCTGCGCTCCATCGCTTCGCCGCCTTCGCGGTAGTCGCCCGGCGTGCCGCCGGTCCAGCGCCGGAACGCGCGATGGAAGGCGGCCACGCTCGAGAAGCCGAGGTCCGAGGCGATCGAGATCAGCGGTTCGGGACCGCGCGTGAGCCGCTCGATGGCGACGTCGCGGCGCAGCGCATCCTTGATGTCCTGGAAGGTCGCGCCCTCGGCCTGCAGATGCCGCACGAGGGTACGTGCCGACAGGCCGAAGGCCCCCGCCACGTGAGCGATGTCGCAGTCCTCGCCGAGCCGTGCCTGCAGCCAGCCGCGCACGCGGTGCGCGGCGCTGTCGGCGCTCGGCGGCACGAACAGCCAGTCGAGCGGCGCGCGATGCAGCAGGTCGCGCAGCTCGAGGCCGGAGCGGCGGCGCACCGGCCGGTCGAGGTACTTCGGGTCGAAGACCATGGCGGTCACGGGCTGCCCGAAGCGCGCGGGGCCGGGGAACATGAAGAGGTAGTCGGCCGCGTCGTCGGGCCGCGCGAAGCCGAAGTCGATGCGCTCGAGCTCGATGCGCGCGCCGATGATCCACGAGCACAGGCCGTGCACCAGCTTCATGTGCAGCTCCTGCACCAGGCGCGCGCTGCGGGCCTGGCGCGGATAGGCATCGATGCGGATCACGGCCTCGCGTTCGTCGCGGTGCAGGGTGAACACCGAGCCGTCGTCGAGCACGCGGTTGAACTGCATCCATCGCTTGATGGCGACCTGCAAGGTGGGTGCATCGAGCATCAGGATGCTCAGCACCTTGAGCGTGCCGCAGCGCAGCGGCCGCGCATAGAGCCCGGGCATCTCGTCGTCCATGTGCAGCGCCACGCTGCGGAACAGCTCCGCGAACTGCTCCTCGGTGACGCGGCCATGCCGCTGCGCGAGCAGCGTGGGCGAGATCGTGGCCAGGTGCAGCATGCCGTGCAGGGTCGGCGCATCGATCGGCAGTCCCGCGAGGAAATCCCTGACGTAGGAGATCGGCAAGGTGGGCCGGCCCGCGAAGGCCGTTGAAGCGGATCCCGCGGCGGAAGGCATGGGCATGGCGTGAGACATGGCGTGATTGGCAAATGAAGTTGGCGCGATCGGAGAACACGGGACCGCATGCGCTGCATAGAGTGAAGCCGACGCCGTGCGGCGAGGGCTCGATCAGGCCGTGCGCGTCGACATCATCCGTCCCACGAAAGAAGAACACCATGAGACAAACGCTCGGTTCGACGCGAACCGCGCCGCCGCTTGCGCGGCCGGCACGCATCCTTTCCCTCGGCATCGCCTGCGCGGCGCTGCTGGCCGCCTGCGGCGGCGATGGCGGCGGCGGCGGGGGCTTCATCCCCGTCGTGCCGGCCTCGCCGCCGCCCTCGGCGCCGGCGGCGCTCGACCAGGCCTCGATCACGGTGCTGTCGTCCAAGCCGCAGTTCGTGAGCGGCGGCGATGCGCTGGTCGAAGTGAAGGCACCCGCGGGCGCGACGGCCTCGGGACTGGAGCTCACGCTGAACGGCAAGCCGGTGACGGCCCAGTTCGCGCGCGATGCGAACGGCAGCCTGCGCGGCATGGTCAAGGGTCTGGCCATGGGCGCCAACACGCTGGCGGTGAAGGCGAGCGCCGAGGGCCGCGCGTCCTCGAATGCCGAACTGGTGCTCACCAACTACCCCGACACCGGCCCGATCCTCGCGGGCGCGCTGCTCACGCCCTACGAATGCCGCACCGTCGAATCGAACATGGGCACGCCGCTCGATGCGAACTGCTCGGCAACGCGGCGCAACGACTACTTCTACCGCACGCCGGCCGGTAGCTTCAAGCCGCTGGCCGATCCGCTCGCGCGCCCGTCGGACCTGGCGCAGACCACGACCATCGAAGGCAAGACGGTGCCCTACATCGTGCGCGTGGACTCGGGCACGGTGGGCCGCACGATCTACCGCATCGCGCTGCTCGACGATCCCACGGCCGAGACCGCGGCGCCCGCCGGCTACAAGCCCACCGCGGGCTGGAACGGCCGGCTGGTGGTGAGCTTCGGCGGCGGCGCGGGCACGCAGTACAACCAGGGCGTGAACCAGGCCACCGATGCGCTGAGCGACCTGCACCTGTCGCGCGGCTTCGCCTACATGATCTCGACCGAACTGGTGAACGGCCAGCGCGGCAACGCGGTGCTGCAGGGCGAGACGCTGATGATGCTGAAGGAGCGCTTCATCGAGACCTACGGCGTGCCGCGCTGGACCGCGGGCTCGGGCGGTTCGGGCGGCGCGATCCAGCAGCTGGTGATCACGCAGATCTACCCGGGCCTGCTCGACGGCCTGCAGCCCTCGCTGACCTTCCCCGACGGCAGCCTGCACGTGGCGGACTGCCGGCTGCTGGAGAACGTCTACAAGGCCGACACCGCGACCTGGACCAATGCCAAGCGCACGGCGGTCGACGGCTTCACCAACGGCACCTGCCGCGCCTGGGACCTGAGCTTCGTCAACACCATCGTCGCGACCAACGCGGCCGGCTGCGCGCTCAAGGACGTCTCGAAGGTCTACGACCCGATCAACAACCCGACCGGCGCGCGCTGCACCACCTCCGACATGCGCACCAACATCATGGGCCGCGACCCGATCACCGGCTTCGCGCGCAGCCCGCTCGACAACGTGGGCGTGCAGTACGGGCTCGAGGCCTTCAACAAGGGTGCGATCAGCGCCGAGGAGTTCGTGGCGCTCAACGAGAAGGTCGGCGGCTACGACAAGGACGGCAAGCCGGTGCCGCAGCGCACCGTGGGCGATGCGCTCGCGCTCGAACGCGCCTATGCGAGCGGCCTGGTCAACTCGGGCGGCGGCGGCCTGGCCTTCGTGCCGATCCTGCATTCGCGCACCTACAACGACGCCTCGGGCGACATCCATTCGCACGAGCGCGACCTGGTGGTGCGCGCGCGGCTGCAGCGCGCCAACGGCCGCATCGACAACCAGGTCATCTGGGTCGGCCCGCGCACCGGCTATCCGCTGGCCGCGCTGTCGCTCGACGTGATGACGCAGTGGCTCGACGGCATCGCGGCCGACCCGGCGCCGCTGACCACCGACAAGGTGGTGGCGCACAAGCCCCGGGCCGCGGTGGACGCCTGCTTCGACGGCAGCGGCACCAAGTACGAGGAATCGCCGGCCTATGGCGCCACCGGCACCTGCGCCACGATGTACCCGCTGCATGGCGAGCCGCGCCAGCAGGCCGGCGCGCCGCTGACGAACGACATCAACAAGTGCCAGCTGAAGCCGGTGCTGGCGTCGGACTACGCCCAGACCCTCACGCCCACGCAGCTCGCCCGGCTGCGGACCGTGTTCTCCAGCGGCGTGTGCGACTGGACCAAGCCGGGTGTCGGGCAGGTGCCGCTGAAGGGCACCTTCCAGAGCTACGCGGTCGCGCCGGGCTGATCGGGCCGCGGCAACGAGGCGGCGTCGATCGGGTCCGCGGGCCCGGTCAGCCGCCCTCGCCCTGCGCCGCCGCGCGCAGCACGGGGTCCGACAGCAGGCGCCCGGCCTGCTGCAGCCGCTCGAACTGCGCCTCGCTGAGACTCTGGCGCACCAGGTCGAAGTGACACAGCGTGCCGGCCAGCCGGCCGTCGCCATGGGTCAGCGGCACGCCGTGGTAGGCGATCACCATGCCCTGGTAGGGGCTGCCGTCCAGCAGCCGCTCCTCGCGCGAATCCTCGGTGCACAGGCGGCCGTCGCGCAGCACGAACTGGCAGAAGCTGCTGCCCAGCGGCACCACGGCGAGCTGTTCGGGACGCGCCTCGCCGAGCTTGTCGACCATGTAGAGGTTGCGCAGCAGGTCGCCGTCGAGCACGAAGACCGCGGTGTAGCGGTGCGGCACCTCGGCGTTGAGGCAGCGCAGCGCCTCCTGCACGCCGCGCTGGCGAAGCACCTCGCCCAGGTCCTGGTACGGGGCGGCCGCGGCGTCTGTCGTGAGATTCATCGACCAACTGTAGCAAAAAGAATTCATTTCCAGCCACCGACCGAGGGGTCGGGCGGCGCCGGAAGCGCGCTTCAGGCGCGGCGTGCCGAGGCCGCGTCCTCGGCCAGCGCGGGGCCGTCGTAGGACACGCGGTAGTTGCCCAGGCCCGTGAGGTCGAGCACGGTAAGCCCGCGCTTCTCGAGCCGGATCAGCCCCAGCGCCTGCAGCCGCTGCAGCGCGACGTTCACGCGCTGGCGCGAGACGTTGGCGAGCAGGCCGATCTCGGTCTGCCCCACCTGCAGGTGGCGCGGCGCATCGGGATAGAGCTCGGGATTGAACAGGCTCGCGAGGCAGTTGGCCACGCGCGCATCGGTGTCGAGCAGGCGCTCGTGCGCGAGCGCGCCGATGAACAGGCTCAACCGCGCGTTGAGCAGCTCCTGCAGGTAGTGGTTGAAGGGCACGCTGGTCTCGCGCAGCCAGTCGAAGGTGCGGCGCGGCATCAGCGCCACGCGCGTGGGCCGCAGCGCGAACACGTCGTAGCGGCGCGCCTCGTGCTTGAACAGCGAGCCTTCGCCGAACCACACGCCCGCCGACACGCCCGTGAGCGTCGACACGCGGCCGTCCTCGGAGGCCACCGACATCTTCGCGAAGCCGTCGATCAGCGCCATCCAGTGCTCGACCACCTGGCCCGCGCCCGCGATGCAGGCACCGCGCGCGTACTGGCGCTCCTGCATGCCGCCCAGCACGCGCTCGAGATCGGAAGAAGAAAGACCGGCCGCCCACCGGGAGCGCCGCACCATGCCCTCGAGGCACGCCGCGGCCTGCGGGGAATCAGGGATTACCTGTAGCAATTCACGCCTCATCTGTCGTCGCAACGACCGTGGTGCCGCGTGCCGCTCCTTAATCTTTGTGGAGATCGACACCAACACAGGAGACCTCATGTTCGCCATCCCCCACGCACCGCGCAAGCGGGTTTCTCCGTGGCCGGCCCTTCGCGCCGGCTCCGTCGCGGCACTGGCCATCGCCGCGGCCGCGCTGCTCGCCAGTTGCGGCGGCAGCTCGGACAGCGGCGCGGTGTTCCTGCCGGTCGCGCCGCCACCGCCCGCCCCGGCCGCCTTCGACGTGCGCACGCTGTCGTCCAAGCCCGAGATGGTGAGCGGCGGCGACACGCTGCTCGAGGTGCGCGCGCCCGAGGGCGTGGCGACCGACAAGGTGCGCGTGAGCCTCAACGGCAAGGACGTGAGCGCGCAACTGACCACGCGCGATGCCGCCACGCGCACGCTGCGCGGCTTGGTCACGGGCCTCGCCGAGGACCCGGCCTCGACCACCGGCAAGGAGAACCTGATCGTCGTGACCAACGCCGACAAGCCCGAGCAGCGCACCGAGCTCAAGCTGGTCAACTACCCGATCACCGGCCCGATCCTCTCGGGCCCGCACATCACGCCCTACGAATGCCGCACGGTGCAGAACGGCCTGGGCATGCCGCTCGATGCCAACTGCTCGGCCACCACGCAGGTGGTCTGGTACTACCGCAGCAAGGCCGGCAGCTTCAAGCCGCTGGCCGACCCGACCGGCACGCGCCCGGCCGACCTCGCCGACACCACCACCAACGACGGCGTCACCGTGCCCTACATCGTGCGCGTGGAGTCGGGCACCATCAACCGCGGCGTGTACCGCCTCGCGGTGCTCGACAACCCCGCGAAGGACGCGCCCGCCACCTGGAAGCCCGGCAAGGGCTGGAACAGGAAGCTGGTGCCCTACTTCGACTGCTGCGGCTCGGCCCAATACAACCAGGGCGTGCACCCGATCGAATCGATCCTCGACCCGATCGCCGACATCTACCTGTCGCGCGGCTTCGCCTTCTTCAACTCGACCGAGCTGTGGAATAACCAGCACGCGAACCCGCACCTGCAGGGCGAGACGCTGATGATGATCAAGGAGCACGTGATCGAGGAATTCGGCGAGGTGCCGAAGTGGACCGCGGGCATCGGCGGCTCGGGCGGCGCGATCCAGCAGTACCTGATCGCGCAGCTCTACCCGGGGCTGCTCGACGGCATCCAGCCGATCGTCTCGTTCCCCGAGACGCTGATGCCCGAGGTGATGGAGTGCCGGCTTCTCAACAACGTCTACGGACTCGACATGGCGACCTGGACGCCGGCCAAGCAGGTCGCGGTCAATGGCTTCAACCAGGGCACCTGCGGGGCCTGGGACGCGTCTTTCGCGAGCATCATCAAGTCCGACAACGCGGTGGGCTGCGGCTTCCTCGAGCCCGGCAATGCGGCCAACGTGTTCAACCGCGCGACCAACCCGAACGGCGTGCGCTGCGACCTGTTCCAGACCAACGTCAACCTGCTGGGCAAGCGCCCCGGCACGCAGGAAGCGCGTCGCCCGATCGACAACATCGGCGTGCAGTACGGCCTGGCCGCGCTCAACAAGGGCACGATCTCGGTGAAGGAGTTCCTCGACCTCAACGAGAAGGTCGGCGGCTACGACCGCGACGGCAACGTGCAGGCGGCACGCTCGCAGGCCGATGCCGGCGCGCTCGAGGCGACCTATTCGGGCGGCTTCAAGAACAGCTTCACCGGCCCGGGCCTCGCGAACATCCCGATCATCACGCAGCGCGGCAATGCCGATGCGACCGGCGACATCCACGACACGCTGCAGGACCTGATCATCCGCGCGCGGCTGCAGCGCGCCAATGGCCGCAGCGACAACCAGATCATCTGGACGCTGGGTTCGTCGACCTCGATCCTCAGCTACGTTGGCGATTCCATCGACCTGATGAACAAGTGGCTCGACAACATGGCGGCCGACAGCGCCGCGGCCTCGACCGACAAGGTGGTGCGCAACAAGCCCGCGGGCGCCAACGACGCCTGCTGGGACAAGAGCAACAAGCGCATCGACGAGGTCGCGTCGCAGGACCCGGCCGCGAAGTGCAACGTGGTCTATCCGCGCTTCAGCACGCCGCGCATCGTGGCCGGTTCGCCGCTCGTGAACGACGTGCTCAAGTGCCAGCTCAAGCCGGTCGCGATGGCCGACTACACGGTGACCTTCAGCGGTGCCGAGGAGACGCGGCTCAAGACCATCTTCCCGGCCGGCGTGTGCGACTGGAGCAAGCCGGGTGCGGGGCAGCAGCCGCTGAAGGGAAGCTACCTGCGCCTGCCGCTGGGCTGACAAGATGTGAATAAACCTGCTGCGCGCCCCGATCTCGCACCTGCGGTCCTCACCGTACAAGGTACGGCTCCGGTCCTCGGCGCGACCTCGGGGCGCTCGCTACGGTTTCTTCACACCTTGTGAGGGTTTCACGATGGGGATTTCGGGGCTCTTCGGAGCCCCTTTTTCGTGGCGCGGCGCGGGGCGTTCGCGCGATAGGAATTCCCCATCCGCGACGGCTTAGGGCAAGGAGTTTTAACTGTACGTCCATACAGCATTTCTCTAGAATGCCTCGTCTCCAAGAACAACTTCGAGGCGACCGCATGACCACCGCCAATCCGCCCGCAACCGCTGCGCGCATCCTCTTCTTCTCACGCCCCACGCAGCCGCAACCCGCCCCGCGGCTGCGTGCCACGGGACGCCTCTCGACCTGGCCGTTCCGCGTGCTGCGGCACAACGAACAGGGCGATCCGCACGACATCAAGGCGCAGGCTGCGCGGGTGTTGCGGACGACGGCGGAGCAGTGGTGGCCGAAGGTGGATTGATCGTGTCGTCGGGACCTCCTCAACTGCTCGTGGGTCTGTTTCCCGATGAGCAGGTGCAACTCGAGATCGAGCAGAACCGCCAGCAATGGCTATGGCCCCACAACAGCCACTTTCCGCCAGCCGATCGGTTCCATCTCACGCTCGGCTACGTCGACGAGCATTCGCACGCGCGCTGCGCAGAGCGGCTGATCGAAGCCATGTCACGGGTGCGGATGCGCTCGCTCGAACTGCTGCTCGACTATTCCTGCACATGGAACAACGATGTGTCCGTTCTGCAGCCAGCAGCGCATGGAGAGCTGCATCGGCTGCGGAAAACGATCCACTGTCTCATCCGACAGGCGGGCCTCGTGGATCGCGCCAAGATTTCCGAATGGAAGCCGCACGTCACCATCGCACGCTACGCGGAAGGCGCCGCATGCCTGCCCATGTCGCCGATCTCGTGGCCCGTGAGCGAAATCCGCGTCGTCCGCTCGCACTTCGCGACACCGTTCCGTCACGAGCACCTGGCATCGATCTCCGCACGCCACGGGCTGCGCCGCCTGACTGCTTCACTTCACTGAACCGGCAACCATCGCGCCGGCTCGGCCGGCCTCACACCAGCAAGTCCTGCACGTCCTCATCGAACCCCGCCATCGGCTGCGCCTTCGCGAGCGCGAGCCACACCGCGAACGGAATCCGCTCGAAGCTGCGATGCACCGCGGCACGCGCGACCACGAGGCGTTCGCCCTCGAGCACCATCACGCCGCATTCGGCCGGCACCTCCTCGGGCGTGGCGATGCAGCGGCCGCGCGCGTCGTTGCCCAGCACGTACCAGCACTCGCCGCCGAGGTCGAGGTAGGCCGCGCGCTTGTCGGGCTTGCGCAGGTCGCCCAGCAGGTCGGCGCGGCTCACCTTCACCTCGTGCACGATCGGGTGCGCATAGGCCTCGACGCTGGTGTTGCGGATCGAGAAGACATCGGGCCTGGCCATGCACCAGCGCGCCTTGCCGCCCTCTTCCGCCGGCGGCAGCTTCGCGCGCAGGCTCAGGCCGCGCCAGGCGATGCGGCCGCCGCGCGTCATCTCGCGCGCCACGCGTTCCACCAGCGCCTCGTGCGGCGACAGCGCCGCGCGGTTGATCGTGAGCGTGGTGGCGATGCGCGCGAGGCCGGCATCGGTCACGCGCAGGGTCTCGTGGCCCTGCGCCGACCGCACGCGTTCGAGGAAGCCGCCCGCGAGCAGCTCGACCTCGATCGCGTCGCAGCAAGGCCAGCCGGCCGATCGGTACATCTCGCGCAGGCGCCGCGCATGCAGCTTGCCGAAGGGCACGCCGCCCGACGCCGATGCGATGGCCAGCGAGGCCGCGAGCGACACCGCGGTCTGCATCGGTGGTTCCTCCACCGGCGGCGGAAAGCCGGGGTCGGTCACCGGTGGCATCGCGGGCGGCGGATCGCCCTCGGGCAACGGCCCCGGCGGCATGACGGGCGGTGGCGGCACCACGGGCACATCGGGCGCGGGTGGCGGCGGGCCGATGGGCGTGTCGACGATGGGATCGAGGGCGAGTGCGGACATGGTGAGGAACAGGTTAGCGAAATCCGGTGGATGAGGCGAGGACTCGAACGAACGGTTGCGATCGGTTGCACAGACGGACAGAACGCGCGGATGCCGCCGTCGCGTCAGTGGAAATCCCGGCTGCTGTTGCTCTGCGCGAGCCGGCCCATCAGCGGCGTCAGGTCCTTGAAGCCGGTGGCGATCAGGTGCTGCACCTTGCCGCCGCTGTCGTCGTCGCGCTGCCAGGTGCCCTGCACCGCGAGCAGGTGCGACTTCAGCAGCGGCTCGCGCCAGGCCTCGATCACGTGGTTCCAGACGATCACGTTGACGTTGCCGGTCTCGTCCTCGAGCGTGACGAAGATGGTGCCGTTGGCGGTCTGCGGCCGCTGCCGGCCCTTGACGATGCCGCAGGCGCGCACCACGCGGCCGCTGGGCATGCCCCGCAGCTGCTCGGCGCTCATCAGGTTCATGCGTGCCAGCCGCGGACGCAGCAGCGCGAGCGGATGGCGCCGCAGCGTGAGGCGCATCGACGCATAGTCGCCGACGATCTCCTCGCCCTCGGGCGCCGCGGGCAGCGCCAGCGCCTCCTCGTGGATCGGCACGCCCTTGAGCAGCCCCGGCGCGCGCCGCTGCGCCGTCGCATCCCACATCTGCTGGCGCCGATGGCCCGACAGCGAAATCAGCGCATCGGCCGCGGCCAGCGCCGCCATGTCCTTGCCGTCGAGCTCGGCGCGTAGCGCGAGGTCTTCGGTGCTCGTGAAAGGCGACTGCGCGCGGGCCTCGAGCAGGCGCTTCGCGCCGCCCTTGCTGAGGCTCGCGATGCGGTTCAGGCCCAGGCGCACCGCGGGCTGGTCGTCATGGCCCAGGCGCTCGGCATAGCGTGCGTCGGTGCCCGGCGGCACGCGTGGTGCATCGGCAGCGCGCGGCTCGAGCGTGGTGTCGATCTCGCTGCAGGTCACGTCGACCGGCCGCACCTCCACGCCATGTCGGCGCGCGTCCTGCACCAGCTGCGAGGGGCTGTAGAAGCCCATCGGCTGCGAGTCGAGCAAGGCGGCGAGGAAACAGGCGGGCTCGTGGCACTTGAGCCAACTGCTGACCGTGACCAGCAGCGCGAAGCTGGCGGCGTGGCTTTCGGGGAAGCCGTAGTCGCCGAAGCCCATGACCTGTCTGAAGATGGCTTCGGCGAATTCCCTGGGGTACTCGCGCTTGACCATGCCGTTCACGAGCTTGTCGTGAAATTTCTCCAGACCGCCCTTGCGCTTCCAGGCCGCCATCGCACGCCGCAACTGGTCGGCCTCGTCGGCGGTGAACTTCGCCGCGATCATCGCGATCTGCATCACCTGTTCCTGGAAGATCGGCACACCCAGCGTGCGCTCCAGTGCCTCGCGCAACTCTTCCTTTTCGTAATGGATCGGCAGCTTGTTGCGTACTCGCTCGCGCTGCTTGAGATACGGGTGGACCATACCGCCCTGGATCGGTCCGGGCCGCACGATCGCCACCTCGATCACCAGATCCTCGTAGGTGCGCGGCTTCAAGCGCGGCAGCATCGACATCTGCGCGCGGCTCTCGATCTGGAAAACGCCCACGGTATCAGCGTCACAAATCATGTCGAAGACTTTCGGATCGTCGTTCGGGATCTGATGCATCTGCCTGGACCAGCCCCGCCAGCGATTCATGTGGTCAAGCCCTCTGCGGATTGCACTGAGCATGCCGAGCGCGAGCACGTCGACCTTGAGCATGCCCATGGCCTCGAGGTCATCCTTCTCCCACTGGATCACCGAGCGATCCTTCATCGAGGCCTTCTCGACCGGCACCAGCCGCGTGAGCTTGGTGTGCGTCAGCACGAAACCGCCGACGTGCTGGCTCAGATGGCGAGGAAAACCCCGTAGGCGCCGCGTCATCTCTATCCACTGCACGAGCTTGAGCTCGTCTTCCTGCACACCCACGCGCGCGCAGGCGGCATTCAACTGTTCGCCGAGCACGGTCTCATCGAACCAGTAGTGGTCCTTGGCGAACTCGTCGATCAGCCGCTCGTCGATGCCGATGGCCTTGCCTACATCGCGCAGCGCGCTGCGCGCGCGATAGCAGATGACGACGGCGGCGATGGCGGCACGCTCGCGGCCGTACTTCTCGTAGATGTACTGGATGACCTGTTCGCGCCGCTGGTGCTCGAAGTCGACGTCGATGTCGGGCGGCTCGTTGCGGTGGCGGCTCAGGAAGCGCTCGAACAGCAGCGTGCCTTTATCGGGATTGATGGCGGTGATGCCAAGACAGAAGCACACGGCAGAGTTGGCCGACGAGCCGCGACCCTGGCAAAGAATCTTCTGCGACCTCGCGAACTGCACGATGTTTTCCACCGTGAGGAAGAACATCGCGTACTTCAACTCGATGATCAGGGCGAGTTCCTTCTCGATCAGCGCACGCACTTTGTCCGGAATTCCATTCGGATAGCGCACACCCGCACCTTCCCACGTCTTTCGAACCAGCGTTTGAACCGGCGTTTCACTGGAGCCCACGGTCTCCAACGGATATTCGTAGTTGTCGCGGATCGCATCTGGATCGAACCTGCACCGATCGGCTACTACCAGCGTGTTCGCCAACATGTCCGGCAGATAGATCTCCGCCAGCCGCATGCGCTGCCGCAGGTGCCGCTCGGCATTCGACTGCAGCGCGAAGCCGCACTCGGCCACGGGCCGCCCCACACGCACGGCCGTCAGCACGTCCTGCAGCGGCTTGCACGACCGCGCATGCATATGCACGTCACCAGCAGCCACCAGCGGCACACCGGCCTGCTCGCTCGCCTGGATCAGCCCGACGAACCACAGGTCGTCGTCGAGCTCGTTGAACAGTTCCAGTGCCAGCCAGAGGTTGTCGGCATAGAGCGCCTTCGCGGCCATCAGGTCTTCGTGCAGCGTGGCAGTGTCCAGGTCCTTGCCCGGGTAACGGTGCGGCACGAACAGGATCTGGCAATGCTGCAGCGATGCCACATCGCTCTCTTCCCAGCTCACGCGGTACTCGCCCTTGGGCAGTTCTGTGTTGCGCGCGGCGGTGATGAATTCGCAGAGATTGCCCCAGCCTTCGGTGTCGTTCGCGATCACCACGAGCTTGAAGCGCTCGAAGCGGAACTCGCTGCCGAACAGCAACCGGAAATCGGTGTTGATCGGAATCGGTGGTTCATCCGGATGGCTCGCCGCATAGTCCTCGAGCTTGCGCTTCATCTCGCGCAGGCAGACGAAGGCCCGCACGATGCCGGCCACCGAGCATTCATCGGTGATGGCCAATGCCGAATAGCCGAGCTGATAGGCCCGGTCCACCACCTCCTCGGGCGTCGACGCCCCGCGCTGGAAGCTGAAGTTCGTGAGGCAGTGCAGCTCGGCATAGCCCGGCAGCGCCGATACCGGCGCGGTCCTCGACGGCGTCGGCAGCGCATGCACCTTCGCCGGCTGGCGATTGCGCATCTGCCTGTCGCTGAGTTCAGGCATAGAACCCCTGCAGGTACCAGCGCACCTCGCCCGCGGAAAAGCGCGCCAGGGGCCGCTCGCGGAAGATCCACAGCAAGCCGGCCTCGGCGCTTTCGGCCACGTAGTAGTCGCGCATCGCGGGCTGACCGCCATCCTCCTTGCCGCCCCACCAGCCCGCCTCGATCCGCTGCGGCCCGATCAGCTTGCTCAGCGGACCGCCATAGCAGGGGCGTTCGCCGTCCATCTCGAGCAGCAGGGGCTGGGGCAGCAGCCAGGGCGGATAGATGGCATCGGGCTGGGAAGCCTCGGCCTGCGCTTCCTTGCGGGCCTTGGGCGGCGCGGCGCGGTCAGGCTGCACGGTGCGCAGCGCCGGCTGCCAGGCCTGCGTGTGTCCCGCACGATGATCCGCCCGCGCCCGCGGCACCAGCACCTGCATCGCCCCCAGCCGCACGCTCAGCCGCTCGACCATCTCGTGCAGCTTGTCCCCCTTGCGGTTGTCCTCCGGCAGAAAACTCGTGCTCGCCCCGGCCCACGGATCGGTCTCGAGCGAGCGCAGCTTGAGCCAGCTCGCGGGCGCGGCGAGCGTGGCGAGAGCGAGCTTCTCGGACAGCAGGCGGCGCAGGTGCGCGAGGTCCTGCGTGGGCTCGGCGGTGCGCACCGCGATCTGCTGGGTCGGCGGCAGGTTCACGCCGTTGAAGCGCTTGAGGTCGAGCGTCCATTCGAGCTCGAGCGCGCGCGCGCCGCGCTGGCGTGCGCGCAGCCAGATCTGCAGCGCCGACAACAACCGGTTGGCCGACCACATCAGCTCGGGCGCGGTTTCGGCCAGCGCGGGCAGCTCGAGCTTCTGCTCGAACACGTCGGGCAGCGTGAGCCAGGCATGGCTTTCGGGGCGCAGGCCCCAGGCGATGTCGAGTACGGCGCGCAGCTCGGCACCGAAGCGCCGCGAGAGCCCGCCGCGCGGCAGCGCCGCCACCTCGCCCCAGCTGCGGCAGCCGAGCCGCGCAAGCGCATCGAGGTGCTCGCGCGCGGCGCTCAGGGTGTCGAGCGGCAGGCCGGCGGGAATCTCGGGCGGCCGTTTCTCCTCGCGCACGAACAGCCGCAGCCGCGCCAGCGCCTCGAGACTGGTGGCGCCCTGCGCGCCGCGCAGCACGGCGGCGGCAGGCACGGGGTTCTCGTTCAGCAACTGACGCATCAGCGAGGAACGCCCGCCCCACAGGCGCTCGCAGGCCGAGACCTCGAGCATCAGCGCCTCGTCGAGCCAGCACACGTGCGGCGTGTAGCGCAGCGCCCACCAGCCCAGCGCCTCGGGCGTGGGCATGGCATCGGCGGCGGCGGCACCGGCCTCGGCCTGCGCATCAAGCGACCACTGCAAGGCGATCCAGTGCATTGGCGCCTCCTGCCTTCCATGCGTCGATGCGCACCACGTTGGCGGCCGGCGGTGCTTCCACCGCCTCCACCGCCACGGCGCCCTGCTGCTGCGCGCGCAGCTTGCGCCGCAGCCGCGCGGCCGCGAGCAGCGCCGCCATGCGCTCGCCGCGCGCCGGCAGCATCACCGGCGCGGCCAGCGGCGGGCCGCGGCGCTTGAGGATGTGCAGCTCGATCTGCGCCGGGTCGGCCTCGCAGCGCGCGATGCGCAGCCGCAGCCGCGCGGGCGAGGCCGACTGCGCCACCGACTCGGGCCGGCAGACGAACAGCAGCGCCTCGTGCTGCGCGGCCGCGAGCTGCAGCCGCCGCAGCTCGCCCACGCGCGCCTGCGGCAGCCAGGCCAGCACCGCGCCCACCTCGGCGCAGCGCAGCGCCTGCTCGCAGGCCCACAGCCGCGCGGCCGAGGCCTCGCTGCGCACCCACATCAGTGCCTCGGGCCGCAGGCCATGGGCCGCGAGCGAGGCGCCGAAAGGTTCGCGCGGCGGACCGATCAGCACCACGGGGCCGCCGCGCGCCGCCACCGACTGCACCAGCGCGGGCAGCAGCAGCCGCCAGACATGGTCCTCGGGCGCGGCCTGCAGCAGCTCGCTCATGGCGCCGACCGGCCAGCCTCCGCCCGGCAGCTGCGCGTCGAGCGCGGCATGGCCGGTGCCGATGACCTGCGCGTCGGCGCTGCCGAGCTCGTCGGCATGCCAGACGCCGCGGCCGGCGACGGGAGAGAGGGAGGCGAGGGAAGGAAGGCCCATGATGAAACTGTTAACTGTATTTTTATCCAGTATTTCGGGGGTTCGCAATCGGGTCGGCAAATTTCTTTGCAGGGCCCCTTCTCCCATTCCAATGGCTCATGCGATGGCGCCAAGATCTCGTTTGAAGCCCCGCGCCGAAGCCGCTCCAATGGCTTCACGAAGAATGGTCCTCGTGGCCGCGGCGGATGGGCCGCCGCGGCCGCCAGCGGGCCATGTCCCAGGAGCCCCAGGAATGCACGCCACCCTTTCCCATTCCCCACCCGCCGGCTCGGCCATCGCCGCCGCGCCGCTGCCCGCCAGCGGCGACATCGAGGCCGGCCTCAACTACCTGCGGCCGACCGCGCTGCGGCCCTACAGCTACGCCTTCACGCCGCCGGCCGGCCTGCCCTGGGAGAGCGGCGAGTACGAGCGGATCGCGATGCCGATCGCCGATGCCCGCGGCCGGGCGACCCACATCGAGCGCGAGGGCTTCGAGCTGCGCGAGGCGCCCACGGCGGTCGCCGACTTCCTCGACGACGCCGAGGTCCAGGCCGTCTACTACCCCGAGCTGGCCGCGCTCGCGCTCGCGGTCACCGGCGGCGCGCGCGCCCACGTGTTCGACCACCTGGTGCGACAGCGCGAGCCCGAGCGCGCCGCGCTGAACTTCGGCCGCGGCAAGACCGACGGCAAGGCCGCCGCCAACGGCCGCATCCACAACGACTACACCGAGGAATCGGGCCGGCGCCGGCTCGCGCTGGTGCTCGCGAGCGCGGCCGAGGCCGCCGCCGTGCGACGCTACTGCATCGTCAACATCTGGCGCTCGATCGCCGGGCCGGTGCTCGACACCCCGCTGGCCGTCTGCGATGCGCGCACGGTGATGGCGCGCGACCTGGTGAACGCCGAGGTGCGCTATCCGAAGCGCACCGGCGAGATCTACCTCGCCACCCATGCCCCCACCCACCGCTGGTCGTACTTCTCGCGCATGGACCGGCACGAGGCGCTGGTGTTCAAGCAGTACGACGCGCAGCTCGGCGGCGTCGCGCGCTTCACGCCGCACGCGGCCTTCGACCATCCGCTGGCGCCGGCCGATGCCCCGCTGCGCGAGAGCATCGAGGCGCGCTGCCTGGTGGTGTTCGAGTGAGGGAGGCCATGGCCATGAACGCACCCACGCTCGACTTCTGGTTCGACTTCGGCAGCAACTACAGCTACCTCAGCGCGATGCGCATCGAGCAGGCCGCCGCCGCGCACGGCGTCGCGCTGCGCTGGCAGCCCTTCCTGCTCGGGCCGGTGTTCCGCGCGCTGGGCTGGGAGACCTCGCCCTTCGTGCTGCAGAAGGAAAAGGGCGACTACGTCTGGAAGGACATGGTGCGCCAGTGCCGCAAGTACGGCCTGCCCTGGCAGCGGCCCGGCAACTTCCCGCGTGCCGCCGTGCTGCCGCTGCGCATCGCGCTGGCCGGCGCCGGCCAGCCGTGGATCGGCGAGTTCTGTCGCCGCACGATGCGGCTGAACTTCGCCGAGGACCGCGACATCGACGCGCCCGAGACCATGGCCGCGCTGCTCGCCGACATGGACCTGCACGCGCACCGCGTGATCGACGAGGCGCTGTCGGACGCCAACAAGCTGCGCCTGCGCCGCCAGACCGAGACCGCGATGGAGAAAGGCATCTTCGGCGCGCCCACCTTCTTCGTCGGCGACGAGATGTTCTGGGGCAACGACCGGCTCGACGATGCGCTGGCGTTCGCTCGCGCACAGGCCGGCGCCTGAACCTGACGGTCTCAGCGCGGCGCGGCGCCCTTCGCTTCCGCCACCAGCCACTCGGCCACGTGCCGCACTTCCTCGCGCGGCTGCGGCTCGGCCTGGATCAGCCAGTAGGCATGGCCCGAGGGCTGGGCCGGCAACGCGGCCTCCACGCGCACCAGCCGCCGGTCGTCGAGCAGCGGCTGGATCAGCTCGAGCCGCCCGAGCGCTACACCCTGCCCCGCCATCGCGGCCTGGATCAGCTGGTCGTACTGGTTGAAGCGCAGCATGCCGCGCGGCTTCGCGTCGGCCCAGCCGGCCGCGGCCAGCCAGTCGCGCCACTGCAGCCAGGGCCGCTGCGCATCGTCGAACTCGAGCAGGTTCAGCGCCGCGATCGCCTCGGCCGAGGCCAGCGGCGGCAGCGCCAGCGAGGGATGCGCCACCGGTGCCACCGTTTCGCCGAACAGCCGCACCGCGCCCGCCGGTGCCAGCGCGGGCGTGGTGTAGCGGATCGCGAGGTCGATGCCTTCGTTGCGCAGGTCGGCCACGCGGTTGTTGGCCGACACGCGCACGTCCACGCCCGGATGGATGTCCTGCACCCGGCTGAGCCGCGGCAGCAGCCACAGCCCCGTGACGCCGATGCTCGCGCTCAGCGTCACCGGCCGCTGCGCGCCGGTGCGGCCGATCTCGCCCATCACCTCCTGCAGCTGCTGCACCACCGCATCGGCGCTGCGGAACAGCCGCTCGCCCTCGGGCGTGAACGAGATCGAGCGATGGCCGCGCACCAGCAGCTTCACGCCGAGCTGCGCCTCGAGCGCATGCACCTGCTTGCTGACGGCCGACTGCGTCACGCACAGGTCCTGCGCCGCCAGCGAGATGCTCATGCGCCGCCCCACCGCGACGAAACCGCGCACGAGGTCGAGCGAGGACAGGCGGACGAGCGGGAGCGGCAAGCCCATGGCGGATGCGGCGGGATGGCGGGGGTGGAATGGGATTGGAGCACAGGCACCGCCGCGTGTCTTCGCGCGGAATGAGCCGGCCGGCTACCGCCCCCCCGCCGACACCCCGTCCGCCACCCCCTTCAACGACTGCGAGAACGCCCGCGCCGCCGGCGTGAGCGCCGCGGGGTCGCGCATCAGCAGCGACACCCGCACCTGGGGCAGCCTGTCCGCGACCTGCAGCGCGACCAGCCCGCGCGCCGCCACGGCATGCTTGAACAGCGAGGCCGCGGCCAGGGTCAGCGCGCCGGATTTCTTCACCAGCGTGATGCCGAGCTGCCACGAATGGCAGATCACGATGTCGCGCGGCGGCGGCAGGCCGGCCGCGGCGAAGTGGCGGCGCAGCAGCTCGACGCCGTACCAGGGCACCACCCACATGGCCTCGTGCAGCTTCGCCATCGAACGCACGCGCGCCAGCGGATGCTTCGCGCCGGCCACCACCGCGAGCGGGAACTCGAGCAGCGTCTCGCGGTGCACGCCGTCGCCGGCATCGGGCTCGAGTTCGCCGAGGATCGCGAAGTCGAAATCGCCGCGGCTCCAGAGGCCCTTCACGTCGGCGCCGCTGAGCTCCTGCAGCTCGAGCGCGACGCCCGGCCACTTGCGGCGGAAGTCCTGCAGCGCGTCGGGCAGCAGCCGCTCGACCGCGAAGGAGCTGAAGGCGACGCGCAGAAGGCCGCCGGCACCGTCGCGCAGCTGCGCGATCTCGTCCTCGGCGCGGCGCACCTCGTTGGCCAGCAGCCGCGCGCGCTGGAGCAGGGCCTCGCCGATCACGGTGAGCGACACGCCCTGGGCGCTGCGCACCAGCAACTGCGCGCCCACGCTCTGCTCGAGCTCGCGCATCGCGTAGGTCATGGCGGGCTGCGTGAGGCCGGCCACGCGCGCCGCGGCGCGGATGCTGCCGGCCTCGGCGATCGCTTCGAAGATCTTCAGATGGCGCAGGTTCATGGGAGGGCGAGGAATGGGGTGATCAGGGATTTTGATCGCCCTGGAGTTTTTCGAGTCTTTTCCGATGCGCCGGCTTTCGCTATGGTCGGCCGCCAGGACACCTCCCCTTCACCTTTCCTTCTTCAGCCACCCATGAAACTCCGCTCCCGCTTCGCCCTGCTGATGCTCTCCGGCAGTCTCTTCCACGTCGCGGCCTCGGCCCAGACCGCGCCGGCGCCCGATGCCGGCCATGCGCTGACCGCACGCGCGCTGGCGCTCGCGGATGCCTCCGAGGCGCAGGTGATCGAATGGCGCCGCCATGTGCACCAGCATCCGGAGCTGTCGTACCAGGAGGTGCAGACGGCCGCCTACATCGCGGCGGCCCTCGCGAAGATGCCCGGCATCGAGGTCCAGACCGGCGTCGCCAAGACCGGCATCAAGGCGGTGCTGCGCGGCGGCAAGCCGGGCCCGGTGGTGGCGCTGCGCGCCGACATGGACGCGCTGCCGGTGGCCGAGCGCAACGAGCTGCCGTTCCGCTCGACCGTGAAGGCGCCCTGGCTCAACAGCGACGTGCCGGTCTCGCACGCCTGCGGCCACGACACGCACGTGGCGATGCTGCTGGGCGCGGCGCAAGCGCTGTCGAAGGTGCGCGACGAGCTGCCGGGCACGGTGGTGTTCCTGTTCCAGCCCGCCGAGGAGCAGGGCCCGGGGCCGGTGGCCAGCGGCGCGCCCGCGATGGTCAAGGCCGGCGTGCTCGACAACCCGAAGGTCGACGTGGTGATGGGCCAGCACATCAGTGCGCGCGCGCCCTCGGGCACCATCAGCTACCGGCGCGGCAGCCTGATGGCCAGCGGCGACGTGTTCAAGATCGCGCTCAAGGGCAAGGGCGGCCATGGCTCCTCGCCCTGGACCGCGAAGGACCCCACGCTGGCCGCGGCCGAGATCGCGCTGGCGCTGCAGAACATCGTGAGCCACCAGATCGATCCGCTCGACGGCCCGACCGTGGTGACCGTGGGCCTGCTGCAGAGCGGCAACCGCGTCAACATCCTGCCCGACACGGCCGAGATCGCGGGCACGGTGCGCTCGCTGTCGCAGAAGAACCAGAAGACCGCGCACGACGCCATCCGGCTCAAGGCGCAGAAGATCGCCGAGAGCCACGGCCTGACGGCCGAGGTCACGATCGACACCGGCTACGAGGTGCTGGTCAGCGATCCGGCCGCCACGCAGGCCGTGACGCAGGCGCTCGAGACCGCGGCCGGCCCGGGCAAGGCGCGCGAGTCGCAGCCGAGCATGGGCTCGGAGGACTTCGGTTCCTTCGGCAAGAACATCCCGATCGTGTTCTGGCACCTCAATGCCTCGCCCTTCGCCGACCGCAACGGCGCGCCCAACCACTCGTCCGAGTTCGTGATCGACGAGTCGGCGCTGCGCGTGGGCGTGCGCGCGCTGGTAGGCAGCACGCTGGCGTACATGAACCGGCCGGCCGGCGGGGCCGCGGGGGTCAAGGTCTCGCAAGCGCAGTGAGGACCGCGCGGCGCTTCAGTTGTCCTTGACGATCTTCCAGCTCTTGCCCTCGTCCGCGGAACGCAGGATCAGGTTGTCGGGCAGGAAGGCGATCAGGGAGCCGTCGGAGCGGTCCACCATCATCTGGCGCACGGCCTGCGGCCCCGTGATGCTCGGCGAGCCGCCGGTGTGGGTCCAGCTCTTGCCGCCGTCGCGGGTCGTCATCAGGCCCATCGCGCCGGGCATGAACCCGGGCGCGATCGGCGCCACCGCATAGGCGGTCTGGCGGTCCTTGAAGGCGATGGTCACGACGAAGCGGCTGGTGTTGAGATCGGTCCAGGTCTGCCCCCAGTCGGGCGACAGCATGGTGGACTTGGTGAAGATCGCCGTCTGCGACACCAGGGTGCCGTCGGGCAGCGCGTTCACGTCGAGGGTGGACTGGCCATTGCTCGAACGCGTCAGCGTGCGGCCGTCGGTGGCGTGGAGGTCGCCGTTCGGCATCATCACGCCCACCCGGTCGGGCGTGCCGAAGGCCATGCTGCGCATCCACGGCATGTTGATCGAACGGCTGTCGGAGAACTCGCCGAGCTTGCGCCACCCGACGCCCGGATCGGCCGACGCGTAGACGCTCCAGAGGCTGTCGCTGCGCGAGACCACCACCAGACTGCCGTCGCGCATCGGCTGCGCCAACTGGATCAGGCCGTCGTCGGGCGGCAACAGGTCCTTCCAGGTATCGCCCTCGTCGGTCGACAGCCGCAGCAGGCCCTCCTCGCCGGCCACCAGCAGGCCACCGCGGTACGGCCGCACCGACAGCACCTCGCGCCAGGTCTTCGCGTCGATCTCGCGCCAGCGGCTCTCGCCGCTCTTGCGCCACAGCACCTTGCCGAGCTTGGCGCCGGCCATGAACTCGCCGTCGGCGGTCTGTGCCAGGCCATGCCAGGCGGAAGCGAGCCGCTTGAGCTGCGGCGCCAGCGCGGCGCGGCGATGCAGGTCGGGCGTGAAGATGAAACCGTGCTGCGGACGATCGCGCGTCTGCGCCGCCAGCGCGGGATAGAGGGTCTCGAAGGTCTTCTGCAGTTCTTCCTCCGGCCGCACGTAGGCGACGACGAAGCGCGAGCCCCCGCGCGGCTGGATCAACAAGGTGCCGAGCAGCGTGACCTCGTCGCGCACCACGTCGAAGCTGCCGAACTTCGCATCGATGGGGAAGGTGTAGCTCATGTTGCCCGAGCCGCCCGCCGCGTGCTTGATGATGTAGCGGCCCGGCGCGACCATGCCGCTGAAGACGGCCGTGGTGTAGGTGGAACGGCGCGTACGCTGCAGCACCACCATGTCCTGGCCGGTCTGCTTCTCGCCGGGCCCGAGCACGCGTTGGAGATGCAGGGTCCACAGCGTTTCGGCCGGGTCGTTCTCGCCGGGGCTGTTGGTGATCAGCTTCATCACCACGGCGCCTTCATGGCCCGTCAGGGTCTGCTCGGGCGCGATCGGCGGCGCGACGCAGGCGGCCAGCAGGGCCGCGGCCAGCAGCAGCACGAACCCGCGCAGCAGGCGGACGATGGGTCGGGGAAACGGGGTCATGGTCGTGGCTCTCTTGTTGGAATGGTTTTGCGGGATGGCTCCGGCGGATCGCTCGACGGCCGGACGGCAGGCCCTCCACCTGCGGACGCGCACGATACATTCGGGAACATCCGCGGGCAATCCACCGGACGAAGGTGTTGCATCGGCGCCAACCCGCGGCCCGCCCCCGCGAGCCGCTGCGCGATGCAGGCGCGGGTGCTATCGTCGATTCCACCCTTCCCATGAAGACCCCCGGCCCGACGCCCTCCTCCCGGCCCGCGCTCGCGGCGCCGATGCATCGCGCGCAGTTCCTGCGCCTCGCCGCGGCCCTGCCCGCGAGCGCCGCGCTGAGCGCGTTCGCGCAGCGGCCGGCCGGGTCCACGCCCCCGCCGACCATGAACACCCGCCCCATCCCCTCCACCCAGGAAGCGCTGCCCGTGATCGGTTGCGGCACCTGGATCGGCTTCGACCAGCGTCCCGGCAGCGAGGAATACCAGCGCCTCGCGGGCGTGCTCGAGGCGCTGTTCGCCGCGGGCGGCACGGTGATCGACAGCTCGCCGATGTACGGCCGCTCCGAGGAGAGCACCGGCGAGCTGCTGGCCGCCACGGCGGCGGCTCGCGGCGCGCGCCGCCCCTTCCTCGCGACCAAGGTCTGGACCTCGGGCCGCGAGGCCGGCATCGCGCAAATGGAGCAGTCCTTCGCGCGGCTGCGCACCGAGCGCGTGGACCTGATGCAGATTCACAACCTGGTCGACTGGCGCACCCAGCTCGCGACCTTGCGCGAATGGAAGACGCAGGGCCGCGTGCGCTACCTGGGCATCACGCACTACACGGCCTCGGCCTACGACGAGGTCGAGGCGGTGCTGCGCGCGCAGCCGCTCGACTTCCTGCAGATCAACTACTCGCTCGATGCGCGCGCCGCGGGCGAACGGCTGCTGCCGCTGGCGGCCGAGCGCGGCGTGGCGGTGGTCGTCAACATGCCCTTCGGTGGCGGCGGCCTGCTGCGCCGGCTGCGCGAACGCGCGCTGCCGGGCTGGGCCGCGGAGATCGGCTGCGCGAGCTGGGCCCAGGTGCTGCTGAAGTTCGTGCTGAGCCATCCGGCCGTGACCTGCACCATCCCCGGCACCAGCCGCGCGGCCCACATGGCCGAGAACGCCGCGGCCGGCGCGGGGCCGGTGCCCGACGCGGCGTTCTGGAAGCGGCGCGCGGCCGAGGTGCTGGGCTGACGCCGCTCAGCGGTCGAGGAAGTCGGCCACGCGCCGATTGAATTCCTCGGCCCGCTCGTACTGCACCCAATGCCCCGCGCCGTCGACCACGGCGCCTTCGCGCTGCGGCCCCTCGGCCACGAGCCGCGCCACCAGCGCGCGCGAATCGGCGGTCACGTCGAACTCGCCCCAGAGAAAGAGCTTGGGCCCGGGGATCTCGGCCAACGCCGCCTGCAGGCCGCCGCGGCGCGACACCTCCTTGCTGCGAAAGCGCGTGCCGTGGCAGGCGATGTCGTGGATCTCGAAGGCCAGCGGATCGGCGCGCGACATGTCGTGCAGCATCAGCGCGCCGAGGTTGTGCAGCAGCGCGGCGCGCTCCGCCTCGCGGTCCTGCGCGAGGCGCCAGTTGATCATCTCGACCGCCATGCGCCGCATCGTGCCGTGGCCGCCGCTGCCCACCAGCAGCATGCGGCGCACCGCGCGCCGGTGCAGCGCGAACTGCGAGGCCACCACGCCGCCGAAGGAGAAGCCGCCGAGGTCGATCAGCGTGCCGGTGCCGATCAGCGCATCGAGCGAGCCGGCCAGTGCCGCGAGCGAGGGCGCGAGCGGATGTTCGTCGGGCGCCGGCGGGGGCGGCGTGCCCGAATCGTTGAAGCCCGGCATGTCGGGCAGCCACAGCGCTCGCTCGGCCGACAGGGCCTCGGCATTGCGCAGCCAGTGCATCCAGCTGCCGTGGCCGCCATGCAGCAGCACCAGCGGCGGATGGGCGCCGCCATCGGCGGGACCGAAGCGGCGCCAGCGGACGCGCACGCCGGCCTGTTCGATGTCGTGGTGGGTCGACAGCGCATCGACGCGCGCGATGACGGCGCGAGCTTCGTCCTCGGTCGTGGCCGACAGTCCGGACAGGCCCGCGCTCATGGCAGCATCCTCTGCAGTTCGGCCTCGCCATCGAGGAACTGATGCTTGAGCGCACCGATCAGGTGCAGCGCGAACAGCACGTAGAGCACATAGCCGGCCCAGGTGTGCACGCCGCCCAGCACGGTGTGGAGGTTCTCCTTGGCGGCGGCCTCGATGTCCATGATCCAGCCGATGCGCGGCCATTCGAACAGACCGAACAGCTGCATCGGGTGCGTGGCCGCGTCCTTCCAGGCCGAGTCGTGCATCCAGCCCGACAGCGGCAGCGCGATCATCACGAGGTACAGCGCGCCGTGGGCCGCATGCGCGCCGATGCGTTCGAGCCGGCCGTAGCTGCCGGGCATGGCCGGCGGCCGGTGGGTGGCGCGCCACAGGATGCGCAGGATCACCAGCCCCAGCACGGTGATGCCGATCGACTTGTGGGTGTCGATGGCCGGGCGCACCCAGTCGTCGGGAAAGCGGTCGACCGAAAGGATCAGCGCGATGTTGACGATCATCAGCAGTGCGATGATCCAGTGCAGCGCGATGGCGGTGCGTGTGTAGCGATGGTGAGGGGGCATGCGGGAATTTTCGGCGGGAGTCCGACTCAGCCTGTCAGGCGCGCGATTGTCCGGTCTTCGGCCTCGGACATTCGAAACCGCCGGCCCGTTCCGTGCGTACACCTTCCCATCGCCCTGGCGCCCCTGTCTTGAACGACCTGCTCCGCTCCGCCTTCGTCGCCGCGTCACCGCGACTCTCGCCCCCCGCCACGCCGCTGCGAAGCTGGCTCATCCATGGCGGCGTGCTGCTGCTGTGGGGCCTGCTGTTCGCCATGGCCTTCCGCCTGGGCAACGTGCAGGCCTGGTCGGTGGGCGTGGCCTACGTGCTCTACGACACGGTGCTGCTGCTGTTCGTGGGCTGGCAGACGCTCGCGATCCTGCGCCCGCGCGGCATCGCGCTGGCCTCGGCGCCACTGCCGCATCCCGCCGTGGCACCGCACCGCGCCACGCTGGGCGTGATCGTCGCCGCGCACGACGAGGCCGCGGTGCTGCCCGTGACCTTGGCCGCGCTGCTGGGCCAGACCGATGCGCCCGACCGCATCGTGATCGCCGACGACGGCTCGACCGACGGCACGGCCGAGCTGCTCACCACGCGCTACGGGCTGGAGGCGCCCGAGCCGGGGCAGCTCAGCGCCGCGAGCACCCTGCATCCCAATCTGCACTGGCTGCGGCTGCCGCACGGCGGCAAGGCGGTGGCCCTGAACGCCGCGGTGCTGTGCATAGCCACCGAGACCGTGCTCACCGTCGACGGCGACACGCTGCTCGACGCGCGCGCCATCGCCGCGGTGCGCCGCGCCTTCTCGGACGAACCCGCGCTGGTGGCGGCCACCGGCGTCATCACGCCGGTGTGCAGCCGCACGCTGGGCGGTCGGCTGCTGCAGTGGTTCCAGACCTACGAGTACATCCGCAACTTCCTCTCGCGCTATGCCTGGATGCGGGTCGACGGCCTGCTGCTGATCTCGGGCGCCTTCGCGGGCTTCCGGCGCGACGCGGTGCGCGCGGTGGGCGGCTTCGACACCGACTGCCTGGTCGAGGACTACGAGCTCATCCACCGGCTGCACCGCCATGCCCAGGCGCACGGCCTCGACTGGCGCGTGCGCGTGCTCGGCGACGCGCAGGCGCGCACCGACGCGCCCAGCAGCGTGGGCGCCTTCCTGCGCCAGCGCCGGCGCTGGTTCGGCGGCTTCCTGCAGACCCAGTACTGGTACCGCGCGATGGTGGGCGACCGCCGCTACGGCTGGCTCGGCACCGCGATGCTGCCGGTCAAGGCCATCGACACCCTGCAGCCGCTGTACGGCCTCGCGGCCTTCGGACTGCTCGTGATGTACCTGGTGCGCGGCGACTTCGGCGTGCTGTTGCCCGCGGCCGGCGTGATCGCCGCCAAGATCGTGCTCGACCTCGTCTTCCACCTGTGGTCGGTGCACCTGTACCGGCGCTGGGTCGGCCACGACGGCGAGGCCGGCATGCTGCAGGCCTTCGCGGCCGCGCTGATCGAGCCCTTCACCTTCCAGCTGCTGCGCCACACGGGCGCGGCCTGGGGCTGGTGGACCTTCCTGACCGGGCGCGGCACCTGGGGCCGGCAGCAGCGCGTCGGGCTGGTCGATGCCGACGGCGCCGAGCGCCGGGTCGATCAGAAGTAGCCGGCGCCGCCGAAGCGGTAGCTCGACACCACGAGGCCGCCCATGAAGGCCTCCTCGTGATAGACGCGCTCGCCCGCCTCCTGCTCGGCCGCGCCCACCGCCACCATCAGCGGAATCAGGTGCTCCTCGCGCGGATGCGCCATGCGCGCCGAAGGCGCTGCGGCCCAGTCCTGCAGGCGCTGCACGCGTTGCGCCGGTGCGGCCTCGACCGAGGTGGCATCGAGCCAGTCGCCGAAGGCCTTCGACACGCCATGCGCCTGCGGCCCGAAGTTGCGCAGGTTGTGATAGCTCAGGCCGCTGCCGACGATCAGCACGTCCTCGTCGCGCAGCGGCGCGAGCGCACGGCCCAGCGCGATGTGCTCGGCCGGATCGAGGCCGCGGCGCAGCGACAGCTGCACCACCGGCACCTCGGCCTGCGGATAGATCGCGGCCATCGGCGAGAACATGCCGTGGTCGTAGCCGCGCTCGGGATCGACGGCCGCCGGCAGGCCGGCCGCGGCGATCAGCGACTGCACGCGCTGCGCGAGCTCGGGCGAGCCGGGCGCGTCGTAGTGCACCTCGTAGGTATGGGCCGGGAAGCCGCCGTAGTCGTAGATCATCGGCGGGCGCGGGTTGCCCTGCACCGTGAACACCGGCGCCTCCCAGTGGGCCGAGACCATGAGGATGGCCTTGGGCGTGCGGCCGAGCTGGCGCGGCATGTCGGCCAGCGCGGCGGCGAGCCGGTCGTAGGTGGCGCCCATCTCGCGCTTCATCCAGGGCCAGGGGCCGCCACCGTGCGAGATGAAGTAGGTGGGCAGGCGGTTCGGGTTGTCGTGGGTCATGTCGTTGCTTCCTTGAAGGCGTTGCGTCGACTGTAGATATTTCCTGCGAGGAAATCGACAGGCTACGATTCATCGAATCGTTTCTCCAGAGGAAATCATCGATGGACCGCATGACCAGCCTGCGCGTGTTCCGCGAGGTCGTCGAATCGGGCAGCTTCGTGGCCGCCGCCGAACGGCTCGGGCTGTCGGCGCCGATGGCCAGCAAGCACGTGGCGCAGCTCGAGAAGTCGCTGGGCGCGCGTCTCTTGCACCGCTCGAGCCGCCACCTGAGCCTGACCGAGGCCGGCACCGCCTGGTACGAGCAGAGCCGGCGCGCGCTCGACCTGCTCGATGCCGCCGAGGCCGCGATCGGCCAGACCCGCGAGGCGCCGCGCGGCCAGCTCAAGCTCAGCGCGCCCGTGTGGTGCGCCACCGCGCGCTTCGCGCAGGTGCTGGCCGACTACCGCGACCGCTATCCCGAGGTGCTGCTCGACATCCACCTCGAGAACCGCAAGGTCGACCTCGCGGCCGACGGCTACGACCTCGCGCTGCGCGCCACGCAGGAGCCCTCGCCCGCGCTGATCGCGCGGCCGCTGTGCCGCGTGCCCTTCTTCCTCGCGGGCACGCCCGAGTACCTCGCGCGCATGGGCGGCAGCCCCGCGGTGCCGGCCGAGGTGGCGCGGCTCGGCGCGATCGTGCCGAGCTACGTGGCACTCGACCACCTGGCGCTCACCGGGCCGGGCGGGCGCCTGTTCCCGCTGCGGCTCACGCCGGTCATGCGCTCGGACGACACCACGCTCACGCTGCATGCGGTGCGCGCGGGCATGGGCGTGGCCTTCATGCCGGGCTGGCTGCTCGAGGACGATCTCGCGCAGGGCCGGCTCGTGCGCCTGTTGCCCGACCACGAACCGCACCCGGTGACGCTGTTCGCGGTCTACACCAGCCGCCAGTACATGGCGCCCAAGCTGCGTACTTTCATCGACTTCCTCGGCGAGCGGCTCGCGGCGCTCGAACCAAAGACCGCGCCCGTTCCCGCGACTTCGTCGCGCAAACCACGCAGAAGCTGAAGAAACGCACCTTTTCAGGGCAAGGTCATGCGCTCGCGGCTACAGTCTTCGGCTCTTCGGGAGAGTCAGTCCTTGTTCCGTTTCTTCGAAAAACTTCTACACCCCTACCCCGCCGCCGAACCTCCGCTTCCGCCGCAAGGCTTCTTCGCCTTCCTCTGGGCCTGCACGCAGGGCGTGCGCGGCAAGATCCTCGCGATGGCGGTGCTCACCGCCGTGATGTCGACCTTCGAGGCGCTGCTGTTCGCGCTGCTCGGACGCGTGGTCGACTGGCTCGGCGGCCAGGCGCCCTCGCGCCTGTGGGAAGACCGCGGCACCACGCTCGCATGGATGGCCGGGCTGCTGGTCGCCAGCATCGCGGTGGTCGCGCTGCAGACCATCGTCAAGCACCAGACGCTCGCGATCAACCTGCCGATGCGGCTGCGCTGGAACTTCCACCGGCTGATGCTGGGCCAGAGCATGGCCTTCTACCAGGACGAGTTCGCGGGCCGCATCACGGCCAAGGTGATGCAGACCGCGCTCGCGGTGCGCGAGACCGTGTTCGTGCTGGCCGACGTGCTGGTGGCGATGGGCGTGTATGTCGCCACCATGATCGTGCTGGTGGGCGTGCTCGACGCGCAGCTGATCTGGCCGTTCGTGATCTGGCTGGCCTTCTACATCGGCGCGCTGATCTACTTCGTGCCGCGCCTGGGCGCGGTCGGCAAGGCGCAGGCCGATGCGCGCGCGCTGATGACCGGCCGCGTGACCGATGCCTACACCAACATCGCGACGGTGAAGCTGTTCTCGCACACGCAGCGCGAGGCCGGCTTCGCGCGCGACGCGATGCGCGAGTTCATGCACACGGGCTACGGCCAGATGCGGCTGGTGAGCGCCTTCGAGATCGTCAACCACACGCTGAGCATGGGCCTGACCGCCGGCATGGCGGGCACGGCGCTGTGGCTGTGGTCCACCGGCGCGGTCGGCGTGGGCGCGGTGGCCGCGGCCACCGCCATGGCGCTGCGGCTGCAGGGCATGTCGCACTGGATCATGTGGGAGATGACCAGCCTGTTCGAGAACATCGGCACGGTGCAGGACGGCATGAAGACGCTGTCGCGCCCGCGCGCCGTGCTCGATGCGCCGGGCGCGAAGCCGCTCGAGGTGCCGCGCGGCGAGGTGCGCTTCGAGCATGCGAGCTTCCGCTACGGCGCGGCCGGCGGCCGGCGCGTGATCGAGGACCTCACGCTGACCGTGGCGCCCGGCGAGAAGATCGGCCTGGTGGGCCGCTCGGGCGCCGGCAAGTCGACGCTGGTGAACCTGCTGCTGCGCTTCCACGACCTGGAGAGCGGCCGCATCCTGATCGACGGCCAGGACATCGCGCTGGCCACGCAGGATTCGCTGCGCAGCCACATCGGCATGGTGACGCAGGACACCTCGCTGATGCACCGCTCGGTGGCCGACAACATCGCCTACGGCCGTCCCGACGCGACGCCGGCGCAGATCGAGGCCGCCGCGCGCCGCGCCGAGGCGCACGACTTCATCGGCACGCTGGGCGACGCCAGCGGGCGCCACGGCTACGAGGCCCATGTGGGCGAGCGCGGCGTGAAGCTCTCGGGCGGCCAGCGCCAGCGCATCGCGATCGCGCGCGTGATGCTCAAGGACGCGCCGATCCTGCTGCTCGACGAGGCCACCAGCGCGCTCGACTCGGAGGTCGAGGCCGCGATCCAGCAGAGCCTCTACACGCTGATGGAAGGCAAGACCGTGATCGCGATCGCGCACCGGCTGTCGACCATCGCGGCGATGGACCGGCTGATCGTGCTCGACGAGGGCCGCGTGGTGGAGGAAGGCGACCACCGCACGCTGATGGCCAAGGGCGGGCTCTATGCGCGGCTGTGGGCGCACCAGAGCGGCGGCTTCCTGGGCGACGCGCTCGACGAGGAAGAGGCGGCGCTGGCCTGAGCCTCGCAACCGCCTGGCCTGACCGATCAGGTCGGCAGCGCGCCCGCCTCGTACTGCGCCACGAACTCCCCGCTCGGCGGGATCGGCTTGATGATGTCGATCAGCACCCCGTTCGGGTCGCTGGTGATGAAGTGGCGCTGGCCGAAGGCTTCGTCGCGCAGCGGCAGCAGCACCGGCAGGCCGGCCGCGGCCAGGCGGTCGTGCACCGCGTCGGGATCGTCCACCTCGAAGTTCAACAGCAGCCCGCCCGCCACCTTGCCGCGGCCCGCGGCGGGAATGGTCTCGTGCCGGCCGTCGAGCACCGCGAGGTTGACCGAGGGCTCGCCTTCCAGTTGCAGGTGCACGTACCAGTCGCTCGTGAACAGCGGCGCGAAGCCGAAGTGGCGCTGGTAGAAGTCCGCCGTGCCGGCGACGTCATTGGTCATGATGACCGGGTAGTAGCTCGTGACTTTCATGAGGGCTCCTTGGGATGGCTGGAACTGACATACAGTCTGTATGTTTGATTGAATATACATACATACAGTCTGCATGTAAATGACCTCCAAGATCATCCGGAGCAACAAGGAGCGCACTGAGACCACGCGGCAGGCGCTGACCGAGGCGGCGCGCGCCCTCTTCGTCGACCAGGGCTATGGCCAGACCTCCACGCCCGACATCGTGGCCGCGGCCGGCATCACGCGTGGCGCGCTCTATCACCACTACGCCGACAAGCGCGACCTGTTCCGCCATGTGCTCGAGCAGGAGTCGCGCGCGGTGGCCGCCGAGATCGCGGCCGCCACGCCCGAGGCGCTGGCGCCGCGCGAGGCGCTGCTGACCGGCAGCGATGCCTACCTGCGCGCGATGACCGTGCCGGGCCGCACCCGGCTGCTGCTGATCGACGGGCCGGCCGTGCTCGGCATGGCGGAGATCATGGCGATGGACGATGCGAACGCGGCCCGTTCGCTGCGCCAGGGACTGGCCGAGGCCGGCATGGGCCGCGGCGAGGTCTCGCTCGATGCGCTCTCGCAGCTGCTGTCGGCCGCCTTCGACCGCGCCGCGCTCGAGATCGAGGCGGGCGCCGATGCCGCCGAGGTGCGTGCCGCGATGCGCTGGCTGCTGCAGCAGGCGCTCGGGCCCGAGGCGCCCGCGAAGCCGGCGCGCAAGACGAGGTCCTAGGCCGACGCGGGGCAGCGGAAGGTATGTCACGACCGGCCCTGCAAGTCCTACAGAACCCGCCGCCCCCCGCCGACACCCTGGGTACCCCCTGCGCCGTGATGCTGGGACCATCGTCAACAACGTGGAGTGCTCGCGGTGAATTCCATCATTTACATCGTCGGTCTGGTCGTCGTGGTCGTGGCCGTGCTTTCGTTCTTCGGCCTGCGCTGAAAGACGTCAGTCCCCCTCGAACCATCCACACGCCAGAGAGGAACGGGGCCGCGCTGCGGCCCCGTTTTGCTTTGGGGGCGCCGGGCATAATCCGCGCGCTGAGCCGCCCTCGGCCGAGGGCTCATCGTCGGCTTTCCGCCGGCCCTGCCTCTGTTCGCGAAGGGACGCTGTTGACCACCACCGCACTGCGCGAGAACCCCGACTTTTCCGATGCGGTGATCACCGAGGCGATCCGATGGGCCGAGCAGAACGGTCCGCTCGACGACGCGCAGGCCATGCGCATCGCCGCGCAGGCGCCGCACACGCCGGCACGCATCGCTGAACGCGCGCGCCAGCTCGGCGAACGACTCGGATTGCAGGCCGAACTGCGGCGCGCGCGCCAATGGTCGCCCTGGGTGCTGCTCGGGCTCGTGGCCCTCATCGTCGTCGCCGGCCTCGCGCTAGCGGGCAACGTGGTGGGCGGTGGCGAGCGTCACATCAACGTGATCGTCGCGCTCGTGAGCCTGCTCGGCGTGCACCTGCTGACGCTGCTGCTGTGGCTGCTCGGGCTGTGGCTGCCGCTGGCGTCGTTCAGCGCAGCCTCGCTGGGCTGGATCTGGCTCTCGCTGACCGCGCGCGTGGCCGGCGGCCGGCATGGCCAGGCGCCGCTGCTCGTGCGCGCCACCACCGGCCTGCTGGGCCGCGCGAAGCTGCTGCCCTGGGCCTTCGGCATCGTGAGCCACGGCATCTGGTCGCTGTCCTTCGCGGTGGTGCTGGCGGCGATGCTGTTCGCGCTGGCCTTCCGCAGCTACACGCTGAGCTGGGAGACCACCATCCTCGATCCCGCCTTCTTCGTGCGCGCGGTCGATGCGCTGGGCTGGGCGCCGTCGCGCCTGGGCTTCCCGGTGCCCGACGCCGCCACCGTGCTCGCCACCGCGCCGCCGGCCTCGGGCCAGCGCACCTGGGCGCTGTGGCTCACGGGCTGCATCCTCACCTACGGGCTGCTGCCGCGCCTCGTGCTGCTGCTCTGGAGCACCGCCGTGTGGCGCCATCGGCGCCAGGCGCTGCGGCCCGCGCTCGACGCGCCCTACTACCGCCAGCTCGCGGCCCGCTTCGCGGCGCTCGCGCCCAGTGCCATCGTCGATGCCGATCCGGGCCGCCGCGCGCGCGAGGCGCCCGTGGGCCTCGCGCCTGCGGACCTGCGCGACCTGCGCGTGCTGGTCGGCTTCGAACTGCCGCCCGACATCGGCTGGCCGCCCGAGGGCCTGCCCGCGGACCTGCAGCTCGAGCGCATCGACGGCAGCGCGCCCGAGCGCCGCGCGCTGCTCGACCGGCTCGCGCTCGCGCGGCCGCGCAGCGTGGTGCTGGCCTGCCGCGCGGCCGCGAGCCCCGACCGCGGCACCGAGCGCTTCGTGCGCGACCTGCTCGCGCACAGCGGCGAATGCCGCCTGTGGCTGATCGCCGAGGGCGGCAACGAGGGTCCGGCGATCCAGCGCTGGCTCGCGTGGCTGCGCGACGCCGGCCTCGAACGCGTGGCCGCGGGCACCGCGCTCGCCGAGCTGCTGGGCTCCACCGACACCGTCGCGCCATGAACACCGCGCCGGACCGCCCCAAGCAAGCTCGCACCGCAGTGCGAAGCACGAAGGTACTTCGATGAGCGACCCGATCCGCATCGCCGTCGTCGGCCACACCAATGCCGGCAAGACCTCGCTGCTGCGCACGCTCACGCGGCGCATCGATTTCGGCGCGGTGTCCGACCGCCCCGGCACCACGCGCCATGTCGAGTCGGTCGACCTCGAGATCGACGGCCGCCCCGCCGTGCGCTTCTACGACACGCCGGGCCTCGAGGACGCGGTGGCCTTGCGCGAGCACCTCGCGCGCATCGATCCCGCGGGCCAGGCCACGCCGCCCGAGCGCATCCGCCGCTTCCTGCAGGGCCCCGAGGCGCACGGCGCCTTCGAGCAGGAGGCCAAGGTGTTGCGCGCGATGCTCGACATCAATGCCGCCTTCCTCGTGATCGACGTGCGCGAACCGGTGCTGCCCAAGTTCCGCGACGAGATCGAGCTGCTCAATGCCTGCGCGCGGCCGGTGCTGCCGGTGCTCAACTTCGTGCGCGACGCGGCCAGCCGCGAAGCAGCGTGGAAGGAACTGCTCTCGGCCTACGGCCTGCACGTGCAGGTGCGCTTCGATGCGGCCGCGCCCTTCGTGGGCGCCGAGCGCGATCTCTACGGCGACCTCGCGACGCTGCTGCGCGACCGGCGCGAGCTGCTGCGCGGCGTGGCCGATGCGCTCGAGGCCGAGGCCGCGGCGCGGCGCCGCGCGGCCGCCACGCGCGTGGCCGAGTTGCTGGTCGACGCCACCGCGCTGCGGCGCAGCGTGCCGGCCACCGAGTTCGCCGATCCCGCGCGCCGCGACGCGCTGGTCGCCGCGCTGCGCAAGACCGTGTTCGACAAGGCGCAGCGCTGCGCCGACGACCTGCTCGCGCTCTACGGCTTCCGCCAGGGCGACGCGGCCGAGGCGCCGCTGCCGATGATCGAGGGCCGCTGGGCGCTCGACTTCTTCAATCCCGAGGCGATGAAGGACGCGGGCCTGCGCCTGGGCAAGGGCGCGGCCATCGGCGCCGCGGTCGGCGCGGTGGCCGATCTCGCGGTGGCCGGCCTCTCGCTCGGCGCCGGCGTGGCGCTGGGCGGCGCCATCGGCAGCGCGGTGTCGCAGGGTTGGGGCCCGCTGGGCCGCAAGCTCGCGAACAAGCTGCGCGACGTGCACGAGCTCACGGTGGAGGACGGCGTGCTGTTCACGCTCGCGGCCTGGCAGATGCAGCTCGCGCGCGCGCTCGAGCGCCGCGGCCATGCCGCCACGCAGCGCATCGAGGCAGTAGACGCCGGCGCCGAGGCGGCCGGCGAGGCCATCGCCGCCGCGCTGCGTGCCGCGCAGCCGGCGCGCAGCCATCCCGAGTGGGAGAGCGGCCAGGGCGCGGCCGGCGCGCTGCAGGCGGTGCGCGCGCTGTGGCGGCCCGCGCCGCAGCGCGAGGCGCTGGTGGCCACGCTCGCCGGGCTGCTGCAGGCCGGCTTCGAAGCCTGAGCCTCGCCCGGCACGCGCCGTCGCCTCCTTCCTACGCGGGGCGCCGCGCGGCCGGTCCAGGGTTTCCTGATCGATGACACGAAAGGAGAACCCATGACCGTCGAATGCAAGCTGCTCGAAACCCCGCTGATCGGGCGCATCTGGGAAGGCCGCACGCCGATCGCGCGCGCCGACGACTACCTGCACTACAGCCTGGAGCACGGCATCCGCGAGATCGCGCGCAAGCCCGACTGCCTCGGCGTGCAGTACTTCCGGCGCCTGCGAGGCAACGTGGCGGAGTTCCGCACCGTGTCGTTCTGGCGCTCGGTCGAGGACATGCACGCCATGCACGACAAGCGCGGCGATCCGCTGCGCGTGGCACCGCTGGCGCGCGACCCCGAGTTCCTGCTCGAGCTGCCGGAGTTCGTGGACCTGGTCGAGGTCCACGTCAACAGCTTCGACCGACGCTAATCGAGCAGGTCCTCCAGCCGCAGCGGCAGCCGCCGCAGCCGCTTGCCCGTGGCATGGAACACCGCGTTCACGATCGCGGGCGCCACGCCCACCATCGCGACCTCGCCGAGACCCTTCACGCCGAGCGCGTTGAAGCGCGTGTCGGGCCTGCCGACGAAGCCGACCTCGATGCGGCCGATGTCGGCCGCCACCGGCAGCACGTACTCGGCCAGGTCGGCATTGAGGAAGCCGCCATGGCGCGGATCGACCTCGCTGGCCTCGCGCAGCGCGGCGCCGATGCCCCAGACCACGCCGCCCTCGACCTGGCTGCGCGCGGTGCGCGGACTCGCGACCGCGCCGCAGTCGGCCACGCTCACCACGCGCGGCACGCGGATGCGGCGCGTGGTCGGCTCGATGCGCACCTCGACGAAGTGCGCGATGAAGCTGAAGCCCACGTAGTCGGGATAGACCGGCCCGGCCGCGGCCGGCAGCCCGCCCGTGAGCCGGCCATAGACCTGCTCGGGCTGGCCGGGCGCGCGGCGCCGGCTCTCGGCCTCGGCCTGCGCGCGGCCCGAGGCGCGCAGCAGCGCGAGCGCGGTGGCGTTCGCGCCCGCGCCGGGGGCACGGGTGCGCAGGTCTTCCATCAGCCGCTGCGCCGCCTCCTGCACCGGCGGCAGCGCGGTCGCGGTGCCCCAGGAGCCGGCCGTCAGGTGCTGCGGCGCGGCGCCGGTGTCGCCGAGCGCGATCTCCACCGCGGCCACCGGCGCGCCGAGCACGCGCGACACGGTGAGCGCGATCGCGGTGCGCATGCCCTGCCCCATCTCGTGCCCGCCCACCGCCACGCGCACGCGGCCGTCGCCGGCCAGGCTCACGGTGGCGAAGGCCGGCGCCATCGCGGCCTTGTAGGCGCCCACGGCCACGCCCCAGCCGATGCGGCTGCCGTCGGCGGCGCGCATCGAACCCGGCGCCATGTCGCGCCGCGCCCAGCCGAAGGCCTCGCTGCCCTGCACCAGGCATTCGGCCAGGTGGCGCGAGGAGAAGGGCTTGCCGCTCAGCGGATCGACCGCGGTGTCGTTGGCGAGCCGGAAGGCCACCGGGTCGCGGCCCAGCAGGTACGCCATCTCGTCGACCGCGCTCTCGAAGGCGAAGGCGGCCGGATGCTCGAAGGGCGCGCGCATGTAGCCCGGCGTCTGCACGTCGGTGCGCACCAGCCGGTCGCGGCCGAGGAAGTGCCTGACGCCGTACAGCCGCGAGGTGATCTCGCTGCCGCTCGAGGGAAAGAGGTCGTGGCGCGAGGTCTGCTGGTCGATGTCGTGCACGGCCGCGACCAGCCGGCCCTCGCGGTCCGCGCCCAGGCGCACGTGGTGGCGGCTCGCGGGCCGGAAGCTGGCGTTGTGGAACAGCTGCGCGCGCGTCAGCACCAGCTTGACCGGCCGGCCGAGCTCGCGCGCGGCGATCGCCACCGCCGCGGTGTGCGACTGCAGCGAGTTCTTCTGGCCGAAGCCGCCACCGAGCGTGGGCGAGAGCACGCGCACGCGCGCCGGCTCGATGCCGAGCTGCTTCGCGAGGCCGTGGCGCACGCCCTCGGCGTTCTGCGTCGGCTCGCGGACGGTCAGCACGCCCTCGGTCCATTCGGCCACGGTCGCGATGATCTCCATCGGGTTCTGGTGCTGGATCGGCAGCTCGTAGCGCGCCTCCACCGTGAAGGCCGCCGCGGCCAGTGCGGCCTCGGCATCGCCCACGCGGCGGTCGGCGAACATCGGCTGCGGCAGCAGCGCGGACTGCGCCTGCGGCTGCGCGTCGGACGCATCGATGCCCGCGACGAAGGGCTGGGCCTCGTAGCGCACCTCCACCAGCGCCGCCGCCTCGCGCGCGGCCTCGAGCGTGTCGGCGACCACCATCGCGACGGTCTGGCCGCGGTAGGCGATCTGCGCCGAGCGCAGCGGATAGAAGCTCTGGAAGCCGAAGCCGCCGCCCATCAGGAAGCCGCCCGATTCGAAGGCGCCGATGTTCTGGTGCGTGTAGACCTTGCGCACGCCGCGCACGCGCTCGGCGGCGCCGGTGTCGATGCGCGCCACGCTGCCGCGCGCGATGCGCGATGGCACGAGCGCTGCATGCAGCAGGCCGGCGCGCGCATCGTCGGCCGCGTAGCGGGTGACGCCGCGCACCTTGTCGTGCGCATCGACGCGCTCGGCGCCGGGACGCGCGCCGCGTTGGGGGTTGCTTGTCGTGGTTGCCATCGTTCAGCTCCTGTCCCGGGCCAGCATCAGCGCGTCGGTCACCGTCTCGATGCCGAGCGCCACCTTGAAGCCGTTATGTTCGAGCGGCCTGGCCTGCGCGAACGCGATCTCGGCCGCGCGCCGCGCCGCGGCCTGCGTGAAGGGCCGCCCGACCAGGCTGCGCTCGGCCTCGAGCGCGCGCCACGGGTGCGTGGCCACGCCGCCGAGCGCGATGCGCGCATCGACCACGCGGTTGGCGCGCAGATGCAGGCCCACGGCGGCCGAGGCCAGCGCGAAGGCATAGGACTCGCGGTCGCGGATCTTGTGGTACGTGGAGGCCCTGCCCGCCGGCGTGCGCGGCACGCGGATGCGCACGATCAGCTCGTCGGCCGCGAGCACGGTCTCGAGGTGCGGCGTGGCGCCGGGCGCGCGGTGCAGATCGCGCACGGCCACCGTGCGTTCGCCGCGCGGGCTCAGCGTGTCGACCTGCGCATCGAAGGCCGCGAGCGCCACCGCCCAGTCGCCCGGGTAGACCGCCACGCAGGCCTCGCTGCCGCCGAGCACCGCATGGCCGCGGTTCACGCCGGCCAGCGCCGCGCAGCCGCTGCCGGGCACGCGCTTGTTGCAGGCGAACTCGGGGCCGCCGCGGAAATAGGCGCAGCGCGTGCGCTGCAGCAGGTTGCCGCCCACGCTCGCCATGTTGCGCAGCTGCTGCGAGGCGGCCTTCCACAGCGATTCCGACAGCGCGGTGAACTCGCGCTGCACCACGGGATGCTCGGCCACGTCGCTCATCGCGGCGAGCGCGCCGATGCGCAGCTCGGCCCGGTCGCTGGCGTCGATCTCGCGCAGGCCCTCGATGCGGCCGATGTCGACGACGGTGGCCGGCGCTTCCACGCCGAGCTTCATCAGGTCGAACAGGGTGGTGCCGCCCGCGAAGTAGCGCGCGCCGGGCTGGCTGCTTGCCAGCAGTTGCACGGCCTCGGCGCTGCTACGCGGCCGGTGGTAGGCGAAGTCATGCATGGCGGCGGCCCTCCATGGCTTCGGTCTCGGCGCGCATGCGCGGGGCGGCATCGCGGATCGCCTCGAGGATGCCCGCGTAGGCACCGCAGCGACAGAGGTTGCCGCTCATGTACTCGCGGATCTGCGCCTCGCTGGTGGCGTGGCCCTCGCGCACGCAGGCGATGGCGGCCATCACCTGGCCCGGCGTGCAGTAGCCGCATTGCAGCGCGTCGTGGTCGACGAAGGCCTGCTGCATCGGATGCAGCGTGCCGTCGGGCGCGGCGATGCCCTCGATGGTGGTGACGGCGCAGCCGTCGGTCTTCACGCCCAGCGTGAGACAGGAGGCGACGCGCCGGCCGTCGAGGTGGACGGTGCAGGCGCCGCACTGGCCGTGGTCGCAGCCCTTCTTGGCGCCCGTGAGGCCGAGCTGCTCGCGCAGCACGTCGAGCAGCGAGGCGCGCGGCTCGAGCTGCAGCGCATGCGGCTGGCCGTTGATGACGACGCGGGTGTCGATGCGCGGCGGCGCGGGCGCTGTGTCCTGTGCGTTCGCCAGGCCGGTGCTCGCGACACTCGCGGCACCGGCGGCACCGGCCGCGGTGCTCATCATGAAGGTGCGGCGGCTCAGCGCGGGCGCGCCGGTGCCGGGGGATGGGGTGGGGTTCATCGTGGCGTCCTTTCTTTTTTCTTCTTCTGCTCAGACCTCGCGCCCGATGCGCGCATCGAGCGACAGCCGGCCGCCGCCGCGCGCCAGCAGGCACAGCGCGATGAAGAACAGCATCAGCGGGTATTCGAAGCCGCGGTCGATCCACGGGAAGGTCGGGCCCATCACGTAGCAGATGACCAGCATCTGCACCGCGACCATCGCGGCGACCACGCGAGTGAACAGGCCGGCCGCGAGCATCAGCCCGCCCACGCCCTCGAGGATGGCGACGAACCAGCCGAGCAGTTCGGCGCCCGGCAGGTGCAGCACGTTGGCGATCAGGTTGACCGAGCCCTTCATCGGGTCGGCCATGCTGCCGTGGCTGCGGCCCAGCAGCTTGGGCAGGCCGTGGGTCACGAGCATCAGGCCGAAAGCCAGGCGCAGCAGCGCGTAGCTCAGCGGCTCGAAGCGGTCATAGGTGCCGCGCAGGCGCGGAAAGATCAACTGCATGGGGGTCGCTCCTCGGGGGGAAAAGGTGACGAGGCGCGGCGGGATGGCCGCACGCTGGCAGTCTCTCTGTTCTGCATTGGCGAATAAATATGCGAATTTCGTCAATACAATTCAACGCAGGCCAACAATTTGCCGAGCTCATTCCATGGACCGCTTCGATGCCATGCGCCTGTTCACCCGCATCGTGGAGCTCGGCAGCTTCACGCAGGCCGCGGCCGCGCTCGAGCTGCCGCGCGCCACGGCGACCCATGCGATCAAGGAGCTCGAGGCCCGGCTGCAGGTGCGCCTGCTCGAGCGCACCACGCGCCAGGTGCGCACCACGGTCGACGGCCAGGCCTACTACGAGCGCTGCCGCCACCTGCTGCTCGAACTCGAGGACGCCGAGTCCTCGCTCGCGCAGCTCGCGGTCAATCCGCGCGGGCGGCTGCGCATCGACATCCATGGCGCGGCCGCCAACGACATCGTGCTGCCGCGCATCGGCGACTTCCATGCGCGCTATCCGAACATCGTGCTCGCCGTGGGCAGCGGCGACCGGCTGGTGGAGCTGGTGCGCGAGGGCGTGGATTGCGTGGTGCGCGCGGGCGAGCCCAAGGACTCCTCGCTGGTCACGCGCCGGCTCGCGCTGCTGCCGCAAGTGACCTGCGCGAGCCCGGCCTACCTGGCCGAACGCGGCACGCCGCTGACACCGGCCGACCTGCTGAGCCAGCAGCACCTGGCGGTGAACTTCTTCTCGTCCTCGCGGCCCGACCACTTCCCCTACCTGTTCGAGGTCAACGGGCGCGTCGAGCAGGTCGTGCTGCCCGACTGGATCAGCGTGAACAACGCCGACAGCTACAAGACCTGCGCCGAGCAGGGCTGCGGGATCATCCAGGTGCCGCGCTATCACATCGAGCGCCAGCTGCGCGCCGGCACGCTGGTCGAGATCCTCGCCGACACGCCCTGCCCGCCGATGGTCTATTCGGTGCTCTATCCGCAGCACCGGCTGCTGTCGCCGCGCGTGCGGGTGTTCGTGGACTGGGTGACGGCGCTCTATGCCGAGCGCTTCGGCGCGCTCAGGTAGCGGCGCCCTTTCGCGCCTACACGACCGGCACCGTGCCGCCGTCGATCACGTACTCGCTGCCGTGGATCGAGGCCGCGCGCCGCGACACCAGGAAGGCCACGAGCTCGGCCACCTCCTCGGGCAGGCCGGGCCGGCCGATTGGGATGCCGCCGAGCGCATCCATCACGCCCTGGCGCGCGCTCGCGTAGTCGCTGCCCGCGCCCGCCGCGAGCCGCTCGACGAAGGCGCGCGCGGCGCCGGTCTCGATGTAGCCCGGCGCCACCGTGTTCACGCGCACGCCGCGCGGGCCGAACTCCTTCGACAGGCCCTTGCTGTAGGTGGTGAGCGCCGCCTTGGCCGCGGCATAGGCGAGCGTGGATTCGTACAGCGGCAGCCGGCGCTGGATCGAGGAGATGTGCACGATGCTGCCCTCGCCCTGCGCGAGCATCGAAGGCAGGAAGGCGCGGTCGAGCCGCACGGCCGCGAGCAGGTTGGTGTCGAGCGCCGCCTGCCATTGCGCATCGTCGAGCGCGAGCGCGCCGCCGGGCGAGGCGCCCGAGCCGCCGACGTTGTTGACGAGGATGTCGAGCCCGCCGAAGGCCGCGAGCGTGCGCTCGGCGACTCGCGCCACGCCCGCGGGCGTGGCGATGTCGGCCGCGACGAAGAGCTCGGCGCCGTCGCTGTCGGCCGCCTCAGGGGCGCTGCGCGCGGTGGCGGCAACGCGCGCTCCGCTCGCGGCGAGGCGGCGCACGATGGCCTGGCCCATGCCCTTGGTGCCGCCCGTGACGAGCACGCGGCGGCCCGCGAACTCCGCGGGGTCGAACGAGAAAGGCAGGGAGGAAGGCTGATGCATGTCGGTCATGAGAAAGGTCCTTGTTGGCGATGCATCGAGGCTAGGGATACCCTCGGGCCATGACAAGAACGCACGAAGAAGTAAGGCCCGTACTCGCAGGTAACCCCGTCGCCTACACGCCGGCCAGCGCGGCCGCGCAGGTCGAGCGCACCTTGGGCTGGATCGAGGGCCGCTGGAAGCTGGTGATCCTGTTCCAGCTCTTCGGCGGCAAGGTGCTGCGCTTCTCCGAGCTCGAGCAGGCGATACCGGCCGTGTCGCAGAAGATGCTGACGCAGCAGCTGCGCCAGCTCGAGGCCGATGGCCTGGTGCTGCGCACCGTGCATTCGCAGGTGCCGCCGAAGGTGGAGTACCGCCTGAGCGACTGGGGCCAGTCGCTGTGCCCGGTGCTCGACGGGCTGCTCCAGTGGTCCGAGGCGCGACCGCGCTTCGACTAGGACACAAAGTCTTCGATGACGCCGCGGTGACGCTCGATGTCACCGCGCTTCGGGCGCATGGACGCCCGTGTTGCTTGCGCGCCCACGGTCACCGTACCGTCATCCGCCAAACCTAGCATCCGCCGGCCTTCGGCACCCCTCAACGCAACGCAACGCGAAACTCCAACATGAAGAAAACAGCCGTTCCTGCACCCGCACCCCGTCCCCTGCGTGCCGCCTTCGTCGCGCTCGGCGGCAGCCTCGTCATCGCCGCCTGCGGCGGTGGTGGTGGCGGCAGCGCCTTCGTTCCCGTCATTCCGCCCGCTCCGGCGCCGGCACCCGCCCCGGCACCGACCCCGCTGGGCACGCTCGACGGCTCGGTGCCCCTGGTGATCGGCCACCGCGGCCTGCCCGGCCTGTTCCCGGAGGAAACCCAGAAGGCCTACGAAGCGGCCGCCGATGCCGGCGCCGATTCGCTCGAGACCGACCTGCACCTGACCAAGGACTGCGTGCTGGTCGCGCGCCACAACCCCTGGCTCAGCGACAACACCGACATCACCGACGTCGCCAAGACCAACGCCACCGTGGCCGCGCGCAAGCGCACCGTGCCCGGCGTGCGCGTCGACGTGACCTACCCGGCGATTCCCGCCAACGGCCCGGCGAAGTACCTGAGCGACCTGACCGATCCCAAGGATCCGAAGTCGGTGCTCAAGTCGCTGGTCGTCGACGGCGAGGACCACACCGGCGACTGGTCGATCACCGACTTCACGCTGGCCGAGCTCAAGCAGTGGATCCATGGCACCACCTTCGACGCGAAGGACGAGCGCCCGACCGAGCTGAACGGCAAGCTGCCGATCCTGAGCTTCCAGGAAGTGATCGACATCATGCGCGCCAAGGCCAAGGCCACCGGCCGCACGATCACCGTGTATCCGGAAACCAAGAACCCGATCTGGAACAACGCCCAGGCGATCGCCAACGGCTGCGGCCCGGCCGGCAGCCACCCGCTGGAAGACGCGCTGCTCAAGGCGATGAACGCCAACGACCTGAACCGCAAGGACGCGCCGATCTTCGTGCAGAGCTTCGACCCCGTGAGCCTCAAGTACCTGCGCTCGGCCGGCCTGAAGGCGCGCGCGGTGCAGCTGGTCGACGGCAACGACATCGACTTCAAGACCGGCGAGATGATCTACGTCACCACCGACGACTACACCTTCGTCGACGGCCGTCCCTACAGCTGGACCCTCGCGGGCGACCCGCGCTGGTTCGGCGCGATGCTCACGCCGGCCGGCTTGGCCGAGGTCAAGACCTATGCCGATGGCATCGGCCCGTGGAAGCCGCAAGTGATGGCGCACACGATCGTTCCGTTCAAGACGCCCAACAAGGGCATGGTCGAAGCCAACACGATCAAGCCCACCAGCCTGATCGCCGACGCCCACAAGGCCGGCCTGTTCGTGCACAGCTACACCTTCCGCAACGAGTCGCGCTACCTGGCCGCCGTCTACAAGGGCGACCCGAAGGCCGAGTACCTCGCGTACTTCCGCGCCGGCATCGACGGCGTGTTCTCGGACTTCGCGAACACGGCCTTCGCCGCGCGCCAGGACTACCTGAAGGAAACCGGCCGCTGAGCCGGCACGCGGCAGACTGACCGAAGCAAGCAGGCGGCACACCATGTACCCGGGCGAACGACTCAACGGGTACAGCCACCTGCTCGGCCTGCTGCTCGCCCTGCCGGCGGCCGTGCTGCTGCTGGCCAAGACCCTGCCCACGGGCGACCCGGCGAAGATCGCCGGCTCGCTCGTGTTCTCGCTCTCGGCGGTCGCGCTCTACGCGGCCTCCACCCTGTTCCACAGCACGCGCGGCCGGCTCAAACGTCTGTGGGAATGCGCCGACCACTGCGCGATCTACCTGCTGATCGCCGGCACCTACACCCCGTTCGCACTGGTGATGCTCGAAGGCGCCTGGGCCTGGGTGCCGCTGCTGGCGATGTGGGGCGCGGCCGCGGTCGGCATCCGGCGCGAGCTGATGGCCGCGCGCGGTGCGCCCGTGAAGCCCTCGCTGCCGCTGTACATCGGCATGGGCTGGCTCGCGATCGCCGCGGCCGTGCCGCTGGCGATGCAGCTCGAGGGCGGCGGCCTTGCATGGCTCTTGATCGGCGCCGTGCTCTACACCGCGGGCACGGTCTTCTACCGCAACCGCCGCGGCTTCCGGCATGCGCATGCGGTGTGGCACCTGTTCGTGCTCGCGGGCACGGTGAGCCACTACGTGGCGGTGGGCTGGTTCGTGCTGTAGCGCGGTCGCGAGGCGCGCGCGGCTTCGTCAATGACCGCGGCGGTCATCGCGCCGCGCGAGCTCGCGGCGACACACTGGCCGCCCGCCGTTGCGCTTCACGAGCCCGCATGACCTCCACCACCCCTTCCTCGGCGAGCGAGGACCTTCGCGCCAGCTTCCTCGCATTCCGCCACGCGGTGTTCGAACGCCACGAATTCGACGCGATCGCCCGCTTCCTGCATCCCGATTTCAGCAGCAGCTCGCCGATGCTGCGCGGCCGCGGCCCGGCCATGTACGCCGACTTCGCGCGCCTGCTGCTCGCGGGCCTGCCCGACCTGCGGCCGCTCGAGCAGGTGGTGCTGGTCGAGGGCACGCAGCTGATGGCGATGACCCGATGGGCCGGCACCCACACCGGCAACTTCCTCGGCGCGCCGCCCACCGGCCGCGCGCTGCGCTTCGCGACCGCGGACCGCTACGAGACGCAGGACGGGCTGCTGCTGCGCCACTGGGACGTGGTCGACCGGCTCGAGGCCTCCATCGAGGCCGGGCTGCTGCGGCGCGCGGCACCGTGAAACACCGCGGCCGGAACGCTCACAAGGTGTGAAGAAACCGTAGCGAGCGCCCCGAGGTCGCGCCGAGGACCGCAGCCGTACTCACGTACGGCGAGGACCGCAGGTGCGAGATCGGGGCGCGCAGTAGGTTTAATCACACCTTGTCACTCCTCGCTGGTCCACTCCACCTGCACGCCCAGGCTGCGCAGGTTCTCGACGAAGCGCGGGTGCGCGCGGCGGATCGGCGTGGCGTTGCGGATCTCGGAGCGGCCCTCGATGCTCGAGGCCACCATGAACAGCGCGATCGCCACGCGGATGATGTAGGGGCTCTCGACCACCGCGGGCACCAGCGGCGCGCCGCCGAAGGTGATGAGCCGGTGCGGGTCGGACGAGAACACGTGGGCGCCGAACTTCGAGAGCTCGCCGGTCCAGCCCAGCGCGCCGTCGTAGACCTTGTTCCAGAACATCGCGTTGCCCTGCGCGCGCACGCCCAGCGCGATGAAGATCGGCAGCAGGTCGACCGGGAAGTAGGGCCAGGGCGCGGCCTCGACCTTGGTCAGCACGTTGGCGGTGAATGGCGTCTGCACCTTCAGCGGCCCCGAGCGCACGGCGCGCGACCAGCCGTCCTCGTGCACGATCTGCACGCCGAACTTGGCGAAGGTGCGGTCGATCAACGGAAAGTTGGCCGGCGCGCTGTTGCGCACCACCACGTCGCCGCCGGTGATGGCGCCGAGCGCGAGGAAGGTGGTGATCTCGTGGAAGTCCTCGTCGAAGCGGAACTCGCCGCCACCCAGCGCATGGCCGCCATGCACCGTGAGGCGCGAGGTGCCGATGCCGTCGATGCGCGCGCCGATCATGGCCATGAAGCGGCAGAACTCCTGCACGTGCGGCTCGGAGGCGGCGTTGGTCAGGGTCGAGGTGCCCTCGGCGCCGACCGCGCACAACACGAAGTTCTCGGTGGTGGTGACCGAGGCGTAGTCGAGCCAGTGGTCGGTGGGCACCAGGCGCCCGTCGGTGCGCACCAGCAGCGAGCCCTCGGCGCGCTCGACCTGGCCGCCGAAGCTGCGGAACACCTCGACGTGCGGATCGATCTCGCGCACGCCCAGGGTGCAGCCCTTGACGTTGTCCTCGAGCCGCGCCACGCCGAAGCGCGCCAGCAGCGGCGGCACCAGCATGATCGAGGAGCGCATCTCTTCGGGCAGCCGGTGGGCGGCGGCGTCGAACACGGTGTCGCGGTGGTGCAGCGCCAGCGTGCCGGTGGCGTGGTCGAGCTGCACCTCGCTGCCCAGCGTGCGGAAGATGTCGAGGATCTTGCGCACGTCGGTGATGTCGGGCACGCCGTGCAGGCGCAGCGGTTCGCGCGTGAGCAACGTGGCGCAGAGGATCGGCAGCACCGCGTTCTTGTTGGCCGACGGCGTGATGCGGCCGCGCAGCGGCGTGCCGCCGTGGACGATGAGATTGGACATGTGTGTGTGGGACCCCTGTGTGGGGTGAATGATAGGCCGCGACAGCCTTCGCTAGGCCTCGTGGCCCGGCGTGCGGCGCGGAATCCAGTGGGCCAGCACGCCGGCCGCGGCGAAGGCGAGCCCGCCCGTGACCGCGATGCCCGCGGCCAGCGAGAGGCTGCCCGCGAGGAAGGACAGCAGCGCCGGCCCGCAGGAGGCGCCGATGTCGGACATCAGCCGCCACACGCCGAGGAAGTGCGCGCGGCCATGGCGCGGCGAATGGTCGGCGCCCAGGGTCATGATCATTCCCGAGCCGATGCCGTTGCCGAAGCCGATCGCCAGCGCCGCGACCAGCAAGGTGGCGGCACCCGTGGTCAGCGGCATCAGCAGCATCGCGAGCCCCATGATCAGCATCGAGGGCACCGCGACCCAGCGCCGGCCCTTCTGGTCCATCACCTTGCCGGCCGGGTAGAACACCAGCATGTCGATGCCGCCGGCCATGCCGTAGATCAGCGAGGCCACCGAGGGCGCCAGCGCGAGGTGGTCGGCCCACAGCGGGATCACGGCCTGGCGCGAGGCGCGCACCGCGCTGACCAGGGTCACGGCGATGCCCAGCGTGAGGAACACGCGCCGGTGGTCGCGCAGGGTCGAGACGATGGTGGGCTTCGCGGGCGCGGCCTGGCCCGGCGGCGCGGGCGGCAGCTCGAGGTCGGGAATGCGCGCGCCCAGGATGGCCGCGCCGGCCACCGCCACGATGCCGAGCACATAGGCCGCCATCAGGCCGAAGAAATGCACCGCGCCGGCCGCCAGGAAGGGGCCGATGAACATGCCGATGCGCATCACGCCGCCCAGCGTGGACAGCGCCCGCGCGCGGTACTCGACCGGCACCGCCTCGCTCATGTAGCTCTGGCGCGCGAGGTTGTAGACCGCCTGCGACATGCCGACCATGAAACAGCCGAGCGCGAACAGGCCCAGGTGCGAGGTCCACACGCACAGCGCCATGCCGAGCGCGCTCCAGGCGCCGGCCGCGACGATGGCCCAGCGCTCGCCCCAGCGCATGGTGATCATCGAGGCCGGGATGTTGTTGAGCAGCGAGCCGATGCCGATCAGCGCCATCACCAGCGCCGCCATCGGCACCGAGGCGCCGAGCTCGCGCGCCGTGAGCGGCACGATCGGCAGGATCGCGCCCTCCCCGATGCCGAACAGCAGCGAGGGCCCGAAGGCCGGCACCGCGATGCGCCACAGCGAGAACGAGGCCTGGGAGGAGGACGAGGAGGTGGAGACGGCGGGCGGGGACGACATGCGGCGGGGGCTCTGGCTGGATGCCCTGGCCGCGCGGGGCGCGCAAGGCGCGGCCATTGTCCCGCCGATGGCGCGCCGGCGCAGGCGCACCGCGCAGTGCCCGATGGGGCGGGTACGGCATTGCGGCCCCGGGGCAGCGCGGGCGCTCAGCCCCGCATCGCGTTCGCCACGATGCGCACCGCCGAGGCCACCACGTCGTTGCGCGTCTTGGCGCCCTTGTCGCCCGGGAAGGTCAGGTACACCGCGAGCACCAGCGGAGCGCCCGAAGCCGGCCACAGCACGCCGACGTCGTTGTTGGTGCCGTAGTCGCCCGCGCCGGTCTTGTCGCCCACGGCCCAGCCGGCCGGCACGCCGGCCAGGAAGCGCTCCTTGCTGGTGGTGTTGCCGCGCAGCCAGGCCTCGAGCCGCGCGCGCTGCGGCGCGGCCAGGGCGTCGCCGAGCACCAGCCGCTGCACGCTGGCGGCCATCGCGGCCGGGCTGGTGGTGTCGCGCGGATCGCCGGGGATGGCGCTGTTGAGCTCGGTCTCCCAGCGGTCGAGGCGGAACACCGTGTCGCCGATGGCGCGCGCATAGGCCGTGACGCCGGCCGGCCCGCCGAGCTGGTGCATCAGCAGGTTGGCGGCGGCGTTGTCGCTGTACTGCAGCGTGGCGGCGCAGAGCTCGGCCACGGTCATGCCGTCGGCCAGGTGCTTCTCGGTGATCGGCGAGTTGGGCAGCAGGTGGGCGCGGGTGTAGCTCAGGCGGCGCTCGAGCAGCGCCGGTTCCTGCGCGGCGCCGCGCTGCAGGATCGCGGCCGCGAGCATCAGCTTGAAGGTGCTGCACATCGGAAACAGTTCGTTGCCGCGGTGCGCGATGCGCGCGCCGCTGGCGGTGTCGAGCGCATGCACGCCCAGGCGGCCGCCGCAGTCGCGTTCGAGCGCCGCGAGCCGGGCCTCGGCGTCCGGGCCGGCGGCGGACCAGGCGGCGCAGGCGCTCGCGAGCGGCACCGCGCTGGCGGCGGCGAGGAGCGTACGGCGTCGGATCGGTGTGTTCATGGGTGTCTTGGTGCGAAGAGAGTGGTTGGATGAGACTGCATCGTAGGAACGGGGGGCCCGCGCTGCCAGCGCGACGGGGGCGGTGGGCGTCCCGGCTGTATCGGGTGTAACGGCGCTTCTTCTTTCAAATTCAACCGAAGGGTTGAACGAACGCCGAAACAGGCCTATATTCAACCCCATGGTTGAACTTGAACTACCCACCGAGCGCCAGGACCAGCGGCTCGACGCCATCTTCCACGCGCTGGCCGACAGCACGCGGCGCACCATGCTGCAGCTGCTGGCCCAGGGCGACTGCAGCGTGGGCGAGCTCGGCGCGCCGTTCCGCATGAGCTTCGCCGGCGCCTCCAAGCACGTGAAGACGCTGGAGCGCGCGGGGCTGGTGTCGCGCACGGTGCAGGGCCGCGCCCACGTGTGCCGGCTCGAACCCACGGCGCTGGCCACGGCCGACGCCTGGCTGCGCTACTACGAGGGCTTCTGGGGCGGCCGCCTCGACGCGCTCGAGCAGGCGCTGCGCGACGACGCCGCCGGCTGATTGCTTTTTCTCATCCGACACAAGGAGCAGCACCCATGACCACCACCGAACGATTCGGCCGGCTCGTCGAGCCCGACACCCTGCGCATCGAGCGCCTGCTGGCCGCGCCCGTGGAGCGCGTCTGGTCCTACCTGGTCGATCCCGAGAAGCGCGCGCGCTGGCTCGCGGGCGGCACCATGGCGCCGCAGCCCGGCGCGGTGTTCGAGCTGCGCTTCGAACACACCACGCTCTCGGGCGAGGCCGCGCCCGAGCGCTACGCGGCCTACCGCGCGCCGCACCTGCAGAAGTCGCGGCTGCTGCGCATCGAGGCGCCGAGGCTGCTGGTCATCAGCTGGGGCAGCGAGGCGGACGACGCCTCGGAGGTCACGTTCGAACTCGCGCCGCAGGGCGATGCGACCCGGCTCGTGCTCACCCACCGCCGGCTGCCCGATCGCAAGGAGACCGTCAGCGTGGCCAGCGGCTGGCATGCGCACCTCGAGGTGCTCGAGGCGCTGCTCGAGGGCCGCGCGCCCGCGGGCTTCTGGACCTCACTGGCGGCGATCGAGCAGCACTACGAGGCGCAGATCCGCTGAGGCGCACGCGCTCGACCACCACGGGGCCTTCGGGCCCCTTTTCTTTTTCGGCCGGTGCTGTCGCGGCTCTGTCATGCGGCTCGCGCAGCATTCGAGGCATTGGTTGTATTTGTGGATTTTGTTGTAAATCACATTCATCTGCCCAAGTGCACATGAATGCATCGATCGCCGGCAAGCCACGCACGACCAGGAATGCCTTCGTGCCGGGGCGGGTTTGAGTGCCCGCCCCGGCGTTCTTGACCTGCCGGAGTTCCCCGATGACAACGCCGAGAGGCCGCCTCGCGCGCGCCGCCCTGTGCCTGACCCCCGTGCTACTGCTGGCCGCCTGCGGCGGCGGTGGCGGTGGCTCGACCCCCTTCCTTCCCGTTCCACCGCCCGCGCCGGCCCCCGCACCCGCACCCGCGCCCTCCCCCGCGCCGGCACCGCGCCCCAAGGCGCTGGTCATCGGCGTCGACGGCGTGCAATACGCTGCCCTGCAGCAGGCGCTCGGCGATGCGCGCATGCCCGCGCTGCAAGGCCTGGGCACCTTGCTGCCTTCCTACACCGGCGGCGTGCTCGGCCAGCGCACGCAGCAGCAGGCCACCGACGGGCCGTCGTGGGCCACGCTGCTGACCGGCGGCTGGGCCGACCGGCACGAGATCCGCTCCAACTACGAGGGCCAGGCCTTCGGCGCCGACACCGTCTTCAAGCTGCTCAAGCAACGCCGCGCCGACACCCGCAGCGCGGTGGTCGCGAGCTGGAGCGGCCTGCCGCAACTGCTGCGCACCGACAAGGCCGCGGGCTACCTCGAGCTCGCGAAGGACTGCGACGGCAGCGACGACTGCGTCTCGACCGAGGCCGCGGGCGCGCTCGAGAGCGGCGGCTACGACCTCGTGGTGGCCGACTACCAGGGCCCGGCGCAGGTCGCCGACGTGGCGGGCTACGGCACCGACTACCAGAACGCGCTCGCGCAGGTCGACAAGCAGATCGCCACGCTGCGCTCCGCGCTGGCGCGGCGCCGCGCGGCCCAGCCGCAGGAAGACTGGCTGGTGGTCGTCGCCACCACCCACGGCCTGGGCGCCACCGGCGTGGCCGACGGCATCCCGGTGCCGTCGAACCTCGCGACCGCGCTGGTGCTCGACCGCCGCGCCAACCTCGACGCAGCAGCGCCCGCCGGGCTGCCCGCGAACATCGCGGACTGGTACGGCTATGCCTCCACGGCCGACATCGCGCCCACCTTGCTGACCCACCTGTCGGCGCTGCCCGCGGCCGACAAGTACGCGATCGACGGCGCGCCACTGCTGGGCGCGCCCGGCGTGCGCCGGCTCGCCGCGGTGGCCAACGACAAGCGCAACGGCATCCGCCTGAGCTGGACGCTGCCGGCCCCCGTGGCCTCCATCACGGTGCTGCGCGACGGCGCCCCCGTGGCCACGCTGCCCGGCACCGCCCTCGGCTTCGAGGACACCACCATGCCCTTCGACGCCAGCGGCACCTATGCCTACGACTACACCGTTGTTGCCGACAAGACGCCGGTCTCGCTGCGCGCCTCGCTCGACTACGTGAAGCCGATTGTGCTGCTGCCCAGCGTGGCCAACGGCCTCACGCACTTGTTCCCGCTGAACGGCGCGCTCGAGGACCGCATCGCCGGTGGCCAGGTCTTCGCGCCCTGGGTCAAGGGCGCGGCCGCGGTCTATGCGGCGGCCGGCGACGGGCCGCTGGGCAGCGGCACGCGCGCGCTGCTGTCGACCGACTACACCGGTGCCACGGTCTGCGCGGCCTGCGACGGCGGCTATTCGGTCCCCACGGCCAGCGTGACCAGCACCACGGCGCCCTTCAGCTTCGGCTTCTGGTTCCGCTCCGATGCCACTCGCTCGGGCATGCCGGTGATCTCGAACAAGGACTGGGGCAGCGGCAACAACCCGGGCCTCGCGATCGGCCAGTACGGCAGCGCCCTGCGCTTCAACATCGGCCGCGGCGGCGCGCGCCTGGGCGACAAGGACCTGGGCTTCAGCGCCAACACCTGGGCCTATGTCGCGATGACGGTCGACGTGCCGGCGCTGAAGGTGAGCTACTACGTCTTCGATCCGGCCCTGGGCCTGCAGAGCAGCTCGGCCACGTTGACGAGCGCCTTCGCGGCCGCGCTCAACGGCCTCAACAAGGGCTTCTCGCTCAACGAGGACGGCGACGGCGGCTACGGCCCGAACTACCGCAACGGCAATGCGAGCAACACCATCGCCGGGCGCTTCGACTTCGCCGAGTTCGCGACCTGGAACCGCGTGCTGAGCGCGGCCGAGATCGAGTCGATCGCGCGTTCGCGCGGTTCGCTGACCACGCTGGTGCCCTGAGGAGAGACACGCATGCGCAACCCAACGATGCAACGCGCGGCCTGCGCCCTGGCGCTGCTCGCCGCCACCGTGCTCACGGCCTGCGGCGGTGGCGGCGGGGGTGGCGGCGCCATCGCCCTGCCGCCGGCCACGAGCCTCACGCCCAACGACCCGGCCACCGCCGGTCCGCCGATCGAGGCGCTGACCCCGCCGGGCGGCACGCCCGATTCCCAACTGCCGCCGCGCCGTCCCGAGTCGGTGCGCTGCGCGCCCTGAGCCCGAACACCATGAGCGACAAGCAAGCATCCCCTTCCCGCCGCGGCTTCCTGCGCGGCGCCGCCACCACCGCGGGCGCGGCCGCCGCGCTCGGCCTGCTGCCGCCCGGCATCCGCCGCGCGCTGGCGATTCCCGCGACGCAGGAGACCGGCACCATCAGCGACGTCAAGCACGTCGTGATCTTCATGCAGGAGAACCGCTCCTTCGACCACTACTTCGGCACCCTGCGCGGCGTGCGCGGCTTCGGCGACCGCTTCCCGGTGCCGCTGGCCAACGGCAAGCCGGTGTGGCAGCAGCCGCCGACCTCGGGCAGCGGCACCTGCGTGCCCTTCCGCTACGACACCACCGCCACCAGCGCGCAGCGCACCACCGGCATGGCCCACAGCTGGTCCGACGGCCAGCAGGCCTGGAACGGCGGGCGCATGAACCAGTGGGTGGCGGCCAAGACGGCGCGCGCGCTCGGCTACTACACGCAGAGCGACATCGCCTACCAGTTCGCGCTGGCCGATGCCTTCACCTTGTGCGACGCCTACCACTGCAGCGAGCTCACCGGCACCAACTCGAACCGCCTGTTCCTCTGGAGCGGCACCAACGACCCGCTGGGACAGGGCGGCGGTCCCGCGATCGACAACTCGAACGACGATCTCGCGAACGCGCCCGGCTACGACTGGACCACCTACCCCGAGCGCCTGGAACAGGCCGGCGTGAGCTGGCAGATCTACCAGGACATGGCCGACAACTACACCGACAACCCGCTCGAAGGCTTCACCAGCTTCCGCAAGGCCTACTACGCGGCCGAGCCGACCGAGGCGCAGCGCTCGCTCAAGGCGCGCGGCCTGTCCACGCGCTCGATCGATGCCCTGGCCGACGACGTGAAGGCCGGCCGCCTGCCGCAGGTGAGCTGGATCGTGGCGCCCGAGAAGTACTCGGAGCATCCCGGCCCCTCGTCGCCGCTGTGGGGCGCCGAATACACCGAGCGCGTACTGAACGCCCTCACGGCCGATCCCGCGGTCTGGAGCCAGACCGTGCTGTTCATCATGTTCGACGAGAACGACGGCTACTTCGATCACATGCCGCCGCCCTCGATCCCCTCGCTGAACGCCGACGGCAGCGAGGCCGGCATGAGCACGGTGTCGACGCTGGGCGAGCGCAACGACCTCAAGGCGCCCTACCGCGGTTCGCCCTTCGGCATGGGCTGGCGCGTGCCGATGTACGTGGTGTCGCCCTGGAGCCGCGGCGGCTGGGTCAACTCGCAGGTGGCCGACCACACCTCGGTGGTGCGCTTCCTCGAGACGCGCTTCGGCGTGATGGAGCCCAACATCAGCCCCTGGCGGCGCGCGGTCGCGGGCGACCTCAGCACCTGCTTCGACTTCGCCACGCCCAATGCGGCGCTGCCCGCGCTGCCGCACATCGACGGCAAGGCGGCCGACGATGCCATCGCGAAGCAGCTGCTGCTGCCCACCCCGGTCGCGCCCGCGCCCGGCACCGGCACCCTGCCGCAGCAGGCCACCGGCGTGCGCTACTCGCGCGCCCTGCCCTACGAGCTGCACACCAGCGGCCGGCCCGACGTGGCGCAGCAGAAGTTCTGGCTGGTGTTCGGCAACACCGGCGGCGCCGGTGCGGTGTTCCATGTCTACGACCATCTCGCGCTCGACAAGGTGCCGCGCCGCTACACGGTGGAGCCCGGCAAGCTGCTCAACGACGCCTGGGCGGTGGCGGCCGGCGGGCGCTACGACCTCTCGGTGTTCGGCCCCAACGGCTACTTCCGGCGCTTCGGCGGCAAGCTGCCGGCCGCGCTCGCGGGCGGCACGGCGCTGCCCGAGGTGCGCGTCTGCTACGACGCCGCCAACGGCGACGTGCACCTGGAGATGCACAACCTCGGCAACATCAGCTGCACCGTCACGGTGGCGCCGAATGCCTACCGCACCGACGGCCCCTGGTCCTTCGCGCTCGCGCCGGGCCAGGTGGTCGTGCAGAAGTGGGACCTGGCGCCCGCGAAGCACTGGTACGACTTCAGCGTGACGGCCAACGTGGACGACGGCACCAGCTACCTGCGCCGCTTCGCGGGCCGCGTGGAGAACGGCAGCCACGGCATCAGCGATCCGGCGATGGGCCAGGCGGGCTGAGCGTCACGCGCCGCCCGCACGCCTCCCGCACAATGGCGCCGGTCCGCCACCGGCGCCATCGCTCCCTCTCCCATCGGCATCCCATGCTCCAAGAAGAACGATTCCTGCGCATCCGCAGCCTGCTGGCCACCTTCTCGCGCCTGAGCGTCGAGCGGATCATGCAGGACCTCGCGGTCTCGCGCGAAACCGTGCGCCGCGACCTGCTCGAGCTCGAGGGCCTGGGCGAGCTGCGGCGGGTGCATGGCGGCGCCGTGGCCACGGGCGCCGAACCCGAGCCGCCGCTGGCGGTGCGGCTGGTGGCGCGGCAGCGCGAGAAGCGCGCCATCGCCCGGGCCGCGATCGCGCTGCTCGAACCGGGCCAGACCGTGTTCCTCGACACCGGCAGCACCACCGCGTTGCTGGCCGAGGCGCTGGCCACGCTCAGCGGCATGACGGTCATCACCAACTCGCTGAGCATCGCGCTCAAGCTCGCGGGCGCGGCCGAGGGCCGCGACACAGGCGGGCGCACCGTGCTGCTCGGCGGCGAGATCGACGTCAAGACCCAGGCCACCTGCGGCGCCGGCACGGTCGAGGAGATCCGCCGCTACCGCGCCGACGTGGCGCTGCTGTCGCCGGTGGCGATGCATCCCAAGCACGGCGCGATGAGCTTCGAGCACCACGAGGCCGCGATCGCGCGCGCCATGGCCGAGCAGGCGCAGCAGCTTGTGATCCTGGCCGACCACGCCAAGATCGGCCAGGCCAGCCGCGTCACCTATGCGCGCAGCGCCGACATCGACGTGGTCGTCACCGATGCCGCCTCGCGCGACATGCCGGCGCTGCCGGCGCTGCGGCGGGCCTGCGAGCGCGTGGTGCTGGCCTGAGGCTTTGGCATCATCGCGGGATGGAAATCCACTCCCGTCCCCTGGTCATCGTCAAGCTCGGCGACACCTTCGACGCCCTGCGCGAGACGCACGGCGACTTCGAGCACTGGATCGCCGACGGCCTCGCCAGCGACACGCTGCCCATCGCCGTGATCGATCCGCGCCGCGGCGACACGCTGCCCGATCCCGCCGCCATCGCGGGCGCGGTGCTGACCGGCTCGCATGCGATGGTGTCGCACCGCGAGGACTGGAGCGAACGCACCGCCGGCTGGCTCGCGCGCGCGGTGGCGCAGGGCACGCCGGTGCTCGGCATCTGCTATGGCCACCAGCTGCTCGCGCATGCGCTCGGCGGCGAGGCCGGCGACCATCCGCGCGGCCCGGAGATCGGCACGGTCAGCGTCGTGCTCGAGGAGGCCGCCGCCACCGACCCGCTGCTGGGCGGCCTGCCGGCGCGCTTCGCGGCCCATGCGGTGCACTGGCAGAGCGCGCTGCGCCTGCCCGAGGGCGCGGTGCGGCTGGCCGGCAGCGCGCACGACCCGGTGCATGCCTTCCGCGTCGGCGACAGCGCCTGGGGCGTGCAGTTCCATCCCGAGTTCGATGCCCACGCGATGCGCGACTACATCGATCGCCTGGCCGGCCCGCTGAAGACGGCCGGGCTCGACCCCGAGGCGCTGCGCGAGCGCGTGCAGGCCACCGGCGATTCCGCGCAACTGCTCGGCCGCTTCGCGCGCATCGCCGAGGCGCGCCAGGGGCTCTGAGCCTCCTGCCGCTTCAGTACTGCACGCGCAGCGACAGCGTCGCATTGCGCGGCGACCCATACCAGCCCTGGTTGAAGAACGCCACCTGCGAGTAGTACTTGCGGTCGGTCAGGTTATTGATGTTCAGGGTGGCCGAGACGTTCTTGCGGATCTCGTAGCGCGCCATCAGGCTCACCAGCGCATAGCCCGACTGCGCGACCACGGTGGAGCGGTTGGCCGGCGGCGCCATGACGGTCTCGTAGGCGCGGCCCTGCCAGTTCACGCCCGCGCCCACGGTCAGCGCGCTCCAGTCGCCCGGCAGCTGGTAGCTGCTGAAGATCTTGAGCTGGCTGCGCGGATGCCCGGTGTTGATCGGCGTGCCGTTCGCGGCGCGGGCACGGAAGTGGGTGTAGCCCGCGGCGAGGTTCCAGCCGCGCGCGATCTCGCCGCTGAGCTCGAGGTCCACGCCTTCCACCTTCGCGCCGGCCACCGCGCGGTAGGCCTGGGTGTTGGGCACGCCGCCCGCGGTCTGGCCGGCGATGGCCTCGGCCAGGTTGTCCTGGCGCGTCTGGAACAGCGCGAAGGCGCCGTTGAGCCGGCCCTCGGCGTAGGCGGCCTTGAGGCCCAGCTCGAAGCTCTTGCCGGTCACCGGGTCGAGGATCTCGCCGGCCGCGTCGCGGTTGTTCTGCGGCTTGAAGATGCTGGTGTAGCTGGCGTAGGCCGTGTAGGTGTCGTCGATGTCGTAGAGCAGGCCCGCGTAGGGCGTGATGCGGTCGCGGTGCTCGTACCTGCGGATCGCGCCGAAGTAGTTCTGGTCGGTCTTCCAGTTGCTCACGCGCGCGCCCACGATCAGGTGCAGCGGGTCGGCCAGCGAGAAGCGCCCCACGGCATAGGTGCCGTCCTGGCGCGCGCGCATGGTGTCGGCCTGCGAGGGCACGCTCGACCACAGCGGCTCGGCGATGCGGTCGACGCGCCAGTCGAAGAAGCTGCCGATCGATGGCTGGTTCAGCGCGCGGTACTGCGGCAGGTCGAGCCGGTCGTCGAAGCGCATCCAGCCGAGCGAGAACTCGTGGTCGCGGCCCAGCAGGCGGAACGGGCCGCCGAGCGTGGCGTGGGCGGCGCGGCGCTTCAGTTCGCCGTCGTAGTAGATGTACGACGGCGCCACGCTCATCGCGCCGGTGAAGGCATTGACGGCGCCGCCGCGGTAGAGGTGCTTCATCATCATGTCGGTGCTGGCGTGGCTGTAGGCCAGGCGCGCGGTCCAGCGGTTGGCGAAGCGGTGCGTGAGGTCGAGGAAGGCGGTCGTGGTGTCGGTCTCGGCCCGGGTCCATCTCGTGTTGCTGGCCACGGAGCGGTCGAAGTCGGTGCGCCGGCCGTCGGTATAGAACAGCGGGAAGCCGGCACCGAAGCCGCGCGTCACGGTGTCCTGCTTGCTCAAGCCCAGCGTGAGTTCGGTGGCCGACGTCAGGTCGGCACTGAGCACGCCATAGAAGGTGTTCGAGCGGTTGCCGAGAAAGGTCGTGTAGCTGTCGCCGTCCGAATGGGCCGCCACCAGGCGCGAGCGGATGCGCCCGTCCTGCGTGAGCGGCGCCGAGATGTCGGCCTCGGCACGCCGGAAATTCCAGCTGCCCACCGACACGCCGGCCGAGGCCGCGAACTCGCGCAGCGGCCGCTTGCGCACGAAGTTGATCGCGGCCGACGGGTTGCCCGCGCCGGTCATCAGGCCGGTGGCGCCGCGCACCACCTCGAGCCGGTCGTAGATGGCGGTGTCGAGGTTGCTTTCGCCGAAGGACCAGGGCGACAGCACCGGGCTCACGAGGCCGTCGAACTGGTAGCTGTCGATCGCGAAGCCGCGCGCCGACACCGAAAGCCGGTTGGCGTCGCTGCGCGTGATCGAGATGCCGGTGACGCTGCCCAGCATGTCGCCGGTGGTCTGCAGGCCCTGGTCCTCGACGATCTGGCGCGTGACCACGCTGACCGATTGCGGCGTCTCGCGCGGCGAGAGCTGCAGGCCGGTCGCGGTGCGCGCGGCCTTCGTGGTGTACGACTGCGTGCCCTCGGTGGTGGGCGTGACGGCTGTGCCGGTCACCTCGATGGCGGGCAACGCGGCGCCCGATCCGGCATCGGGTGCCTGCGCCAGCGCGGATATCGAGGGCAGCGCCGCGCCGAACAGGAGGCTCAGTGAATGGCGCCGGAACGGCGCGGTAGAACGGAAGGCAGTCGGCATGGCGGCAGTGAGGACAAAGGGTTTAACGACAAATGAGAATTGTTACTATCTGGCGATGCACCGACCTATGCCGAAGCGCGGCAAACGTATGCCGGGCGCCGAAAGCGAAGCGCCCCTCGCGCCCGGCGTTTCGCCGCGCCGCTTCAGCGCCGCCGACTTCGACCGGCTCGGCCGCGACGCGGGCTTCCGCTACCGCCTGCCCTATCTGTCGGGCGCACCGCGCGACCCCGAGGCGCTGTGCATCGCCGAGGGCCGCGTCGAGACGCATGCGCTGGGCCCGGGCCTGACGCTGGCCGCCTCCGACATCGTGGTGCACCACCACTACGAAGCCACCTCGCAGGCGCGCCCCCGGTTCTCGGCCATCGTGGTGCTGCAGGGCCAGGCGCAGGCCGCGCTGGGCCGCGGCGACAGCGTGCCGATGCGCACGCACGGCGGCCTCAGCGCCGCCTATGGCGACGGGCTGTCGATGACCGGCATCCACCCGGCGCGCCAGCGGCTGCGCAGCATCAACGTGTCGGCCGCCGCGCCGCTCGGCACGGGCGACGCGCAGCTCGACGAGCTGATCGCCGCCGCGCTGCGCTCGCCGGCCGGGCGACCGCGCCACTGGGCGGTGCCGCCGCACCTCGTGCAGGCCATCGAGCAGGTGCTCGGCGGCCAGTGGCAGGGCCCGCTGCAGGCGCTGCTGTGCCAGGGCGTGGGCCTGCAGCTGCTTGCGCACGCGCTGGCCGATGCATCGCCGATGGCGCCACCGCTGCCCTCGTCGCGCGAGCGCCAGCTGCTCGAGCGCGTGCGCCAACGGCTGCACGACGCGCCCGAGGAACACCACACGCTCGAGGCGCTGGCCCGCCTCGCCTGCATGAGCCAGAGCACGCTGCGCCTGAAGTTCCGCGCCGCCTACCAGTGCTCGGTCTTCGAATGGCTGCACGAGCGGCGCATGGCGCTCGCGCGCGAACGGCTGGCGCAGGGCCTGAGCGTGCAGGAGGCCGCGCAGCTCGTGGGCTACCGCCACGCGACGAACTTCGCGACCGCCTTCCGCAAGCGCTTCGGCGTGGCGCCGAGCGGGCGCGAACGCCGCTGACGCCGTCCGCGCCCGCGCGTCGGAGCGCGACTACATCGGGGCCTCGGCGCTTCGGTTAAGGTTCGGCGCATTTCCGCAGTTCCAGAAGGCTCCATGAACCGCCCCGCTCCCGTGCGCAAGCACTTCTCGATGATCCGCGGCTTCCACCTCGCCGACGTGTTCACGCTCGGCAACGCGGCCTGCGGCGTGGGCGGCGTGTTCCTCGCGATGGCCTACATGGCGAGCCAGTCGCTCACCCACTTCTACTGGGCCGCCGCGCTCGCGCCCGCGGCCTTCGTGTTCGACGTGTTCGACGGCCGCATCGCGCGCTGGCGCCAGACCCATTCGGCGCTCGGGCGCGAGCTCGATTCGCTGGCCGACATCATCTCCTTCGGCGTGGCGCCGGCCGCGCTGGGCTTCGCGGCCGGGCTCGACGGCGGCTGGGACTGCGTGGCGCTGGTCTACTTCGTCTGCTGCGGCGTGAGCCGGCTCGCGCGCTTCAACGTCACGGCCGAATCGCTCTCGGCCGGCGGCGACAAGGTCAAGTACTTCGAGGGCACGCCGATCCCGACCAGCGTGGTGCTGGTGGGCGTGCTCGCCTGGGCCGCCTCGCAGGGCCGCCTGGGCGACGCGCTGTGGGGCGGCGCCTGGAGCGTGGGCCCGTGGCAGCTGCATCCGATGGCGCTGCTGTTCGCGCTCTCGGGCACGCTGATGATCAGCAAGACGCTGCGCATCCCGAAGTTCTGAGCCAGCACCAACCCAAGGAAGACACCCTCATGACCATGAAGCTGTATTTCGACCCGCACAGCCGCGCGCAGGTCGCCAAGTGGATGCTCGACGAGGCCGGCGTGGACTACGAGATCGTGCCCACGCTGCTGCGCGAGAAGGCGCACAAGACGCCCGAGTTCCGCAAGATCAACCCGGCCGGCAAGCTGCCCGCGCTGGTCGACGGCCCCACGCGGCTGTTCGAGAACGCGGCCATCTGCCTCTACATCGCCGAGAAGTACCCCGCGAAGAAGCTCGCCCCGCCCGTGGGCACGCCCGAGCGCGGCCGCTTCCTGTCGCTGATGGTCTATTCGACCGCGCAGCTCGAGCCCGCGATGGGCGACAGCATGCTCAAGCTGCGCAGCAACAACAGCGCGCGCGGCTGGACCGACTTCGAGGAGGCCAAGGACGCGGTCGAGCGCGAGCTCGGCGACGGCCCCTACCTGTTCGGCGCGCAGTTCACCGCGGCCGACGTGATGATCGGCTCGATGTTCATCTACCTGCGCGCCTTCGGCGGCCGTTCCAACCGGCCCCGGATCGACGCCTACGTCAACCGGCTGCAGGCGCGCCCGAAGGGCATGCGCTTCGGCTGAAGCGAGACGTTCCGGCGCCGGCTGCCGCGCCGGCGACAGGTGGCGCGGCAGAGGCGGGCCTACGCTCGGTCCCCCGCTGTTTTCCAACGAAGGCTTCGCGCCGCACCACCATGCACAACACCAAGAGACAGGCAGCCACCCTTCCCCTTTCCCTGCTCGCCGCCGCCCTGCTGCTCGCGGGCTGCGCCAGCGCCCCGCCGCCCTCGGGGCGCGCGGTCACGATCGAGCGCACCACCTACGGCATCGCCCACGTCACCGCGCCCGACTACGAAGGCCTGGCCTTCGGCGCCGCCTACGCGCATGCGCAGGACAACGTCTGCCAGACCGCCGAGCACCTGGTGACGATGCGCGGCGAGCGTTCGCGCTTCTTCGGCGCGCAGGAGCGCGGCGCCTTCGGCCTGGGCCTGATGCCCAACGCGCAGATCGACCTGTTCGTGCGCTACCACATGGACGACGCCGCGCTCGCGCGCGCCGGTGCCACCACCGGCACCGAGGTGCAGACCATGATGCGCGGCTACGTGGCCGGCTACAACCGCTATCTGCAGGACTCCGGTCCCAACGGCCTGCCCGCGGCCTGCCGTGGCAAGCCCTGGGTGCGGCCGATGACCGCGGCCGACCTGGCGCGCGCCACCGAGCAATCGATGATCCAGGGCGGCCTGGGCGCGCTCGCGGGCGCGGTGCTGGAGGCGGTGCCGCCCGCGCCGGGCGCGCGCACGGGCGCGGCGCCGGTGCCGCTCGACCAGGCCGTGGCCGAGATCGGCCGCCACAGCTTCAACGCCAATCCCGAGGGCGGCGAGCTCGGCTCCAACGGCTGGGCCTTCGGGCGCAACGCCACGCCCGACGGCCGCGGCCTGCTGCTGGGCAACCCGCACTTCCCGTGGACCGGCACCAACCGCTTCTGGCAGCTGCACCTGACGATCCCCGGCCGCGTCGACGTGATGGGCGCCACCGGCGGCCTGAGCCCGGTGGTGGCGATCGGCTTCAACAAGGACGTGGCCTGGACCCACACCGTGTCGACCGGCAAGCGCTTCACGCTCTACGAGCTGCAGCTCGATCCGGCCGACCCGACCGTCTACATCGTCGACGGCCAGCGCCGCCGCATGACGGCGCGCACCGTGACCCTGCCGGCGAGCGAGGGCGCGCCCGCGCTGCAGCACACCTTCTACGAGAGCGAATGGGGCCCGCTGATCGCGCTGCCCAAGGCCGGCCTGGGCTGGACCGCGCAGCGCGCCTATGCGATCCGCGACGCCAACACGCTCAACGTGCGCTCGGCCGAGGCCTGGATGGGCATGGCGCAGGCACGCAACGTGGCCGAGCTGCGCGCCGCGATGGGCAACCAGGGCATGCCGTGGATCAACACCATCGCGGCCGACCGCGACGGCAACGCGATGTACGCCGACCTCTCGGTGGTGCCCGACGTCTCGGCCGAGCAGCTGCGCGCCTGCGCGCCCTCGCCGGGTGCGGCGGCGCTGCTCAATGCGGCCGGCCTCGCGGTGCTCGACGGTTCGCGCGCCGCCTGCGCCTGGCAGCGCGACGCCACGGCCGCGTCGCCGGGCCTCATCGCGCCCGTGCGCATGCCGGTCGTGGTCACGCCCGACTGGGTGCAGAACAGCAACGACAGCTACTGGCTCAGCAACCCGCGCATCGCGCCGATGGCGGGCGTGTCGCCGCTGGTCGGGCCGGTGGGCGTGCCGCAGCGGCTGCGCACGCGCAGCGGCATCCTCGAGATCGAGGGCCGGCTCGCGGGCGCCGACGGCCTGCCCGGCAACCGCATGGGCGCGGCCGAGCTGCGCAGCGTGATCTTCCGCGACCGCAACCTCGCGGGCCTGCTGGTGATGGACGACCTGCAGGCGGCCTGCGCGGCCGCCGGCGGCGCGCTCGACGTCGACCAGGCGCTGGGCTGCCGCGTGCTCGCGGCCTGGGACCGCACCAGCAACGCCGACGCGAAGGGCGCGGCGCTGTTCCGCGAGTTCTGGCGCAAGGCCAAGGACATCCCGAAGGTCTGGCGCCTGCCCTTCGATCCCGCGCAGCCGGTGACCACGCCGGCCGGCCTCGACATGGCCGCGCCCGCCACCCGCGCCGCGGTCTTCAAGGCCCTGGGCGAGGCGGTCGGCATCCTGCGCACCGCGGGCTTCGCGGCCGACGTGCCGCTGGGCGTGCCGCAGTCGCGCGAGGTGCGCGGCCAGCGCATCGCGCTGCATGGCGGCGACGAGTTCGAGGGCGTGCTCAACAAGCTCGAGTCGCAGGGCCAGTCGCTGATCGATCCGAAGGGCTACCAGGTCAACTACGGCAGCAGCTACATCCAGGTGGTGGGCTTCGACGAGCGCGGGCCGGTGGCGCAGGGCCTGCTGACCTACGGCCAGAGCAGCGACCTCGCTTCGCCGCGCGCCTACGACCAGCTGCCGCTGTTCGCGGCCAAGCAGTGGCACGCGCTGCCCTTCCACCGCGCCGACGTCGAGGCGCAGCGCGAGGGACGGCCGCTGCAGTTCGCCTACTGAGATCGAGCAAACCCGAGCCCGCCGCTGCGACACATGGATTGCGCAGAATCGACGCCATGTCCCAAACCACTGCCGCCACTCCTTCCGCCTCCGGCCACCGGCCCTCGGGCCTCGACCAGCTGATCGCCCTCGCCGCCGCCCAGCCGCTGGCGCCGGCCTGCGACCACTTCTACTTTCTGCGCCACGGCCAGACCGGCCGCAACGCGCAGCGCATCTTCCAGGCCACCGACGAGCCGCTGAGCGAACTCGGCCTGCAGCAGGCCGCGCGCGCGGCCGAACTGCTGGCGGGCGAGCCGATCCGCACCATCGTCTGCTCCGATGCGCGGCGCGCCTTCGACACCGCGCACGCCGTGGGCAGCGCGCTCAAGCTGGTGCCCACGGCGCAGGCCGTGCTGCGCGAGCGCAACTTCGGCGCGCTGATCGGCACCTCCTCGGCCAACATCGACTGGGCCTGCGAGCCCGAGGGCGGCGAGACCCTGGCCCAGTTCGTCGCGCGCAAGCGCGCCGCGCTGGCCGAGGCCCTGGCCCAGCCCGCGCCGGTGCTGGTGGTGGCGCACGGCGGCACGCTCTATGCGCTGGCCGCGCTGCTGGGCGTGCCGGTCGACCTCGGGCTGCTGGGCAACGCGCAGCCATTGCGTTTCGACCGCAGCGGCCCCACATGGGCCGTGACGCCGCTGCTGCGGCATGCCGACGGCGACGCCGCGCTGGCCTAGGGTTCTCCGAGCGCCGCGCGCGAGCCGTCCCCACACCCCACACCAAGACCATGGAATTCAAGGACTACTACAGCGCCCTGGGCATCGAGCGCACCGCGTCGGACGACGAGGTGCGCAAGGCCTACCGCAAGCTCGCGCGCAAGTACCACCCCGACGTCAGCAAGGAGCCCGACGCCGAGCAGCGCATGCGCGACATCAACGAAGCCAAGGACGTGCTCGGCGACAAGGAGAAGCGCGCCGCCTACGACGCCCTGGCCGACCGCGTGGCGCGCGGCGGCCGCCCCGACGGCGACTTCCAGCCGCCGCCGGGCTGGGACGCCGGCTTCGAGTTCCACCGCGGACCGCGCCAGGGCCCGGCCGACCATGCCGACTTCAGCGAGTTCTTCTCCTCGATGTTCGGCGAGGCCGAGCGCCGCGGCGCCGCGCGGCAGAACTTCCGCGCGCGCGGCGAGGACCACCACGCCGCGATCGAGATCACGCTGGAAGACGCCATCGGCGGCGCCGAGCGCGAGATCAGCCTGCGCTCGCAGGTGCTCGACGCGCAGGGCCAGCCGCGCTGGGAAACGCGCACCCTGAGCGTGAAGATCCCGCCCGGCGTGCACCCGGGCCAGTTCATCCGCCTCGCGGGCCAGGGCCTGCCGGGCCACGGCGGCGAGCCGGCCGGCGACCTCTACCTCGAGGTGCGCATCGCGCCGCACCAGCTCTACCGCGTCGAGGCGCGCGACGTCTACATGACCCTGCCGGTCACGCCCACCGAGGCCGCGCTCGGCGCGCAGGTCGAGGTGCCGCTGCCCGGCGGCGGCGCGGTCGAGGTCACGGTGCCGAAGCAGGCCAAGAGCGGCCTCAAGCTGCGCCTCAAGGGCCGCGGCCTCGCGGGCAAGACGCCCGGCGACCTCTACCTGCTGCTCGACATCGCGCTGCCGCCCGCCGACAGCGAGGCCGCGCGCAACGCCTACGAGGCGCTCGCGAAGGCCTCGGCCTCGTTCAACCCACGCCAGCACCTGGGAGTCTGAGATGGCGACCGTTTCCATCACCACCACCGCCGTCGGCCAGCTGCATCCGCTGGCCGCGAGCGAACTCGCGCATGCCTGCGGCGCCGACACCGCCTGGGTCGTGCAACTGGTCGAGGTCGGCATCGTGCGCATCGAGACCGAGGAAGCGCAGCCCGAGCGCTGGCGCTTCTCGAGCGCCGACCTGCAGCATGCGCTGGAGGCACGGCGGCTCGAGCGCGACTTCGGCGTCGGCCTCGATGCCGCGGCGCTGATCCTCGACCTGCAGCACGAGGTGCGCAGGCTCAAGACGGTGCTGCAGGCGCACGGCCTGCGATAGGCCCACGCGCCGCAAGGAAAAGCCGCGCCGCGGCTTGACCTTGACACCGTGCGAGACCGAAGACTTCGGGCCTCTTCCACAGGAGGCCGCATGACCCCTCGCACCCTTCCATCGCCCGTCCACGCCGACACCGCGCCGCGGTTCGACCTCGAGGCCGCGCTCGCGCGCGCCGGCGTTTCGCAACGGCTGCTGCGCCAGTGCGAGGCGCGCGGCCTGATCGGCGCGGCTGAGCCCCCCTACACGCACGCCCACGTCGCCGTGCTGCGCTTCGCGCGCCGTGCGCTGGCGCTGGGCTTCGCCATGGACGAGATCGAACGGCTGGTGGCGCTGTGGCGCGACGAGGAACGCACGAGCGCCGAGGTCAAGCGCCTCACGCTGTGCCGCGCCGAAGCGCTCGATTCGCGCATCGAGGAACTGCAGGCGACGAAGCGCGTACTCGAACGGCTCGCGGCGCTGTGCCGGGGCGACCACCGGCCTGCGTGCCCGATCCTCGACGAGCTGGTCGAGCTCCGGGGCTTTGCCGCTACTGCATCTGCGGCAGATTGCCGATCCGCACCAGCATCTCCGTGAACATCTGCATGTCCGCGTCGAGGTCGGGCACTTCCTTGTATTCCTTGGCGTTGTGCGCGGTGTACTTCTTGCCGGGCATCGCGGGGCCGAAGTTGATCGCGTTGGGCATCAGCTTGGCGGTGGTGCTGCCGGCCGTGGGCACGGGCTTGGCCTCCAGCCCGGTGGTGTCGCCGTAGATGTTCAGCAGCGTCGAGAGCCAGGCGCCCTTGGGGTCGCGCGCCATCCAGTTGCCCTGGTCGTACTGGAGCTCGAGCGGGACCTTGGCCGCATCGGCCCAGGCCTGCACCTTCGCGGTGACCTGGGCCTTGAGTTCGTCGGGCGTGCGGCCGCGCGGCATGCGCACGTTGACCGTGACCTCGACGCGGCCGTCGGCGCCCGCGCGCACCAGGTTCGGCGAGAAGGTCAGCGGGCCCATGAAATCGTCGGCATAGCCCAGGCCCAGCTTCTCACCGAGGTAGCCGGTGCCGTAGAGCGCATCGAGGTAGTCGACCGCCTGGCGAAAGCCGTTGGGCGCGAGCGGCAGGCCCGACTCCTTGAGGAACAGCGCGAGGCGCGGCACCGGGTTCACGCCCTCCTCGGGCCGCGAGCCGTGGGCCGAGACGCCGGTCACCTTGAGCTCGATGCTGTCGACGCCGCGCGCGATGTCGATGGCGAACTTGCCGCCCTGGGCCTCGTACTTGCGCAGGAAGCCGGCCTTCGCGGCCTCGAGAGTCGCGGCGGCCGCGCCGAGGTCACCGCCCTTGAGCGTGGCGGTGGCGGTCTGCGCGATCGCGTTGGCCGAGGCGGCGCCGGCCATCGCGACGATGGCGGTGACCGCGGGGTCGGCGGGCTGCGCGGGGAAGAACACCTTGAGCGCGCCCGAGCCCTTCTCGGCCACCACCGCCGGGTACTTGCTGTCGAGCACGATGTTGTAGGCCGGCAGCGCAGTCTTGTTGCGGTAGTAGAGCATCGCGTCGCCACCAGTCTCCTCGGTGGTCTCGATCATCAGGCGGATGCTGCGCTCGAGCGGCAGGCCGCTGTCCTTGACCGCCTTCATCGCATAGAGCACGGCGGCGATCGAGCCCTTGTCGTCGATGGTGCCGCGGCCGTAGAGCAAGTCGCCCACGCGGGTCATGGTGAAGGGATCGAGCTTCGTGCCGTCGTCGAGCACCCATTCGGACAGCACGGCGGGCACCACGTCGGCATGCGTGAGGATGCCGAACTCCTCGCTGCCGCGGCCCTGGAGGCTGACCTCGAAGATGCGGTTGTCGACGTTGCGCCAGGCCAGGCCGAAGTCCTTCGCCATCTTCTCGACCAGCCGGCCGAAGTCGAGGATCGCGGGGCTCTCGTACGGCGGCACCTGCACGTTGCGCACGGTCGGGATCGCGACCATGGCACCGATGCTCGCGATCGCCGCCTGCTGGTTCTGCAGCCGGTTGTACAGGCCGAGCAGGCGCGCGATGTCGACCAGTGCATCGCCCGCGAGCGGCTGGCGCCGGCCATACGCGGACACGGCGGTGGCCAGTTCCTTGTGGGCCGGGTTCGCGGCCATGGCCTGGGCCAGGAAGGCATTGAAGTCGCTGGCGGTCTGGCCGGCCTGCCAGCGCGCGGCGAGCTGGTCGAGGGCGGGCTTCTTGAGCGTGTCGGCGAAGGCCGTGCCGCCGAGGGCGAGCACGGCGCAGCCGATGGAAAGCACGGGCAGCGAAAGACGGTGGGGCATGGAGGATCTCCCTCGAAGAGCGAACATCCTCCGACGATAGCCGAGCCCGCGGCGCTACCAGCGGTAGGTGGCGGTGGCCACGAGCGAACGCCGCTCTCCGTAGCCGCAGCTGTAGGCGTCGCAGTTGCGCCCGAGGTAGATCCGATCGGTGAGGTTGCGCGCATTGAGCGCCAGCGCCCAGTGCTCGAAGTCGTAGCCCAGCATCGCGTCGAACACGGTGTACGACGGGATCTTCGCGGGCGCCGTGCCGTTGGCGCCGTGCGTCGAGCCCATGAAGCGCACGCCCAGGCCGGCCTTCACGCCGTTGCCGAAGCGGTAGTCGGCCCAGGCCGAGACCTGGTTGCGCGGCGTGCCCACGAGCTGCTTGCCGATGCGGTCGGGGTTGCTGTCGCTGACGACCTTGGCGGACGGCGTCCAGCTGTAGGCCAGCACGACGTTGAAGCGCGACATCGGCTCGAAGGCCGCCTCGAGTTCGAGCCCGCGCACGCGCGCCTCGCCGGTCTGGCGCGGCACGAAGTCGCGGTCGAAGGTCACGATGTTCTGCCGCCGCAGGTCGAACACGGCCGCGCTGTAGCTGTCGCGCGTGCCCACGGGCTGGTAGCGCAGGCCGACTTCGTACTGCTTGCCGGTCTCGGGCTTGAAGGGCTGGCGCGTGTCGGGATCGATGGTGGTCGAGGGCGAGAACGACTCCGAGTAGCTCACATAGGGCGCGAGACCGCCGGGCGCGAGGTAGACCAGCCCCGCGCGACCGGTGAACTTGTGGTCGGACTGGCGCGTCGTGCTCTCATCGAGGTGGTTGTCGGTGTCGACGCGCGCGCGGTCGTAGCGGCCGCCGAGCGTGGCGACCCAGCGCTCGTTCCACTTGATCTGGTCCTGCAGGTAGATGCCGGTCTGGGACAGCCGCACCCGCGAGTCGGTGTTGGGCGCGGGCATCGAGAACGGCTGCCCGTAGACCGGCGCGAAGACCTCGAGCTGCGGCGCCTCGCCGAAGTACATCACCTGGTCGAACACGCTGCGCTGGTAGTCCAGGCCCAGCAGCACGGTGTGCTGCCAGTCGCCCGAACGAAGCTTGGCCTGCACCTGGTTGTCGAGCGTGAAGGTCTTGCCGCGCTCGGGGCTGCTGGCGAACAGCGAGCGGTTGATGGTGTGGAAGTTCGACGGATCGAAGACGTTGTCGGGATCGTTGGTGACGAAGCCGTTGGCGTAGATCTGGCGGTAGTCGGTCTTGATGCGGCCGTAGCGCGCGTTCTGCCGCACGGTCCAGGTGTCGTCGAAGCGGTGCTCGAACAGGTAACCGAGGTCCCACTGGTCCTGGTTGTAGCGGTCGAAGCCGGGCTCGCCGACGAAGGTCGAGCTGGGAATGCGGCCGTAGGGCGTGCTCAGCAGCGTGCCGGTCACGGGCAGGAAACCGTAGGCATTGCCGGCGCGGATGCTCGCGTAGTGGGCCAGCACCGTCAGCGAGGTGTCGCCCGAGGGCCGCCAGGTCAGCGAGGGCGCGAGGAACTGGCGCCGGTCGCCCACGCGGTCGACCTGGGTCTGGCTGTCCTGCGACATCGCCGTGAGGCGGTAGAGCCACTGGCCCTGCGCATCGAGCGGCCCCGAGAAGTCGGCCGCCACGCGCTTGAGCGAGCGGTTGCCGGCCTGCACCTGCACTTCGCGCAGCGGCTCCTCGGTCGGCCGCTTGCTGACGACATTGACCATGCCGCCCGGGCCGGTCTGGCCGTAGAGCACCGACGAGGGACCGCGCAGCACCTCGATGCGCTCGGCACCGTAGCTCTCCATGCGCCAGACCGCGTAGCCCGCGTTGTTGCGCATCTGCATGCCGTCGAGGTAGAAGCCCGGCGAGTAGGCATCGAAGCCGCGCAGCGAGAGCCAGTCGTAGCGGCTGTCGTAGCCATCGAAGGCCTTCACGCCGGGCGTGTAGGCCAGCGCGTCGGGCAGGCGCGCGGCGCCCATGGCCGCGACGCGATCGGCCGTGACGACCGAGATCGACTGCGGCGTCTCGATCAGCGGCGTGTCGGTCTTGGTGCCGGTGGCGCTGCGCCTGGCCACATAGCCTTCGACATGGCTGCTCGCGGTCTCGGGCTGCGTGCCGGCGGTCACGGTCACCGGCGGCAGGCTGCCGGTGCCGGCCTGCGGCGCCGCAGCGCGCCGCTGCAGGATGAAGCTGCCGTTGGGCTGGCGCGCCGCCTGCAGGCCGCTGCCGGCCAGCAGGCTGTCGAGCCCGCCCTGCACCGTGTAGCTGCCGCGCAGGCCGTTGCTGCGCAGCCCGGCGGTCAGCTCGGTCGGAAAGGACAGCAGGATGCCGGCCTCGCGGCCGAAGCGGTTGAGCGCGTTCTCCAGCGTGTCGGCGGGAATGTCGTAGCCGTGGGCCGGCGCCGCGGCCTGGGCGCGGACCGGCAGGGGCGCGACGGCGCCGAGGGCCAGTGCGGCGGCGAGCGCCACCGGGCCGAGGGCAAGCCGCAGCGGCGCCCGTTGTTGTGTCTGACTCATGGAAATTCGACCTTTCGCGGCCATGGAAGATGGCTGTTCACCTTCCATGTCCCGCGAGAAAGCGAAACGGACCAGGTCGCGGCAACTTTTTTTTCGCCCGCGCGTTTTTTTCAACGCTGCGGCGCGCGCGCCGTCCTGCTCCGGGGCACCAGCAGCACCTCGGTGGCACGCAGGCCCCAGAAGCGCGTGACGGTCTGGATCTCGAGCGACAGGGTGGCGCTCAGGGTGTCGAGCACCTTGTCGATGTCGGCCAGCGGATAGGTGCCGGAGATGCGCAGGCCCGCGATCGCCGGGTCGCAGCGGATGGGCTGCGCGGCATGGCGGCTCAGCTCGGCCAGGAAGTCGGCCAGCCGCATCCCGCGCGCCACGATCAGGCCCTCGGTCCAGGCCGCGCTGCCGGTCTCGAGCGCATGCGGCGCATCGACCCCGGTGGCCGTGAAGCGCGTGGCCTCGCCGGCCTGCAGCACGCGCGTGTCGCCGGCGGACTGCCGCGGCCGCAGCGCGACCGCGCCCTCGAACACCGCGAGCAGGCTGGCCTCGGGCAGCCGGCGCACCGAAAAGATCGTGCCCAGCGCGCGCGCCTCGCCATGCGCGGTCTCGACCAGCAGCGGGCGCGCGGCCGCGTCCTTGGCGCTCGTCACCAGCACCTCGCCCGCGATCAGGCGGATGCGCCGCTCGGCCGCGCCATAGCGGATGTCGACCGCGCTGCCGCTGTTGAGCACCAGCGCCGTGCCGTCGTCGAGCACGATGCGCCGGCGCTCGCCGGTGCCGGTGCGGTGGTCGGCGGTCCATTCGCGCCAGGGTGTCTGCTCGGCGGCGAGCCAGGCGCCGCCGCCGGCGAACAGCAGCGCGGTCAGCGCGCGCACCGCCTGGCGGCGGCGCAGCGGCGCGGCCGCTTCCAGCGTGGCGCGCGCGAGCGCGGCATGGCCGGGCGCGGCCAGCGGGCCCAGGGCGGCGTCGACCGACTCGATGCGGCGCCAGGCGCGTTCGTGCTCGGGATGCGCCGCGCGCCAGCGCCGCCACTCGTCGCGCACGCGCGCGGAAGCGGGCTCGCCCTGCAGCTCGAGCATCCACTCGACCGCGCGGCGCGCGACCTCGGCCGAGACGGGCGGCTCGGCCATGCCGGAGGGCGGATGGCTGCTCACCGGCCCGCCGGCAGCGCGTCCGGGAAGTAGCACTGCATGGCGGCCTTGAGCACGTAGCGCTTGACCGTGGTGACGGACAGGCCCAGCGCCTGCGCGACCTCGGCATGGTTCAGGCCGTCGAGCCGCGTCATCAGGAAGGCCCGCTTCACGGCCAGCGGCAGGCCGTCGAGCAGGCGGTCGATCTCGGCGAGCGCCTCGAGCAGCAGCGCGCGCTCCTCGGGCGAAGGCGCCAGCTCGGCCGGCACGAGGGTCAGCGCCTCGAGATAGGCCTGCTCGAGCTGCTGGCGCCGCCAGTGGTTGGCCAGCACGCGCTGCGCCACGGTCGTGAGGAAGGCGCGCGGCTCCTGGATCGCCAGCAGTTCCTCGCGCGCCAGCAGCCGCACGAACACGTCGTGCGCGAGGTCGGCGGCGCGGTGGCCGTCGCCGAGCCGGCGCTGCAGCCAGCGCCACAGCCAGCCGTGGTGGTGGCTGTACAGGGCTTCAACCTGCGTCTGCAGCGGAAGGTCGGCGAGCGGGAGGGACACGGTCACGGACGGGTGCGGGCCCGCGCGGTTGGAAGATGGGAATGATTCTTATCTTACAAGCTGCGCCGCGTTTTCTCGCTGCTTTACGTCCGCCCCAACGAAAAACCGGGCCACGCTTGTCGCGTGGCCCGGTTTTCTAACCAGTTCTCTTCAGCGGGAAGCGGCTTGCGCCGCCCGGCCTCACAGGCCGGCTTGACGCGTCAGCGTGCGGGCTTGCGCGGGGATCACGCTGCCCGGGAACGATTCGCGGCGCAGGTTCTGGCCGGGAGCGTGGGCGGCTGCCACGGCTTCGCCACGGACCACGGCGCGGTCGGTGTTGCCGGCCACGACGGGTGCCAGGTTGGCGGTCGCGCCGTCGGCGTAGATGTTGCCTTCGCGCGCAGCGGCGGCGGCCTGGGGCGCCACGTCGGCGCGGCTGTACCCGGAGGTCACCGAATGCACGCCTTCATAGGTTTCCGCGTGGGCGCCGGCAACGGCGATCAGCGACAGGGCGGCGGCAGCGAGGATGTTCGAGGTCTTCATGAGTGTCTTTCCTTTGGATGGTCTTCTTTTGGGTGAGGCGGAGTTTGCCTCATCAAACCAGGGAAAACCCTTGCTCCAATGAATCACGGTGTTCACGAAATTGAAACAATGGCCGGGAACTTTCGGACGACGACGCCCAAATAGCTACATTCGGCGCCGAATCGCCAGGCTTTCCGCCCGCGCGCCGAATACCTTCCGCCTATCGCGGCCAGGCGCGCAGCACCGCGCGGATCGCGCGCGTGTCGCCGGCCTTGACCTCGGCGCGGTAGCTGCCGACCAGCGCCTCGCGCTCGCCATCGGCCTGCGCATCGCCGCGCCAGGCGGCCAGCGCGGCGATCTCCTCGTCGCCGAGCGCCGACAGCCAGACCAGCGTGAGCTGCCGCTCGAGCTCGCGCGCGACCGTCAGCAGGTTGCGCTGGCGCGTCGAGGTCACGCCGCGCGACCACAGCGAGTCGATGGCGCCCTCGAGCGTGGCCTCGGGCAGCGAGGTGAACTGGGCCGCGTTGCCGCGCGCCAGCTGCTTGACCACGGCGCTCATCAGCAGCTCGCTCGAGAAGTCGACCTCGCGCAGCTCGGCCACCGCCATGCGATCGAGCAGCCCGGTGCGTGCCGGCCCCGGCGGGTTGGCCTGCTGGCGCTTGATGAAGTCGGCGCGCGCCGCGTCGTCCATCGCGCCATAGTCGGCGCGGACCTTCGCGAGGTGCGCGACCGCGCCCAGCGCCGCGGGCGACGGCGCCGCGCCGCCCTGCCCGGCCGCCGCCACGGCCGCCTGCACCGCGGCCAGCGCGGCATGGGCGTCGAAGGCATGGGCCGAGGCGGCATCGAGCGCCTTGAGCGCGCCGCCCGCGATGGCCTCGTCGGCCGGATCGAGCTGCTGCTTCGCGCCGCGCGCCACGGCGCCGGGTGCGTAGGCGGCCTGGTAGCGCGCCGGCACGCCCTCGAACTGCAGCAGCGCCTGCGCGCGGTCCTGGGCCGCGGCGGGCGCGGCAGCCAGCAGCAGCGAGAGCGAAAGGCCGAGGGCCAGGGCGGCCAGGCAACGGGAGCGAAGGAACGACAGCATGGCGCGATTATTGGCGCCCCACCCGGTGGGGCCGCGTCGGACGAGCGCCAGCCGGGCGCGCCGGAAAAATCGCGCCGCGCGCAGAACCGAACGCCGCCGCGAGGATCGCAATCCATCGCCGGTCACCGCGGCCCGCTAAAGTCCGCCCCGCTCCCGTTCAATGCCCACCGCGCCATGCGAACCCTCTTCCTCCTCCCGCTCCTGCTGACCACCCTGCTCGCCCTCACCGGCCATGCCCAGCCGCGCGCCGAGGCCGCGCCGCGCCCGATCGCCGCGCGCGGCGCGCTCGGGGCCGACGAGCAGAACAACATCGCCGTGTTCAAGGCCGCCTCGCCCGCGGTGGTCAACATCACCTCGATCGGGCTGGAGCGCGGCCTGTTCTCGCTCAACGTGCAGCAGGTGCCGCAGGGCACGGGCACCGGCTTCGTCTGGGACACGCAGGGCCACGTCGTCACCAACTACCACGTGATCCAGAACGCGGCCGCCGCGCGCGTGACGCTGGCCGACCAGAGCAGCTACCGCGCGCAGCTGGTGGGCGTGTTCCCCGACCGCGACCTCGCGGTGCTGCGCATCGACGCGCCCGCGGCCAAGCTGCGGCCGCTGCCGCTGGGCACCAGCGCCGACCTGCAGGTGGGCCAGAAGGTCTACGCCATCGGCAATCCCTTCGGGCTCGACCAGACGCTGACCACCGGCATCGTGAGCGCGCTCAACCGCGAGATCGATTCGGTCAACCGGCGCACCATCCGCGGCGCGATCCAGACCGATGCCGCGATCAACCCCGGCAACTCGGGCGGCCCGCTGCTCGATTCGGCGGGCCGGCTGATCGGGGTCAACACCGCCATCTTCAGCCCCTCGGGCGCGAGCGCGGGCATCGGCTTCTCGATCCCCGTGGACGAGGTCAATCGCATCGTGCCGCGGCTGATCCGCGACGGCCGCTTCGTGCGGCCCGCGCTGGGCCTGACCTACGCGCCCAAGGAACTCAACAGCGCGCTCGACCTGCCGCGCGGCGTGGCGATCCTGCGCGTGCAGCCCGACAGCCCGGCCGCGCGCGCGGGCCTGCGTGCCTTCGCGCGCGGCGAGCGCGGCATCGTGCCGGGCGACGTGATCACCGCGATCGACGGCGCGGCCGTCAGCAGCGCCGACGACGTGCTGACCGTGCTCGAGCGCCTGCAGCCCGGGGATGCGGTCGAGCTCACGCTGTGGCGCGCGGGCGCGACGCGGCGCCAGAAGGCCACGCTCGCGACCTCCGACGAATGAGCGCGAATGAGCGCTAGGGCGTGGCGAGGCGCTGCAGCAGCTGCACGGTCGGATAGCCGTCGGCCGGCTCGCCCACGCTGCGCTGCCAGCGCCGGATCGCATCGCGCGTGGCCGGACCGAGCAGCCCGTCGGCCGTGCCCGCGCCGAAGCCGCGCGCATTGAGCGCCTGCTGCAGCGCGATCGTCTCGGCGCGCGACAGCGGCTGCAGGTCGCGCGGCCAGTCGGCGCGCACGCCGGGCCCGCCCGCGAGGCGCTGCGCCAGCAGGCCCACGCCCAGCGCATAGCTGGTCGCGTTGTTGTAGCGCAGGATGGTGCGGAAGTTCGGCCCGACCAGGAAGGCCGGCCCGCGCGCGCCGGCCGGCAGCAGGATCGAGGCATCGGCCAGCGCGGGCAGCGGCGTGCCCTCGTCCATGGCGCGCACGCCCTCGGCGGCCCATTGGCTCGCGGACTGGCGTTGCTGCCCGTCGGCGCGCGCGAGGTCGAAACCCGGCGGCAGCCGCACCTCCACGCCCCAGGGCTGGCCGGCCTGCCAGCCCGAGTGCTGGAGGAAGTTCGCGGTCGAGGCCGTGACGTCGGCCATGCTGTCCCAGATGTCGCGCCGGCCGTCGCCGTCGGCATCGACCGCATGCGCGAGGAACACGGTCGGCAGGAACTGCGTCTGGCCCATCGCACCGGCCCAGGAGCCGATCATGCGGTCGCGCGGGATGTCGCCGCGCTGCAGGATCTTGAGCGCCGCCATCAGCTGCTCGCGCGCCCAGCCGGCGCGCCGGCCCTCGAAGCCCAGCGTGGCGAGCGCGTCGATGGTCGAGATGTCGCCGTAGTTGGCGCCGTAGTTGCTCTCCATGCCCCAGATCGCGACCACGATCTCGCCCGGCACGCCATAGCGCGCGGCCACCGCATCGAGCTGGGGCCGCAGCGCCTGCAGCCGCTCCTGGCCGCGCGTCACGCGCTGGGCCGATACCGCCGTGTCGAGGTAGTCCCAGACCGCGCGCACGAACTCGGCCTGGCTGCGATCGCGCTCCACCACCTGCGGCAGGTAGCTCGCGCCGTCGAAGGCGCTGTGCAAGGTGGCTTCGTCGATGCCGGCGGCGCGCGCCTGGGTGCGGAACTGCGCGACCCAGCGTTCGAAGTCCTGCTGGATGCGGGCATCGTCGACGGCGGGTGCGACCGGTGCGGCGGGCGCAGGCGTGGCGGTGCGTGGCGCGGCGGGTGCGGGCTGGGTCTGCGTGCGCGCGGGCGGCGCGGCGCAGCCCGCGATGAAGGCGGCGAGCAGCAGGCTCGCGGATGCGCGGTACGGCAGGCGATGCGGGAAACGTGAAGTGACTGAAGTGACGTGGGGCATGCCCCCATTCTGACGACGCGCGCAAAAGCCCCGCGCCCGGCTGCGGCAACCACGCGCCGCACGACATGTCCTACGCCGCGACGCGGCCTGCGCGCGCCGGGCGGCCCATGCACGGTCGCCACGCTGGCGGTCCCGAAGCAAGGAGCCAGCGATGCCAACCCGAAAGACCAAGGGTCTCTACGCCAACATCCACGCCAAGCAGGAGCGCATCAAGCACGGCAGCGGCGAGCACATGCGCAAGCCGGGCAGCGAGGGCGCGCCCAGCGACGAAGCCTTCGAGAAAGCCGAGAAGACCGCCCACAAGCGCAAACAGCGGCACTGAGGCCGCTGTCCGTCATCGAGCCGCGCCCGCTCAGGGCTTCTGGAACAGCTTCAGCACGCTCGAGAAATCGAGCGCGCCATGCCCCGCGAGGCTATGCGCGGCATAGAGGTTGCGCGCGATGCCGCCCAGCGGCGTCGAGGCGCGCACCGCGGTCGCGTTCTCCTGCGCCAGGCCCAGGTCCTTGAGCATCAGGTCGGTGCCGAAACCGCCCGCGTAGTTCTTCGAGGCCGGCGCGGCCTCCATCACGCCGGGCATCGGGTTGTACTTCTCGAGTGCCCAGTTGCCGCCCGAGCTGCGGCGCATGATCTCCGACAGCACCTTGGGATCGAGCCCGTTGGCCACGCCGAGCGCGAGCGCCTCCGAGGTGCCGATCATCAGGATGCCGAGCAGCATGTTGTTGCAGATCTTGGCGGTCTGGCCCGCGCCCGCGGCGCCGGCGTGGAAGATGTTGGCGCCCATCTTCTCGAGCACCGGCCGCGCGCGCTCGAGGTCCTTCGTCTCGCCGCCGACCATGAAGGTCAGCGTGCCCGCGATGGCACCGCCCGTGCCGCCCGACACCGGCGCATCGATCATCGCGATGCCCTTGGCGGCAGCCGCCTCGGCCACCTTGCGCGAGGTGGCGGCGGCGATGGTGCTGCTGTCGATCACGAGCGCACCGGCCTGGATGCTCTCGAGCAGCCCGGGCTTGCCCGCGCCGCCGAGGAACAGGCCCTCGACGTGCGCGCTGGCCGGCAGCATGCTGATCACGACCTCGGCGTCGGCCACGCTGTCGGCCGCCGACTTCGCGATCGGCAGGCCCTCGCCCGCGAACTTCTGGCAGGCGTCGGCCGAGAGGTCGAAGGCGCTGAGCGTGTGGCCGGCCTTGAGCAGGTTGAGGGCCATCGGGCCGCCCATGTTGCCGAGGCCGATGAATGCGATCTTCATGTGTCGTCTCCGTTGTCTGTCTGTGTGTGTCTGTCGTCTGGATGGAATCAGACCAGCGATGCCAGCTCCGCCGGCATCTCGCCGCGCGGGCGCAGGTGGTCGTCGATGAAAGCCTGGGTGATTTCCTCGATGCTCGCGGGCGACCACTGGGGGTTGCGGTCCTTGTCGATCAGCACCGCGCGGATGCCCTCGGCGAAGTCCTTGTGCGCGCAGAAGCCCAGCGAGGCCCAGTACTCGAGGCGGAACACCTCGGCCAGCGACATGCGGTGCACGCGCTGCCAGAGCTCGAAGCTCAGCGCGGCCGAGCTCGGCGCGCCCTTCATGAAGGTCTTGGCAGCGCTCTGCAGCCAGGCGTCGTCGCTCTGCAGCCCGCGCAAGCGCTGCGCGATGTCGAGCAGGTCGTCGCCGGCCATCAGCGCATTGATGGTGTCGTAGTGCTCGCGCACCTTCGAGGCCGGCAGTTCGGCGCCCGCGCCGGCCTTGGCCAGGATGCGCGACAGCGTGGCGCGGTCGGCCTTGCCCTCGCCGGCCCAGTTCGCGGCGGCGATGGCCTCGAGCACCTGGCCCTTGTGCTCCTGCGGCACCAGCACGTCGGCCAGGCCGCAGAAGATCGCGTCGGCGGCGTTGAGGTTCGCGGCCGTGAGCGCGAGGAACAGGCCGGTGCGGCCCGGCGTGCGGCGCAGGAACCAGCTGCCGCCCACGTCGGGGTACAGGCCGATGCTGATCTCGGGCATGGCGATGCGGCTCTGCGCCGTCACCACGCGGTGCGAGCAGCCCGACATCAGGCCCACGCCGCCGCCCATCACGATGCCGTGGCCCCAGCAGAGGAAGGGCTTCGGGAAGGTGTGGATCAGGTGGTCGAGCTCGTACTCCTCGCGGAAGAAGTCCTCGGCGTAGGTGTTGCGCTCGGGGCCGCATTCGAGCAGCGTCTGGTAGAGCTGGCGCAGGTCGCCGCCCGCGCAGAAGGCCTTCTCGCCCGCGGCCTGCAGCAGCACGCCGACGATGCCGTCGTCCTTCGCCCATTTGCGCAGCTGGGGCGTGAGCAGGCGCACCATGTCCACTGACAGCGCGTTGAGCGAGGCGGGTGCGTTGAGCGTGGCGACGCCGAAGCGCTGGCCGCCGGCGGTCTTGATTTCGTCGAAGAGAACTACGGAGTCGGTCATTGTCTTGAGGGGTTCCGGATACGGGGCGTCAGCGGATATCGCTGTCCCCTTCCAGCAATTTTCGCGCAACGATCACGCGCATGATCTCGTTGGTGCCCTCGAGGATCTGGTGCACGCGGGTGTCGCGCACCAGCCGCTCGAGCGGGAACTCGCTGAGGTAGCCGTAGCCGCCGTGCAGTTGCAGCGCGTCGTTGCAGACATTGAAGCCCGCATCGGTCGCGAAGCGCTTGGCCATCGCGCAATAGGTGCTGGCGTCGGCATGGCCGGCATCGAGCTTGCTCGCGGCCAGGCGCACCATCTGGCGCGCGGCCACCAGCTCGGTCGCCATGTCGGCCAGCTTGAACTGCAGCGCCTGGAAGCTGGCAATCGGCTTGCCGAACTGCTGGCGTTCGTGCAGGTAGCGGCGCGCCGCGTCGAGCGCGCCCTGCGCCGCGCCCACCGAGCAGGTCGCGATGTTGATGCGCCCGCCGTCGAGCCCCTTCATCGCGATGCGGAAGCCCTCGCCTTCCTTGCCCAGCAGGTTTGCGGCCGGGATGCGCACGTTGTCGAAACTGATGGTGCGCGTGGGCTGGCTGTTCCAGCCCATCTTGTGTTCCTTCTTGCCGTAGCTCACGCCGGGCGCATCGGCCGGCACCGCGAAGGCCGAGATGCCGCTGGCGCCCGCGCCGCCGGTGCGCGCCATCAGCACCAGCACGTCGGTGGAACCGGCGCCCGAGATGAAGGCCTTGCCGCCGTTGATCACGTACTCGGCGCCCTGCAGCTCGGCGCGCGTCTTGAGCGAGCCCGCGTCCGAGCCGGCGCCCGGCTCGGTGAGGCAGTACGAGGCCAGCTTGCGCCCGCTCGTGAGGTCCTCGCCCCATTGCTCGGCCACCGCATCGGTGGCCCAGGTGCCGAGCATCCAGGTCGCCATGTTGTGAATGGTGATGAAGGCCGTGGTCGACGGGTCGACCGCGGCCATCTCCTCGAACACCAGCGCCGCATCGAGCCGCGGCAGGCCGAGGCCGCCGATGCGCTCGGGCGCGTAGAGGCCGCAGAAGCCCAGCTCGCCGGCCTTGGCGATGGCCTCCTTCGGAAAGAAGGCCTCGGCGTCCCACTGCGCCGCATGGGGCGCGAATTCGGCCTGCGCGAAATCGCGCGCGGTCTGCGCAAAGGCGTTCTGCTCTTCGGACAGTTCGAAGTTCATTGTTCGCGACCCTTCCAGCGATCCAGTTCGGCGGTCCGTTTCCGGGTCGATTTCTCCAGGCATGAATTGAATACCAGCGGCCACATCGAGCCGCCCTCGTTGGCCTTCGAGGCGCGCTTGCAGGCCGGGTCGCGGCCCTTGAGCCAGGCGCGCTGCTCGTTGCGCAGCGCGGTGCGCATCTGCGGCGACAGCGTCTTCATCACCTCGCCATAGCGGATGTTGAGCGCCGCATCGGCGGCGCGGAAATCGCGCGCCGCGCAGGCGTTCATCTGCTGCTGGTTCCCGTTGGGATCGCAGTCGTCCGCGCCGGCGTCGGCGGCCGCCCGCGCGCCGCCGGCGAGTAGCGCGAGCGTCGCCACCGCGCCCCAGGCCGCGACGCGAAGGCGCTTCCTCACTTGAGGCTGATGGTGGTGTTGACGCCGTGCGAGACGGTGCTGTCGTCGAACCAGCGTGCCGTCACGGTCTTGGTCTGCGTGTAGAACATGATGACCTGCTTGCCGTACGGGCCCAGGTCGCCGAGCTTGGAGGCGCGCGAACCGGTGAACGAGAACATCGGGACCGGCACCGGGATCGGCACGTTGATGCCGACCTGGCCCACGTCGATGTCTTCCTGGAAGCGGCGCGCCGCGGCGCCCGACTGCGTGAAGATCGCGGTGCCGTTGCCGTTCGGGTTGCTGTTGATCAGCTCGATGGCCTCGTCGATGGTCTCGGCATCGGCCACGCACAGCACCGGTCCGAAGATCTCCTGGTCATAGATGGTCATGCCGGGCTTCACGCCGGTGAAGATCGTCGGGCCGACGAAGTTGCCCTTCTCGTAGCCGGGCACGCTGGGCTTGCGGCCGTCGAGCACGAGTTCGGCGCCGTCGGCCAGGCCGCGTTCGATCAGGCTGCTGACGCGGTCGTGCGCCGCGCACGAGACCAGCGGGCCCACGTCCACGCCCTTCTCGGTGCCGGCACCGATCTTCAGGGTCTTGGCCTTCTCGATCAGCTCGGGCACCCACTTGCGCGCGTCGCCCACCAGCACCGCCACCGACACCGCCATGCAGCGTTGGCCCGCGGCGCCGAAGCTCGCGCCGGCCAGCGCGTTGAGCGTCTGTTCCTTGTTGGCGTCGGGCATCACGATGGCGTGGTTCTTCGCGCCCATCATGCATTGCACGCGCTTGCCGGCCAGGGTGGCGCGGTTGTAGACGTGGGTGCCGACCTTGGTCGAGCCGACGAAGCTGATCGCCTTGATGTCCTTGTGGTCGCAGATGCCGTTGACCACGGCCTCGCCGCCATGGACCACGTTGAGCACGCCGGCCGGGATGCCGGCCTCGAGCGCGAGCTCGCACAGGCGCATCGTGACCATCGGGTCCTGCTCGGAGGGCTTGAGCACGAAGGTGTTGCCGGTGACGATGGCCATCGGGAACATCCACAGCGGAATCATGGCCGGGAAGTTGAACGGCGTGATGCCCGCGCACACGCCCAGCGGCTGCAGCAGGGTGTAGGTGTCGACGCCGTTGGCCACGTTGTTGGCCAGCTCGCCGAGCTGCAGGTTGCCGATGTTCGAGGCGTGCTCGACCACCTCGAGGCCGCGGAACACGTCGCCCTCGGCATCGGGCAGGGTCTTGCCCTGCTCGGCCGTGAGGATCGCGGCCAGCTCGGCCATGTTCTCGCGGATCAACTGCTGGTACTTGAGGAAGATGCGGGCGCGCGCGCCGAGCGGGGTCTTGCGCCAGGTCTTGAAGGCGTCCTTGGCCGAGGCGACGGCGGCGTCGAGTTCATCCTGCGTGGCGAAGGGCACGCGGGCCAGCACCTGCTGCGTGGCCGGGTTGACGATGTCGCGCCATTCGGTGGTCTTCGACTCGACGAACTTGCCGCCGATCAAGAGCTTGACGGTGGCGATCTGGGTCGAGGGCTGGGTGCTGGCGTCCATGTGCTTGTCTCCTGTGAATGCGGTGCCGAAGGCGGCGGAACAGCGGGCATCGTAGCTTTGCAGTTTTGCTATGACAATAGACAAAATTGCGCCAGGGTTTTGCATAAATGCAGATCGCCCGCACGACGGCGCCGCCCGGAGGAACACATGGACTGGGACAACCTTCGCTTCTTTCTCGAACTCGCGCGCTCGGGCACGCTGATGAGCGCGGCGCGCCGGCTCGAGGTCGACCACACGACGGTGGCGCGGCGCATCCAGGCGCTCGAGAAGGAGGTGGGCGCGCCGCTGTTCGCGCGCGAGGCCGGCGGCCATCGGCTCACCGAGGCCGGCCGGCGGCTGCAGCCGCAGGTGGAGGCGATGGAAGGCGCCTTCCTCGCGGTGGAGAGCACGGCCCCGGCCTCGCAGGAAGGGCTGTCGGGGCTGGTGCGCATCGGCGCCACCGAGGGCTTCGGCACCGCGGTGCTGGCGCCGCAGCTCGCGCTGTTCGCGCGCCAGCATCCGCGGCTGACCATCGACCTGCTGGCGATGCCGCGGCTGGTGCACCTGTCGCGGCGCGAGGCCGACATCGTGATCTCGCTCGAGCGGCCGGCGCGCGGGCCGGTGCTGGTCACCAAGCTCAGCGACTACACGCTGCGCCTCTACGCCTCGAAGCCCTACCTCGCGGCGCACAAGCCGATCGCCACGCGCGAGGACCTGCGCGGCCACACCTTCATCAGCTATGTCGACGACCTGCTGTTCAGCAAGGAGCTGCAGTACCTCGACGAACTGCACCGCCCCGACAGCTTCGCGCTGCGCAGCACCAGCGTGCTGGCGCAGCACCGCGCGGTGGCCGCGGGCGCGGGCATCGCGGTGCTGCCGGCCTTCCTGGCCGAGGGCGACGGCAGCCTGCAGCCGGTGCTCGCGGGCCAGGCGAACTTCACGCGCACCTTCTGGATGTCGATGCCGGCCGAGACCAAGCACCTCGCGCGCATGAAGGCGACCTGGGAGTTCCTGCAGCAGACCGCTCAGGCGCAGCGCGACCTGCTGCTGCCCGATGCCGGCGCCTAAGCCACGCCCTCGAGCACCGGCTCGCCCCGTGCGGGCGCTTCGGCCCGCACCAGTTCGCCCAGATGGCGCCACAGCCGCTCGGCCTGCTCGGCCAGCGGCGCGCGCCGGCGCATCAGCATGAAGCGCAGCGGCACCTCGAGCGAAGGGCCGCCGGCCCGCACGAGGCGCCCGGCATCGAGGTCCTCGCGCACCAGCGCCTGCGGCAGCCAGGCCACGCCCAGCCGCGACAGCGCCATGAAGCGCAGCCCGTCGGTCAGGCTGGCCTCGTGGTGGCGCTGCAGCCGCAGTTCGCCATGGCGCTCGAGCAGCGGCGCCAGTGACCAGCCGAGGTGGCATTCCTCGGCATAGCCGAGGAAGGAAACGGGCGCGCCGCCGGGATCGCGCAGGTCGAACAGCGGCCCGCCCGCCGCATTGGGCGCGCTCACCGGCACCAGCCGTTCGCGCCCCAGTTCCAGCACCAGGCAGTCGCCCGCCTCGCAGGCCGAGCCCGCGCGCGCGGCCACCGCGCCGGCCTCGTCGAACAGCGCGACCACGTAGTCGGCCGAGCCCTCGGCCAGCATCCCGAAGCACTCGGGCAGGTTGTCGGAGCTGACGCTGAACTTGGCGCTCCGGAAGTCGTTGTGCAGCCGCGGCACCCAGTCGGGGAAGAACACGGCCGACATGATGTGCGGCGCCGCGAAGCGGATGCGCTGCTGGCGGTCCTCGCCATCGGCCTTGATCGACTTGCGCAGCCCTTCCAGCGCATAGACCACCTCGGAGGAGATCGCCTGCAGCCGCTCGCCGGGCTGCGTGAGCTCGAGCGCCGCGGTGCGCCGGTCGAACAGCGGCGCGCCGATCCACTGCTCGAGGCCCTGGATGCGCCGGCTCAGCCCCGACACCGACACATGGCAGCGCTCGGCGGCGCGGCTGAAGCTGCGCGTCTGGCACAGGACCAGGAAATCCTTCAGGCTGACCAGGTCGATCATTTGCGGTTTCCTCAAAAGTTGGCGGCCACCCGAGTCTACTTTCTCTCGGCTATAGCCTGGGCACTCCGGCATTCCGATCTTTTGCGGCTTTCGCAAAACCCGGCGCCCGATCGGCAACCCGCTGGAGGCCTCGGCCCCCAAGAATTCCGGCACCCCGAACCCTTGCTGGAATCCAGATGCCGCCCTCCACCCCCCAACGCCTTCGCGGCGTGCTCGCCCCGGTCCTCACCCCCTTCGACGCCGCGCTGAAGCCCGACGCCGCGCGCTTCCTGCGGCTGTGCCGCTGGCTGGTGGCGCAGGACTGCGGGCTCGCGATGTTCGGCACCAACTCCGAGGGCAACTCGCTCTCGGTCGACGAGCGCATCGAGCTGCTGCAGCAGGCCGTGGCCGCGGGCGTACCGGCCGCGCGCATGCTGCCGGGCACCGGCAGCTGCTCGCTGGCCGACGCGGTGCGGCTCACGCGCTGCGCGGTCGACCAGGGCTGCGCCGGCGTGCTGGCGCTGCCGCCCTTCTATTACAAGAGCGTCACCGACGACGGCCTGTTCGCCTTCTTCAGCGAGGTGATCGAGCGGGTCGGCGACAGCGGCCTGCGGCTCTACCTCTATCACATTCCGCCGGTGGCGCAGGTGGGCTTCTCCCACGCGCTGGTCGAGCGCCTGCTGAAGCGCTACCCCGGCACGGTCGCCGGCATGAAGGACACCGGCGGCGACTGGGACTACACCGCGCGCACCATCGCGCAGTTCGGCCCCGCGGGCTTCGACGTCTTCGCGGGCACCGAGACCCTCCTGCTCGACACCCTGCGCCACGGCGGCGCGGGCTGCATCTCGGCCACCGCGAACGTCAATCCCCGCGCCATCGTGCGCCTGTTCGACACGTGGCGCGACGCGGATGCCGATGCGCGGCAGGCGGCGCTCAACGCGGTGCGCGCGAAGTTCGCGGCCCATCCGCTGATTCCCGCCATGAAGTCGGCCATCGCGATGGCCACGGGCGATGCGCAATGGGCGCGCGTGCGGCCGCCGCTCGAGGCGCTCGATGCGCAGCGGCAGGAGGCCCTGCGGCAGGCGCTGCGCGACCAGGCTTTCGATCTCGCCGCACTCGACGTCGATGCCAGCGATCGCCACTGAGCCGGGCGCGGCCGCGCCCTTCACCGAGGCCGAGCTCGCGCGCCTGCGCCGCGACACGCCCGCCTGGGGCGCGGGCGCGCACCTCGCGCATTTCGCGCATGGCTCGGCGAGCCTGCCGCCCGAACCCGTCTACGCGCAATGGCAGGCCTGGCTCGAGGCCGAGCGCACGCTGGGCACGCACCGCGCCGCCGAACGGCATGCGGACGCGCTGCATGCGGTGCGCGCCAGCGTCGCGCGGCTCGTCAACGCGCAACCGCACCAGGTCGCGCTGCTGGGCTCCGCGAGCCAGGCCTGGGCCACCGCGATGAGCGCGGCCCACGCGCCCCATGTGATCACGACCCACGACGAATACGGCGCGAACGCGCTCCACCTGCTGAACGCGGCGCGACACGGGCGACTCGGCTTCACGGTGACCGGCACGCGGCCCGGCGCGACGCCGCTGACGCAGCGCCTGGACCACGCGCTGCGCCACGCACCCGCCGGTAGCCGCCCCGTGGTCTCGCTCGCCGCCGTGCCGACCGCCTGGGGCGCGGCCACGTCCATGGACGGCGTCGCGCGCTGCGTGCACGCGCATGGCGGCCTGCTGTTCCTCGATGCCAGCCATGCGGTGGGCCAGGGGCCGGTCGACATGCAGGCCCTGGGCTGCGACGTGCTGGTGTTCCCCACGCGCAAGTGGCTGCGCGGCCCGCGCGGCGCGGGCGTGCTGTGCCTGTCGCAGCGCGCGCTCGAGACGCTCGGCACGCCCGATGCCGTCGACGTGGCCGGCGCGCAGTGGCTGGAGGCCGAGCGCCTGCAGCCCTGGTCCGATGCGCGGCGCTTCGAGGGCCACGAGTTCCATCCGGGCCTGCGGCTGGCAGTGGGCGCGGCCTGCGACTACGCGCTCGCGGTCGACCCGGCGCGCATCGCGCGACAGAACGCGCTGATTCGCCAGCGCCTCGCGCATGCGCTGCAGGAACGCTTCGGCTGGCAGCCGCTCGAGGCCGGCCAGCCCGATCGCAGCGCGCTGCTGACCTACCGCCTGCCCGAGGCCTTCGGCGATGGCGCGGCCTTCGTCCGCCGCCTCGCCGACGCGGGCGTCCACGCCTCCTTCGTCGGCCCGCAGCACGCGCGCTGGGCACTGGAGGCCGCGGGCCTGCCGGGCGTGCTGCGGCTCACGCCGCACTACCTCACGGACGAGGACGAGATCGCGCGCCTCGTGGAGGCCATCGAGACCACGAATCCCCGCGTCCACCGCTGACGCTGTTCCATCGACACCCAAAAAGGAGACAAGCATGAAGATCCATCCCCGCCCCCTCGCCCGCCTGGCCACCGCGCTCGCGCTGTTCGCCGCCGTCGCCGCGAGCCCGCCGGCCGCCGCGCAGGCCTATCCCTCGAAGCCCATCAGCGTCGTCATCCAGTACCCGGTCGGCGGTCCCTCGGATGCCCTCGCGCGCCTGCTCGCGCCGCGCCTGCAGGCCGCGCTCGGGCAGCCGCTGGTGATCGAGGCCCGGGTCGGCGCCGGCGGCAACATCGGCACCGACTTCGTGGCCAAGGCCAAGCCCGACGGCTACACGCTGCTGCTGTCCTCGAGCGGACCGCTGGCGATCAGCCCCTGGCTCTATCCGAAGCTGCCCTATCGCCCGCTCAAAGACCTGGTGCCGGTGGTGCAGCTCGCGGCGGTGCCGCTGGTGCTCGAGGTCAACGACGCGAACCCGGCGCGCAGCGCGGCGGAGTTCCTGCGGCTGCTGAAGGCCAACCCCGGCAAGTACAGCTTCGGCTCGTCCGGCAACGGCACGCCGCAGCACCTGTCGGCGGTGCTGCTCGGTTCGATGACCGGCGCGGCGCTCACGCACGTGCCCTACAAGGGCCAGGCGCCGATGGCCACCGACCTGATGGGCGGGCAGATCGACTTCGCGATCGACAGCATGGTCTCGGCCATGCCCAACCTCGCGACCGGGCGGCTGCGCGCGCTGGCCGTCACCGGCCGCCAGCGCTCGCCGCTGCTGCCCGGCGTGCCGACGATGGAAGAGGCCGGCGTGCCCGGCTACGAGGCGCTCGCCTGGTACGGCCTGATGGCGCCGGCGGGCACGCCGCGCGCCATCGTCGAGCGGCTCAACGAGGCCGCGCGCCAGGCGCTCGACACACCCGCCGTGCGCGAGCAGATCGCGCGGCTCGGCAGCGCGCCCGTGCACGGCACGCCCGAGCGCTTCGGCAACTTCATCCAGGCCGAGTACGACAAGTGGGGGCCGATCGTGAAGAGCACCGGCGCCGTCGTCGATTGAGGCCGCACCGCCCATGAAGATCCTCAGCATCGCGGAACGCACCGTTCCCATCGCCTCCTCGCTGCGCAACGCGCGCATCGATTTCAGCGAGATCACCGCCAGCGTGGTGGCCATCGTCACCGACCAGTTCCGCGACGGCCGCCGCGTCGTCGGCCATGCCTTCAACTCCTTCGGCCGCTACGGCTGCGGCGGACCGCTGCGCGAGCGCTTCATCCCGCGCCTGCTGCGCGCCACGCCCGAGGAACTCAACGACCCCGCCAGCGGCATCGTCGACCCGCAACGCGCGCTCGACCTGATGCTGCGGCGCGAGAAGGCCGGCGCCCATGCCGAGCGCTCGATGGCGGTCGGCACGCTGGAACTCGCGCTCTGGGACATCGTCGGCAAGATGCGCGGCCTGCCGCTGTACCGGGTGCTGGCCGAGCGCATGGGCGAGCCCGGCATCGAACCCGCGCGCTCGGTGCGCTGCTACGTGGGCGGCGGCTTCTACCGCGACCACGACGACCTGGCCCGGCTCGGCGACGAGGTGCGCGGCCATCTCGATGCCGGCTACACCGAGCTCAAGATCAAGGCCGGCGGCCTGCCGCTGGCCGCGGAGCTGCGGCGCATCGAGTCGGTGCTGGCGCTGGTGGACTCGGGCGCGCGGCTGGCGCTCGATGCGAGCTGCGCCTTCGGGCGCGACGAGGCGCTGGCCTTCGCGCGCGCCATCGCGCCCTATGGCCTGCGCTGGCTCGAGGAGCCCTGCGACCCGGCCGATTTCGAGACCTACCGCGCGGTCAGCGAGGCCTACGCGGGCACCGTCGCCGGCGGCGAGAACCTGTTCTCGCGCGAGGAGGTGGCCAACTTCCTGCGCTACGGCGGCTTCGAAGGCCGCGTCGTGCTGCAGCCCGATCCGCCGCTGGCCTACGGCCTGCTCGAGCTGCAGCGCATCGTGGCGCTGGCTCGGGCCCACGGCGTGGCGCGCGAGAACATCGTGCCGCACGGCGGCAACCTGATGTCGCTGCACGCGACCGCGGGGCTGGGCCTTGGCAGCGCGGAGTCCTATCCGGGCCTGTTCGGCCCCTTCGGCGGCTTCAGCCGCGAGGTCCGCATCGAGAACGGGCGCGCCACCCTGCCCGAGTCGCCGGGCATCGGCTTCGAGGAGCAGCCCGCGCTCTACCGCATCTTCCGCGAGCTCGCGGCCAGCCTGGGGGTGTGAACGCGCGCGCGCCGGCCGCAGAATGTGCGGACAACGCCTGCCAGGAGACGCCCGCATGCCACGCCACCGCCCCGCCCGCCTGACCCACATCGCCGGCATCGGCGTCGACCGCATGGGCGCCATCGCCGACGACGCCGAGGGCCCGCCCTTCCTGCGGCTCGAGAACCTCGACGTCGACATCCCGCCCGATGCCGAGGCGGTGGCGCGCACCGTGCGCGCCGCCACCGAGGACGCCGACAACAGCTACCTGCCCTTCGTCGGCCAGGCGCGGCTGCGCGAGATCGCGGCGCGCCATGTGTCGGAACTCTCGGGCGTGGCCTACGAGGCGCGCCACTGCGTGATCTCGGCCGGCGGGCTCTCGGGCATCCTCAATGCCCTGCTGGCCACGGTGGAGGTCGGCGACGAGGTGCTGGTGACCGACCCGACCTATGCCGGCCTGCTCAACCGCATCCGGCTCGCGGGCGGCACGCCGAAGTACGTGCCGTTTTGCTTCACGCCCGGCGGCGAATGGAAGCTCGACCGCGAGGCGCTGCACGCCGCCATGGGCCCGCGCGTGCGCACGATGCTGCTGATGTCGCCCTCGATGCCCTCGGGCGGTTGCTTCGATGCCGACGACTGGCGCGCGATCGCCGCGCTGTGCGTGCAGCACGACCTGACGCTGATCCTCGATGCCGCGATGGAGCGGCTGCTGTTCGACGGCCGCGAGCTCATCCATCCGGCCGGGCTGCCCGGCATGGCCGAGCGCACCATCACCGTGGGCTCGTCGGCCAAGGAGCTGCGCATGATCGGCTGGCGCGTGGGCTGGACCGTGGCACCCGAGAGCTACATGCCCGACCTGGTGGCGGTGTCGCTCGCCAACGTGGTGGTGCCGGTGGGCATCGCGCAGGACGCGGTCGCCACCGCGCTCGCGCAATCGCCGCGCACGCTGGCGCCCTACGTGGGCGAACTCGAACGGCGGCGCGACACGCTGCTCGCCGAGCTGCGCGGCCTGCCCGTGGGCGTGCCGGCCGGCGGCTGGTCGATGCTGCTGCGCGCCAGCGACTTCGGCATCGACGGCCAGACTCTCTCCGAGCGGCTGCTGAAGGCGCGCGTCTGCGCCACCGCCATGCAGGGCTGGGGCGAGACGCATGGCGCGCAGTACCTGCGCTTCGTGTTCTCGAACGAGCCGGTGGAGCGGCTGCGCGGCCTAGGCGACAAGGTGCGCGCGGCGCTCGGGGCCTAGGGCCACTCCGCCGGGTGGCTGCCGGGCGGCATCGAGGGCCGCGGCCAGGCGGCCGGCGTGCGCGCGAGCAGCGCGCTGTGTCTCAGGCCCGCGAGTTCGCCGAAGCCCGAGGGCTCGGTTTCCACATAGGGCGCGATGTCGGGCCTGGCCGTGGCGAGCCCGCCGGGCACGCGGCCGAGTCCGCGCAGCCAGTGCCCGGTCTGCGCGAGCGACACGCGCACCTGCCAGCTGCCGCCCTCGCGCTGCTGGCGATGCAGCGCGGCGGCCGCGCCGAAGGCGATCAGGTAGCCCGTGGCCTCGTCGAGGATCTGCATCGGCAGCGGCTTCGGCTTGCCGTCGCCGGCCGCCTCGCCCTCGGCCTGGTTGAAGCCCATGGCGGTCTGCACCAGCGAATCGAAGCCGCGGCGGCCAGCCCATGGGCCCTGCGTGCCATAGGCCGAGAGCGAGACGCAGACGATGCCGGGCCGCAGCGCCGCGAGCTGCGCCGGCCCGAAGCCCAGCGCCTCGAGGCCGCCGGGCCGGTAGCCCTGCACGAACACATGCGCATCCCCGGCCAGCCGGCGCAGCGCCGCCTGTCCCTCGTCGGTGCGCAGGTCCACGTGCGTCGACAGCTTGCCGCGGCTGGTGTCGGCGATGGCCTCGATGTTGGGCAGCCGCGGCGAGTTGACCAGCATCACGTCGGCCCCGTAGGCCGCGAGCGCGCGCCCGCCGACCGGGCCGGCCAGGATGCGCGTGAGGTCGAGCACCCGCAGGCCCGCGAGCGGCCGCTGGTCCTCGCGCAGCGGCGGCAATGCAAGCGGTGCCGCGTCGCCGATGCGCTCGATGGTGAACAGCGGCTGCGCGGCGATCGCGCGGCCCTGCGGCGTGGCATCCCATTCGTCGAAGCGGCGCAGCGCGGTGGCCACCAGCCCGCGCGCGGCGGCGGCTTCCTCGAAGTCGAGCGCACGCCAGCCGGCCATCGCGGCTTCGGCATCGGCGCGCACGGCCGTCGCGGGATCGAGGCCCAGCAGGCGCAGCGCGCCTTCGCGGTGGTGCGCGAAGTTGGCATGGATGCGCACCCAGCCGTCGGAGGTGCGGTAGAGGCCCGAGAACGCGTCCCAGAGTTCGGGCACGCGGCCGTCGAGGCTGAACCAGCCGGTGCATTCGAGCGCGGCATGGCGCATGTCGACCGCGACCGCTTGCCGCGGCACGCCGCGCGCATGGCCGAGTTCGCAGGCCGCCAGCGCGGCGGCGGCGATGCTGCCCTGCGCCGCCGCGCCGACCGCGAAGGACGACGGCAGCACCGGGTCGGCGCCCGTGAGCCGCGCCAGCGGCAGTGCGTCGGCCGGCAGGCCGGCCTGGCGCCAGAGGTCGTGGAGGATGTCGCTCACGCTCATCTTTCGTTCTCTCCAATGAAAAAAGGCAGGGCCCGCTCGCGCGGCCCTGCCCTTCGTTCGTCGTTGCGGCCTTCGCCTTACTGGATCAGCTTGGCGCCGGTCTTGGCCTGCAGCGCATCGAAGCTCACGCCGGGCGCGAGCTCGATCACCTTGAGGCCCTCGGGCACCACGTCCATCACGGCGAGGTCGGTGATGATGCGGTCGACCACACCCACGCCGGTCAGCGGCAGGGTGCACTTCTCGAGGATCTTGAAGTCCTCGGTGCCGTCCTTCTTCTTGGCCACGTGTTCCATCAGCACGATCACGCGCTTGACGCCGGCCACCAGGTCCATCGCGCCGCCCATGCCCTTGACCATCTTGCCGGGGATCATCCAGTTGGCGAGGTCGCCCTGGGTGCTCACCTGCATCGCGCCGAGGATCGAGAGGTTGATCTTGCCGCCGCGGATCATCGCGAAGCTGTCGTGGCTGCCGAAGATGGCCGAGCCCGGCAGCGTGGTGACGGTCTGCTTGCCGGCGTTGATCAGGTCGGCGTCGACCTGGTCCTCGGTCGGGAACGGGCCGATGCCCAGCATGCCGTTCTCGCTCTGCAGCCAGACTTCCTTGGTGCCCGTGTGGTTGGCCACCAGCGTCGGGATGCCGATGCCGAGGTTGACGTAGAAGCCGTCTTCCAGCTCTTGCGCGGCGCGCGCCGCCATCTGGTCTTGGGTCCAGGGCATCTCAGGCTCCTTCTTTCTTGTTGACGACCTTGGCCGGCACTTCGCTGCCGGCGGCGGCCTGGGCGATGGCCGTCTGGGCCTCGACCTTGGCGGCCGCGGCATCGACGCCGGCGCTCACGGTGCGCTTCTCGATGCGCTTCTCGGGCGTGGCGTTGAGCACCAGGCGGTGCACGTAGATGCCCGGCAGGTGGATGTCGTCGGGGGCCAGCTCGCCCACCTCGACGATCTTCTCGACCTCGACGATGCAGATCTTGCCGGCCATCGCGGCCGCGGGATTGAAGTTGCGCGCCGTCAGGCGGAAGCGCAGGTTGCCCGACTTGTCGGCCACGTCGGCCTTGACCAGCGCCACGTCGGGCACCAGCGAATGCTCCATCACGTAGGTCTCGCCGTCGAACTCGCGCAGTTCCTTGCCCTCGGCGACCTGCGTGCCCACGCCGGTCTTGGTGAAGAAGGCCGGGATGCCGGCACCGCCGGCGCGCAGCTTCTCGGCCAGCGTGCCCTGGGGCGTGAATTCCAGCGCGAGCTCGCCCGCCAGGTACTGGCGTTCGAATTCCTTGTTCTCGCCCACGTAGGAGGCGATCATCTTCTTGATCTGGCGCGTCTCGAGCAGCTTGCCGAGGCCGAAGCCGTCGACGCCCGCGTTGTTCGAGATCACGGTGAGGTTCTGCGCGCCGGAATCCTTGAGCGCCTCGATGAGCGCCTCGGGAATGCCGCACAGGCCGAAGCCGCCGACCGCGAGCATCTGCCCGTCGGCCACGACCCCCTTGAGCGCCGCCTCGGCGGAGGGATAGATCTTGTTCACTCGTGCTCCTTGAATGGCTGTGTCGAGAGTGGGTGGGAAAGCCCTGAACGATACTACGTACCCGCATACGTAGTATTTCGTAATGGTGACCCCCGATGCAGGAGACGACCGATCGCAAGGCTGAGGCGGCAACGCCCGACATCGACTACCGGCTGGCCTTCGAGCATGCCCCGGTCGGGATGGTGGTGTCGCGCCACCGCGCCATCGTGGCCTGCAACCAGCGCGTGTGCGAGATCTTCGGCGCAACGCCCTCCGCGCTGGTGGGGCATTCGTTCAGCATCCTCTACCCCAGCCTCGCCGAGTTCGAGCGCATCGGCAAGCGCATGGAGCCGATCATGAATGCCAGCGGGCATTACGCCGACAACCGCATGATGCGCCGGCTCGGCAACCTGCATGGCGCGATCGCGGGCGAGACCTTCTGGTGCCATGTCACCGGCCATGCGATGAACCGGGCCATCCCGCACGAGTCGGGCATCTGGACCTTCGAGGACCTGGGCTCGCGCCGCGCGACCAAGGCCCAGCTCACGCCGCGCGAGCGCGAGGTGGCGGCGCAGGTGATGCGCGGCCTGACCTCGAAGGAGATCGGCAAGGCGCTGGGCATCAGCCACCGCACGGTGGAACTGCATCGCGCGCGGCTGATGCGCAAGTACGCGGCCGCCACCACGGCGGAACTGGTGCAGAAGCTGATCGCTGGCTGACCCCTGGCTGACCGCGATGCTCCCGGGACCACGCCCCGATCGTTTCGCGCGCGCCGGGTTCCTCCGGATCGTTGCCGAAACGGAAACGCCGTGTCGATGAAAGGCACGAACCATGGCGCTTTCGCAGGACTATCGTTGCAGTCATGCGGACACGGTGTCCGCGTCACTGTTCAAGGAGTCGTCTCATGACCACAGCCCTTCATTCCGAAAAGGCCCTTCTGCAATCGCGCCTGGCCGCGCATGCCCATGTGCTCGCCGTGCACAAGGCACCGGTCGCGCTGACGCTGGCCGCCGTCATCCTGTCGGTGCTCGGCGTGCGCGCCTGACCCTGGCACCGCGCCAGGGCTGAACGAGAGGCGCCGCGCCGCACGCATCGCAGGATGCGCCCACGGCGTCCCTCATTCAGCGCTCATTCTTCGCTATGCTCTGCCCCCTTTGGCAGGCACGCGCATGGCGATCCCCGACGAGATCCTTCCCTTCTGGCAACGCTTCGAGGCCGCCCTCGGCAGCGAGGCCGCTTCGCGCTTCTGCGAAGCCTTCCACTTCGACGACAACGAGGCCGGCGCCACCGAACTCGCGCAGCTCGTGCTCGAGGGCCGCAAGCGCGGCACGGCCAGCCTCGAATGGTCCTTCGCCGCCACGGGCCGCCCGCGGCCGAGCCCCGGCGACCTCAGCGTGGTGACCGACTGGCACGGCCGGCCGCTGTGCGTGATCGAGACGCGCTCGGTGGTGGTGATGCCCTTCGAGGAGGTCGGCGCGGACTTCGCTGCGGTCGAGGCCGAGGGCGACGGTTCGCTGCGCTACTGGCGCGAAGGCCACTGGCAGTACTTCAGCGGCGAGTGCGAGCGCATCGGCCGCACGCCCGACCTGCGCATGCCGGTGCTGTGCGAGACCTTCGAGATGGTCTGGCGCGACTGAGCGCCGGCGGCCCTACTTCTTCTTCGGCGCGATCGAGGCCTTCGCCTTGCCATCCGTCGACACGGCCGCCCCGGCCGCTTCAGGCGCCTTGACCCAGCCGCGCAGCATCAGTCCCATCAGCAGGCCAGCCAGGAAGATCGCCCAGTAGACCCAGGCCGGCAGGTTCTCGGCGCCGCTGTGCAGGTTCATGCCGAAGACCGCGCCGATCGCCATCAGCGGAAAGGTCAGCGCGGCGATGGTGTTGAGCTTGTGCTGCGCGCGCGTGGCCTCCAGCGCCGCGCGTGCCTGCGCCTCGGCCGCATGGGCGAGGCGGAAGTCGAGCGACATGCGGGTGTCGGCCAGGAGCAGTTCGAGCCCGCGCGCGATCTCGACCGCGCGGTCGCGCAGGTCGACCAGCAGCGGATCGTCCTTCACCGCCTCGCGCGCCGCCTGCAAGGTGGCCTGCAGGTTGGCGGCCGCGCGCGACAGCGGGATCAGCGGCCCGAGGATCTGGAACAGGGCCTCGGCATCCGCGGCCGCCTCGTGGCGCTGCTCGAAGGTGGCCAGCGCGGCGCGGTAGCTCTCGAGCAGCTTCGCGAAGGCGCGCTCGCCCGGCGTGCTGCCCTTGTGGAACCAGCCGCCGTCGGGTTTGCGCAGGAACACCGAATGACGGCGCTCGCTGCCGCTGCCCGCGGGCGGCTCGTGCAGGATCACGAGCAGGTGGCCGTCCTCGTGCACGATGCGCTGCGCGCCATAGCTGTCGCGGCCCAGCCGCTGCAGCATGGCGGGCGGCAGCTCCCAGTCGTAGTCGATGCGTCGGCTCATCGGTCTTCCTGCAGTTCGCGCCACAGCGTGTCGAATTCGTCGGCGAAGCGCCGCAGCAAGGTAGCGTCGTTGCTCAGCACCAGGTTCTCCTCGTTGAATTCGCTGGCGCTGCGGGTCCAGTTGTAGCTGCCGTTGAGCAGCCAGGCGCCGTCGAAGATCGCGAACTTGTGGTGCATGTGGGCGTCGGTGCGGTCGACCGCCACCGGGATGCCCGCGTTGCGCAGCCGGCCTACGTCGCTGCCGAGGTCGTATTCCTTGTCGTTGTCGGTCACCAGCCGCACGCGCAGGCCGCGCCGGTGCGCCGCGAGCACCTCGTCGCTGATGCGGTCGTCCGACAGCGTGAAGACGCAGAGGTCGGCGCTGCGGCGCGCGCCGCGCAGTTGCTGGACGATGGCCTGCAGGCAGGCCGTGCCCGGGCTGAAGAACACCTGCGAGCGCGGCGCGGCACCGTCGGCGGTGCCGGGCGAGCGGCCGACGTCGATGGCGCGCACCACGCCCTCGAGCCACTTGAGCAGCCCGAGCTGCTGCGGATCGGCGGTGCGCGCGCGCACCAGGTCGAAGGCCCGGTTGCGCAGCTGGCGCAGGCCGTCCTCGGGCGGCGAGGCCTCGCGCAGCGTGTGCACCAGCACGCGCCGCTCGTCGTCGCTCAGGCGGTGGTCGGCCATCGCGGCATCGAGCTGCGCGAGCAGCACCGGCAGCGCGTCGTGCCGCTCGGAAGGCGAGGTGCTCATTGGTCCTTCTCCGGCTTGGCCGCAGGCCGCTTCGCCGCGGCCTTCGCGCCCTGCATCTCGGCCGTGAGGCGCTCCATGTCGTGGCGGATGGTGCGGTCGAGCTCGAGCCGGCGCTCGGTGGCCGTGACCAGCGGCAGGATCAGCTCGCGGTAGGTCACGGCGATCTGCAGCATGGCCTCGGCCAGGCGCTGACTCTCGCTCGGCGTTTCCGGCACAGACGGCTCTTCAGGTGGCGGGGGCTTGAGCGCATCGACCGCGCGCGCCACGTCGAGCAGGCCGCTGGTGATGCGCTGGCTGGCGTCGGTATCGTCGCCGCCGAGCTTGCGGCGCCGCACGAACTCCTCGCAGATCGCGCTCCAGCGCGCGGCCTCCTCGGCCGTGGGGCTGCCGAGCAGCTGCGCGAGCCGCAGCAGGTTCTCCTCGGCGCCGGTGGTCAGCGTCTGGGCCTCGCCGCGGTAGTGGTCGCGCAGCAGCGCATCGAGTTCGTCGTCGCGCATCAGCGCCGTGACCTTGCCCGCGAGCTTGGTCATGTTGCGGTAGCTGCCCTGCAGCTTGAACGGCGGCGCGGCGCGGTAGTGCTCCTGCTGCGCGGCCGACTCGATGTACGCGAGGTTGACCTTGAGCAGCAGGTCGCGCACGCGGAACAGGCGCTGCAGCAGGCCCTTGATCTCCTCGAGCTCGACCGCGCTGTAGGGATGCGACAGCGCGCTGCTCGGCACCTCCTGGCCCTGCGCCATCTGCACCAGCAGCTGCACGTCCTTCGGATCGCGCGAGGCCAGCGGCATCAGGGTGGCGTTGGCCGTGAGGCTGTTCTCGATGTAGGACAGCGCGAACGCGGCCTCGCGGCCCGAGAGCACGTCGCCGAGGTTGTAGATGTCGGCCCGGTTGGCGAGCATGTCGGGGATCTTGAACACGTCGCCCGACTCGGTGTAGGGGTTGCCCGCCATCACGATCGCGAAGCGCTTGCCGCGCATGTCGTAGCTGCGAGGCTCGCCGTTCCACACGCCCTCGATGCGGCGCGTGCCGTCGGCCAGCGCGATGAACTTCTGCAGGAACTCGGGGCTGGTGTGCTGGATGTCGTCGAGGTAGAGCATCACGTTGCTGCCCATCGCCAGGCCCAGGTTGAGCTTCTCGAGCTCCTGGCGCGCCGCGCTGTTGGGCGCGCTGGCCGGATCGACGGCCGTGACGCCATGGCCCAGCGCCGGGCAGTTGATGCGCACGAAGATCAGCCCGAGCCGGTCGGCCACGTACTCCATCAGCGTGGTCTTGCCGTAGCCCGGCGGCGAGATCAGCAGCAGCAGGCCCATGCGGTCGGTGCGGTTGCCCTCGCCCGCCGCGCCGATCTGCTTGGCGAGGTTGTCGCCCACGATCGGCAGGTAGAGCTCGTCGATCAGGCGGTTGCGAACGAAGGTCGACAGCGGCTTGGCCTGGAACTGGCCGAGCTTGAGCCGCGCCTTCTCGTGCGCGAGCAGCTCGTGGCGCAGCGCGTGCAGCGCCTGGAAGTCGGGCACCGCGTGCGTGGCATGGAACTGGAAACGGCGCCAGAAATCGTTGAGGTTGAGCGTGACGCGGCCCTCGGCCACGCGCGGATGCTCGCCGCGCAGGCCCTCGACCGTGCGGTCGAGCGCCGCATTGACGCGCACCCGCTGCACCGGGATGGCGAGCACGCTGGCCGCGTCGTCGACCCAGGCCAGCGATTGCGGCGACTGGTGCAGCGCATAGGCGCGCACCCAGTCGCGCGCGAGTCGCCAGCGCTCGGGCGGCGGCGCGCTGTCGAGGTCGTGCTGCCAGGCCTCGCGCCGGCCGCCGCGCTCGAGCTCGCGCAGCAGCGCGGCGGCGAGGTCTTCGCCCGCGCCCGACACCACCCAGTGCTCGCCGCCCTGCGCGCTCGCGAGCTCGCGCACCAGGTAGGCGCCGGCGCGGCCGCAGAGCGTGGTGACCTCGTCCTGGTGCGCCTCGAGCGCCGCGTCGTCGGCGGCGGGTTCGGGCAACGGCAGCAGGTCGGGCAGGAATTCCTGCGCGAAGTGGCGCAGCACGCGCGCCATGTCGGCCTCGAGCTGCGCCAGCGCATCGCGCCGGCCGAACAGCTCCTGCATCTGCAACGCGGCGCGCGCGCGCCGCTGCATCGATTCGCGCATCGCCACCAGGTGGCCGTGCTGCCAGTAGAGCAAGGCCAGCGCGCGCTCGGTCGGGCCCCAGGCCAGCAGGCCGGCCTCGTCCTGCATCGGCACCAGCGCGGCCAGGAGGCGCAGCGCGTCCTCGTCGTGCACGCCCTTCTGGTAGCCCTCCTGGTAGCGCGGCGCGGCGAAGCGGCGCACCAGTTCCAGCAGCTCGGGATGCAGCGGGTTCTCGGCCAGCAGCGCCAGCAGCTCGGCCCAGCCGCGCTCGGCCCGGCCCTGGAGCAGCGCCTCGAGCAGGCAGCCGGCCAGGTACTCGGCGCGCGACAGCGCGGGCGTCTCGGACACCAGCGCCTGGTTCCAGTAGCGCCGCAGCGGCAGCAGGCGCTCGTCGTTGACCGGGCTCAGGTAGTCGGTGCCCGTGACCTGGTAGGCCAGGCCCTCGCCATGCGCCACCAGCGTGAGATCGATCGGCTGCCGGTGCACGGTGAAGGCATGGCGGCCCAGCCGCAGCGTGTCGCCACCCTCGCTCACCAGCTCGCGCTTGTCGCGCACCGCGCGCAGCGCCTGGTCGCGCGCGGTCTTCAGCCGCGTGTCGAGCTCGTCGGCCGGCACCGCCGAACCGAGCGCGCGCAGGTCGGCGATCAGCGCATGCAGCTTGGCGATCATCGGATCGGCCGCGAAGTAGCTGTGGACCTGCCCCAGCTCGCCGAACTGCGCCACGCGGCGCGCGATGCCGTCGAGGATGCGGCCGGCCGCGTCGATCACGCCCTTGGCGCGCCGCTGGCGTCCCTCGACCAATGTCTGGCGCCGGGCCGACAGCGCCTCGTAGACCGACTCGCGCTTCTCGGCGATGTCGGCCAGGAAATCCTCCTGCTCGGCGAAGCGGCCCTCGATCTCCTCGAGCTGGGCCAAGAGGCGCGTGAGCGCGTCGTCGCACTTCTCGGGCGTGTCGGCGAACTCGAGCGCGTTCTCCACCGCCTGGCCGAACAGCTTGAACTGGGCGCCGAACTCGGCGCGCGCCTCGTTCGCGCCCAGCGACTTGCGGCGCGCGCGCGCATCGGCGCGCATGCGGTTGATGTCGGCGTAGATCAGCGAGATGCGGTCGAGGATCGAGGTGCGCACCACCGCGTCGCCGCCCGGCAGGCTGCCGAGCTGCTCGGTCAGCAGGTCGAGGCCCGCGGCCTGCTCGTCGAGCGTGGCGAGCAGCTTGCCGAGCGCCGGCGAGGTGCCGAGCTGCGGCAGCTCGAGCGCGAGCTTGTCGAGCGCCTGGCGCTGGCCGTCGAAGGCGGTGTCGGCCGCCAGGAACTGCATTGCGCGCTCGCCGATGCGCTGCTGCTCGGTCTCGAGCGCGGCGTCCATCGCGGCGATGCGCGGCAGGTCGGCGTAGCGCAGCTCCTTGAGCATCTGCAGCTGGCCGCGGCGCTCGCGCAGCCGCGCCAGCGCCTTGACGAAGTCGTCGGGGGCGCGCCACAGCGTGCTGGCGATGTCGACCAGCAGCGCATGCTGCTCGGCCTCGGCCTGCGCCAGCGCGCGTGCCGTTTCGCGCCGGATGGTGTCGACCTTCTCGAACTCGGCCAGCGTGCCGCGCGCCACCTCGGCGATGCTGCGCAGCTCGCCCGAGAGGTTGTCGGTCTCGGGCGAGTCGAGCCAGAAGTAGGCATCGCTCACGCGCGTGCACTGGCGGATCAGGTCCTCGTAGGCGGCGCGCGTGGGCGCCTGCTCGCGCACCGCGCGCGCAATGCCCATCAGGTCGGACACGCCGCGCACCAGCTCGGCATTGCCGATCTTGCCGAAGAAGCCGGTGGCCGGCGGCTGGGCACCGGCATGCTCCTCGCTCGCGAACGGCGTCTGCCACAGCTGCATCGGGTGCACGCGGGTCGGCTCGTTCTCGTCGCCGTTGAACACCAGGATGCGCCCGTCGGCGAAGCGCGCATAGCCGTTGGCGACGATCGGCGTGGCCAGCGTCTTGTCGATCAGGTTGTAATTGAACAGCGCGTAGCGCCCGGGCTTGGGGTCGTAGAAGACATAGGCCACGTCCTCGCCGTTGGGCGAGCGCAGCATGCGCTTGAAGCGCAGGCTGCCGACCATGTCGGCCGGCAGGTCGAAGCGCTTGTGCTCGCCCGACTGCAGGTAGTAGCCGCCCGGGAAGATGATGCCGTGATCTTCGGGCAGCTGCACGCACGAGCCGCCGATGGCGTCGATGCGCTCGACCTGCTGCGTGCGGATGTTGAACACCAGGTAGCGCGTGACCTGCTCGCGGTAGGGCTTCACGCGCAGCAGGATCAGCATGCCGAGCTTGGCCCAGGCGATCTCGGCATCGGTCAGCGACTGGCTGCGGTCCTCGACCGGTTCGTTGTAGATGCCCAGCCCGGTCTCGGTGTTGTTCTCGACCTTGATCGTGAGGTCGCCGCCCAGCGTCTCGACGAACACGGTGTCGAGCACGTTCACGTGCGGATGCTTGCCGCCCACGTGGTCCTCGCGCGTGGCGACGGTCCATTCGAAGTCGTGGCTGGCCGGCAGTGCGATGTCGCGCTCGCCGCGGTTGTCGATGTAGTGGATGCCGCCGTCGCGCTCGATGGCCCAGCGGAACACGCGCACGTCGTGCAGCTGCTGGCCGATCTGGAACGCGGCCAGCAGCTTGTCCTGCGTCACGCGCAGCTGCAGCAGCGTGGCCTGCTTGTAGTAGGCGTAGAGCTCGCGGAAGTCGGAGGCGAAGCGCGCGTCCTCGAGGAAGGTGCCGGCGATCGGCACCGGCTGCAGCTCGTCGGCATCGGGCGCGCCGAGCTGCGCCATGCGGTAGAGGCCGAACACGTCGCCAACGGCGGTTTCCTTGCGCAGGCCGATGAAGACGTTGTAGCCGAACAGCAGCAGGTCGCCGATGCGCACGATGTCGCGCGCCACGGCGTTGTTCTCGGTGCGCGCGCGGGTGCGCAGCACCAGCGACTGCTCGGAGCGGCCGAACTCGGCCAGCCGCTTCTCGTTGAGGGCGCGCGCCTTCTTCAGCAGGCCCTCGCCCTGGGTCTCGAGGCGCTTCTTCAGCAGGTCGTAGCTGCCGCTGCCCGAGACCAGGGCCTCGGTCGCATCGGCCGCGGCACCGGGCGGATTCCCCGGTTCGTTGGTGTCCATGGGTGGGTGCCGTGCGGGTCAGCCCGCGCTCAGTTGCGGAAGGTGGAGATCAGGTTGTGCAGCGCCGATTTCTGGGTCTCGCTGCCCTCGGTGGCGATCTTGTTGACGAGCGCCGCCACGCTGAGGTTCTGGATCTCGCCCGAGGACGAGCCGAGCGCGCCCACGATGTCGCGCAGGTCCTGCACCACGTCGCGGTTGCCCGAGAGCTGGTCCTTGAACGCGACCTGGATCGCATTGCTCTTGGAGATCACGCCGTCGATGCCCTTGCCCACCGAGAGCGAGCGCACGAAGCTGTCGAAGTAGTCGCCCTGCCCGCCCACGATGTCGATCTTGGCGTTCGACAGCGCGGTGCCCAGCACCTCGGCCTGCTCCTTGGCGATGGCCGTCTGGGCCTCGATGCCCTTGAGGGTCTCGATGTGCGACTTCTCGAGGCGCATGCGGAATTCCTCGTGGTCGCGGGTCTCGGGGCTCATGGACTTCATGGCCTCGAACTTCTCGTGCAGGCCCTTGGCCTCGGCACCGAAGCGCGCCTCGATCACCTGCGCATCGGCCTGGCCCGACTTGAGCGTGGCCTCGGCATCGGCCGTGCGCACGTTGACCTCGGCCAGGCCGAGCTTTTCCTTGCCCGAGGCCTCGGCCTCGAACTTGGCGCGCATGCCCGCGGCCTCGGCCTGCGAGCGCGCCTCGATCACCTGCGCATCGGCCTGGCCGGCCTTGAGGATCGCGTCGGCGTCGGCGGCGCGCACATGCACGTCGGCCAGGCCGATCTTCTCCTTGCCCGTGGCCTCGGCCTCGAAGCTCGCGAGCTTGGCCTGGGCGGTGGCGATCTGCACCTTGGCGGCCGCCAGGCCCGGCGCGGCGGAGATGGCCTCCACGCCCTCGGCCTCGCGCTTCTTCGACTCGGCGTCGCGCTCGGCCACCTTGAGCTTGGCATCGGCCAGCGTCAGTTCCTCGGCCGCCTTGTGGCGCGCGCGCTTCTCCTGCGTCTCGGCCGCCTTCACGTCGAGCACCATCTTCTCGTCGGCCTGGCCCTCGGCCATGATCACGACCGACTTCTTGGTGCGCTCGGCCTCGGCCACCACGCGCAGCTCCTTGATCGCCTCTTCCTGCTCGGCCACGGTGCGCTCGACCACGATGCGCTCGCGGATCACGTCGGCGATGGCCTTCTTCTGCACTTCGACGGCCTTGTCCTTCTCGATGCGCTGCAGCGTCACTTCCTTCTCGCGGTCGACGATCTCGAGATCGCGGGCACGCGTGACCTTTTCCTCCTCGATCGCCACCGCGCGCTTGCGGTTGTTCTCGGCCACTTCCTTCTCGCGCTGCACGTTCTCCTGCTGCACAGCCACGGTCTGCTCCGAGAGCAGGCGCGCGCTCTCGGACTTGGTGCGCTCCTCGGCCTGGATCTTCAGCGTCTCGGCCTCCTCGCGGGCGCGCACGCTGGCGATCTCGCGGTGCTGGCGCGAGGTGGCGTCGGCCTGCTGGCGCTCGAGCTCGAGCAGCGCCTCCTGCGTCTCGACGTTCTTCTTCTTGATCTGCATTTCCTCGTTGCGGCGCAGCTCGTTGGTGCGCACGTGCTCGACCGCCGTCAGCTCGGTGATCTTCTTGATGCCCTGCGCATCGAGGATGTTGTTGGCATCGAGCTCCGACAGCGGCGTCTGCTCGAGGAAGTCGATCGCCGCGTCTTCGAGCACGTAGCCCGAGAGGTCGTTGCCGATCTGGCTCACGATCTGGTCGCGGAAGTTGTCGCGCGCCTGGTAGAGGTCGACGAAGTCCATCGACTTGCCCACGGTCTTGAGCGCCTCGGAGAACTTGGCCGAGAACAGTTCCTCGAGCGTCTCGTGGTTCGAGGCGCGCGCGCAGCCGATGCCCTGTGCCACCTTGAGCACGTCGTCGGCCGTCTTGTTGACGCGCACGAAGAACTTCACCTTGATGTCGGCGCGGATGTTGTCGCGGCAGATCAGGCCCTCGTTGGCCGAACGGTCGATCTCGATCGTCTTGACCGAGATGTCCATCAGCTCGGCCTTGTGGATGATCGGGTAGACCATGCGGCCGGTGAAGGTGACCTCGGGTTCCGCGCGCAGCGTGTTCACGATCAGCGCGTGGCCCTGTTCGATCTTGCGATAGAACTTGGCGAACATCGCGAACAGGCCGAGGATGACAATGGCCAGCACGGCGACGGCAATGAGGATGGGCTCCATCTTTTTTCTCCAGTACTTGAAGCGGAAAACAGGGGATCGGGCGGGGGCCGCGCTCAGCTCGACAGGTCGTCGTGCGCGGCGATGAGGTAGCGCGCGGCCACCTCGTCGTATTCGAGGATCAGCGCGATCGAGCCGCGCTTCAGGGTGTTGGGCACCGGCGCCCAGACGCGGATGTTGAGGCTCGCGCCGCGGCGCGCCACTTCGGCGCGGCCGTCCTTCTCGTTGACCACGCCGGTGACGACCTTGCAGGTCTGGCCGACCAGTGCCGCGTTGCTCACGGCCGTGTGGCTCACGAACAGGCCGCGCAGCGGACGGATCGCCACCGCCGTGACGGGGATCGCCACCACGGCGCTCGCCACCAGCAGCGCGGTGCCCGCGACCAGCTTGAGCAGCGTGGTCGGCACCAGCGGCAGCAGCCATTCGCCGCCGAGGCACGACACCACCCAGGCCACCAGCACCAGCAGGCTCACCGCGACCGAGAACGGCACGCCGTTGAGGCCCATGGCCACCACGTAGCTCGCGAGGTCGCCGACGTCCTCGGCATCGCCGTCGGCGTGCGCGAGGTCGACGTCGATGCCGTGGTGCTCGATGTCGACCAGGCCCAGCATCGCCAGCACCCAGTAGATCAGCACGACGCCCAGCAGCACCGTGTAGATCGCGGTCGGGTAGCCCGTGACCGCTTCCATGAAATTGCCCATCGATCCTCCCCCGGGCCAGCCGGTGGTCTCTGCGTTGTTGTTATCGCCGCGCCGGCTTGCCGGTGCGGGCGCTCTGCTTCACGCCGTCGGGAGCGCTCTTGGCGGCGCTCTTCGCAGTGCTCTTCATCGCGTTCTTCGTCGTGCTCTTCGCCGCGGCCTTCCCACCGCCCGCGAATGCGATCAGGTCGCGCGTCGCCCGTTCCTTGATGGCGAGCCGGTCGTCGGCCGCCAGTCCGTAGCGCGCCGCCAGGAACTCGTAGTCTGCCGCACCGAGCGACACCGTGAGCCGCGGGCGCTTGGGGCCCGCGGTGGTCGTGAGGCCCAGCACCTGCCGGATCTGGTCGGAGGTCGACACGTGCCGGTCGAACGCCGCCTTGCGCACCGCCTCGAGCACCGCCTCCTCGACGTCGAAGGCCACCTGCACCGCGCGAATGGCGTCGTCCGAGCCCTGCCAGCGTGCCGGCTTGGCCCGCACGGTCATTGCGCGCCGGACTCCGGCGTGCCGCCGCCGGCCGCGCCTGCCTGGCGCGCGCGGATGCGGTCCATGACCTTGCCGGTGCGGTTGGCATCGCTGCCGATGCCGGCCGCCGCGAGCTTCTTCTCGAGCGCGGCGTGGCCCAGTTCGTTCTCGAGCGACTCGCTGGCCGCCATGCGGTCGGACAGGTCCTCGTGGCGCTTGCGGATGCGCTCGAGCGATTCGCGCGCATTGGCCAGCCGCGAGCCGCCGCTGCCGATGTTCTCGGAGATCGACTGCGTGGCGCGGTAGACGCTCTCGGTGGTCTTGGCGATGCCGATCTCGCGCTCGTGCTCGCGGATGCGCGCCTCGGCCGAGCGGATCAGCTCCTTGAGCTTGCCGACCTGCAGCGCATACGAGGCATGGGCCTTGGCCTGCTCCTCGAGCTCCTGCTCGATGGTGCCGATGCGCGCGGCCACGTCGAGCGCCAGCCCTTCCTGCGTCTTGTTGAGCGCCTCGAGCGCGAGGCCCTCGTAGCGCGCCACCTCGTTCTTGAGGCGCTCGATCTCGCGGGCCGACTGCATCTCTTTGGCCATGACGCCCGTGAGGTCGCCCTTGGCCTTCTCGATGCTGTGCTTGGCGTCGATGATTTCCTGTTCGTAGATGCGGGTCGCGTTGCTGTCGACCACGCTCTCGCCGATCTCGCGTGCGCTGCCGCGCAGCAGGGTGACCAGTTTCTTGATGACCGTCATGATGACCTCGCTTAGTTCAGGAATTCGGACAACGCATCGAGTGCATCGAGCGCGTTGTCGCTGAGCACCGCGACTTCGCGCGCGATGTCCTCGACGCGCGCATCGCGACCGAGCGCACCGGTGAGCACGTAGCGGCCGTCGACGCGCCCGAAGGACGACAGCGGCACGGAGGGATTGAGATCGAGCAGCGACTCCAGCAGCTCGGTGCGCCGCTCGGCTTTGACGTCGGCCTCGGTCCACAGGTAGCAGATGCAGATGATCTGCATGTCGGAACTCGTCACGAAGATCGGGAGCTCGTCGCGGCCCTCGATGCTCACCTGGATCACGGGCGTCTGGCCCGGGATCGGCTGCAGCTGCACCGTCACGCCGCCCATCGCGGCCCCCGCCAGAACGTCCAGACCCTCGAGTTGATTCAGCAGCGTTTGCATACCCCTCCTGGTGATTGAGTGACGTGAAGGCGCTCTTGCCTCGGTGGGGTCACTATAGGGCTGCCGACATAACATGTCAAAAAATCTTTTGGCCTACGACCATGACTTTGGGCACTGGCGCGCTCCCTAGAATTCGACGATGGACACCCTCCTCCTCGTCGCGACCCTCGCCTCGCTGCTCGCGCTCAACGCGTGGATCACGCGGCGCATCCAGGCCATCGACGAGACCGTGCTGCGCCGGAACCTGCTGATCGCGATGGCCTGGCTCGTTCCCTTCATGGGTGCGTTGATCGCATGGACCCACTTGCCGAGATCGCCGCGAGGCGTCGGAAAGGACGCCGACGATGCCGCGCTGCCCCACGGCTTCGTCGCCGAAGCGGCACCGGCCGAGCTTGCCGTCGGCGCCGCGCCGGCGTTCTCCCTGTCCGCGAACATGGACACGACACAGGGTCTTCCGCTGCTGGATTGGCAAGCGCTCGAAGCCTGGGCCTCGTCGCAGGACGATCCCGGCCTTCGACGCGAAGCGCTCGCGCGGGGACAGCGCGCATGGCTGCTGCATCTGCGGGATGCCCTGGGCCCTCACTTCCATCTGTACGAATCGGAACAGGCCTGGGTGCTGTCCTCGCTCGAGCCCGTGGTCGCGGCGGCCACGGCGGCCTATGTGGTCTCCACGCGCAAGCGGATCCAGCAGGTCCTGGCCGGCATCGCCCTGTTCGAAGCCGGCGACAGGAGCATCCTGCTGGTCGTGGACGACGAGGAGAGCTACTACGGCTACGTTTCGGGCTACTACCCGGAGCAAGGCGAATTCGCCTTCAGCGGCGGCATGTTCATCGACGCGGGCTGCCCGCACTTTCTCGCGAAGCGGGCCGATCTCTCGGCCATCGAGCCCGTGATCGCGCACGAGATGACCCACAACGCCCTGTCGCACCTGGACCTGCCCCGATGGCTCGACGAAGGCCTCGCGGTCAATACCGAACGCCGGCTCGCGGGCGCCGGTCCCGCGACGCACACGCCGCAGGAATTGCGGCGCAAGCATCTCGCGTTCTGGGGCGAGGCGGAGATCCAGCAGTTCTGGTCGGGCGAATCCTTCTTCCGGTCCGACGACGGCAACCTGCTGTCGTACGAACTCGCCCGCATCCTGGTCGAGCAGCTGGCCCGGGACTGGAACGCCTTCGCGCGCTTCGCCTCGAGCGCGCGTCGCGAAGACGGCGGTGCCGAGGCGGCGCTCGAGGTCTTCGATGCGGACCTCGGTGCACTGGCGTGCGCCCTGCTCGAGCGGCAACCCGATCGCCAATGGTCACCGGCGCCCGCGACCTGGTTCGCCGCGGCGCAGGCAGCCGCGCCCGCCTGACGCACCGCGCCTCAGTCGGTGCCCACCATCACGCTCGAGGCCTTGATCACGGCATAGGCCGTCTGGCCTTCGACCAGCTTGAGGGAGTCGGCCGAATTGCTGGTGATGGTCGAGACGACCTGGACGCCGGGCGCGATCTCGAGCGTGACCTCGGTGCTGACGGGGCCGCGGACGATGGAAATGACCTTGCCCGACAGGACGTTGCGTGCGCTGATCTTCATGGGTGCTCCTGGTTGGATGTGAAAGCCCTCGACGGTCGCGATGCGCGCCGCCGAAGCGCGGGGCCATGGTAGCGCGCAGTTCTTTCGATAAGCCTCGCCTATCGCCGCATCGGATCAAACGATTGGCGCCGCCATGCCGTTCGCGAAACCATCTCTCCCGTGCAGCGATGTGCTGCCGCATCAACCAGGAGATGACTTTGGCCAAGATTGTTTGCGTGCTCTACGACGACCCCGTGACGGGCTATCCCACCACCTATGCCCGCGACGACCTGCCGCACCTGGAGCGTTATCCCGACGGTCAGACCCTGCCCACGCCGCGGCGCATCGACTTCCAGCCCGGCACCCTGCTGGGCAGCGTCTCGGGCGAACTGGGCCTGCGCAAGTACCTCGAGGCCAACGGCCACCAGCTCGTGGTCACCTCGAGCAAGGACGGCGAAGGCAGCGTGCTCGACCGCGAGCTGCACGATGCCGAGATCGTGATCTCGCAGCCCTTCTGGCCCGCCTACATGACGGCCGAGCGCATCGCGAAGGCGCCCAAGCTCAAGATGATCGTGACCGCCGGCATCGGCTCGGACCACACCGACCTGCAGGCCGCCATCGACCGCGGCATCACGGTCGCCGAGGTCACCTACTGCAACAGCAACAGCGTGGCGGAACACGTGGTGATGATGACGCTGGGCCTGGTGCGCAACTACATCCCCTCGTACAACTGGGTGGTGAAAGGCGGCTGGAACATCGCCGACTGCGTGGCGCGCTCCTATGACCTCGAGGGCATGCAGGTGGGCACGGTGGCCGCCGGGCGCATCGGGCTGCGCGTGCTGCGGCTGCTTCGGCCCTTCGACGTGAAGCTGCACTACCTCGACCGCCATCGCCTGCCGGAGTCGGTCGAGAAGGAGCTCAACCTTACGCACCACACCAGCCTCGAGAGCCTGACCCAGGTCTGCGACGTGGTGACGCTGAACTGCCCGTTGCATCCCGAGACCGAGCACATGATCAATGCCGACAGCCTGAAGAAGTTCAAGCGCGGCGCCTACCTGATCAACACGGCGCGCGGCAAGCTGTGCGACCGCGACGCGATCGCCTCGGCGCTCGAGAGCGGCCAGCTCGCGGGCTATGCGGGCGACGTGTGGTTCCCGCAGCCGGCGCCGGCCGACCATCCGTGGCGCACGATGCCGCACCACGGCATGACGCCGCACATCTCGGGCACCAGCCTGTCGGCGCAGACGCGCTACGCGGCCGGCACGCGCGAGATCCTCGAGTGCTACTTCGAGAACCGCCCGATCCGCAACGAGTACCTGATCGTGCAGGGCGGCAAGCTCGCCGGCGTGGGCGCGCACTCGTACAGCGCGGGCAATGCAACCGGCGGCTCGGAAGAGGCCGCGCGCTTCAGGAAGTAGGCTGCGGCGCCGCGCCGAGCAGTCCGTCGACCCAGCCCTGCAGGTCGAGGTCGCGGAAGCTGCGCAGCGCGGCATCGAGCACCGGCGCATGCGGCTGCTGCGCCAGCACCACCAGGCCGATGTCGCGCTGCAGCTGCGGCGACATCGGCCTCCAGCGCAGTTGCTCGGCGCCCTCGGCCAGGCACAACACGCTGTGCGGCAGGATGCCGTAGAGGCCGGCCTGGCGCACATGCGCGTAGAGCACCGTCATCGAATCGGTCTCGACCTGCGGCACGGCCTTCACGCCGGCGGCAGCGAAGGCCGCGTCCATGCCGCGGCGGCACTGCATGTTGGTGGTGAACAGGCACAGCGGCAGGCTCGCGGCATCGGACCACGACATCGAGGCCGCGCCCTCGAACATGGCCTCGTCGGCCGCCACCAGCACATAGCGCTCGCGGAACACCGGCAGGGTCTGGAAGGCGCCGAGCCGGTCGTCGTCGAGGTAGCTCAGGCCGATGTCGAGCTCGAAGTCGGCGATCTTGCGCAGGATCTCGGCGGCCGACAGCGTGTAGACCTCGTGCTTGAGGCGCGGATGCCGGCGCAGGCAGTCCTGCGTGAGCCGCGGCACCAGCGGCAGCGCCGCGGGAATCGCGCCCATGCGCAGTACGCCCACGGGGTCGTTGCCGCCCGCGCGCGCGTCCTGCCGCAGGCCCTCGCAGTCGGCCAGCACGCGGCGCGCCCAGGCCAGCACGCGCTCGCCATCGGCCGTGAAGCCCTCGAAGCGCCGGCCGCGCTGCACGATGACCACGCCGAGTTCTTCCTCGATGCTGCGGATGGCGCCCGACAGCGCGGGCTGCGAGACGTTGCAGGCGGCGGCGGCGCGGCCGAAGTGCTGTTCGCGCGCGAGCGCGACGACGTAGTTCAGCTGGCGGATGAACATCGGGGCGAGGCGCGCGCCCGGCTCAGCCGTGGCGCGGGCAGATCGGCGACGTGCCGGACGGCCCGTCTTCCCTGCCCTCGCCCTGCGCCTGCGCGCCTTCCGCCGGCCCCGAGAAGGCCGCGGCGAAGCACCCGATGCCCGCGCTGCGCAGCGGCATGTAGCGCACCTGCTGGCGCGTGCACAGCCGCTTGAGGTTGTCCACCGATTCGTGGTCGATGCAGTCGACCGGGAACACCACCACATGGGCCCAGGACACGGCCGCGGCCAGCAGGCCCGCACGGTCCTCGAGGCCGCCGCCGTGGCGCCGGAATTCCCCGCCATGGCGCAATACCAGATCGCGGATCGCCGGATAGGTGCTGGGCCGGCCGCCCACGTAGAGGATGCGGCGGCCCTGCAGCTGCGCATCGAGCTGCGCCGACTGGTCGTTGCGCCCGCCGTCGTCGGCGTTGATCCGCAGCTGCAGCTCGGCGGCGCCGAGTTCGCGGCCCAGCGCCTGGGTGTGGCGGCGCAGGTGCTCGAGCGTCTCGGCCAGCTGCGCCGCCTCGGCCTGCGCGGCTGCGGCGGTCTGCTCGGCACGCTCGCGGCGCGCGGTCTGCAGGGCGATCAGCGCGGCCGCTTTTTCGGCCTTCTCGGCCTTGTCGGTCTCCTCCGCCCTTTCCTGCCGTTCGGGCGCCGCGGCGGCCGTGGCCTCGATCAATTCGCGCCGCAGCGCCGCGATCTGCCGGTCGCGCTCCTCCATCAGTTCCTGCGAACGCAGCTGCTGGCGGTCGAGCTTCTCGCGCAGTTCGGCGTTGTCGCGCTCCAGCGCCACGAGACGACGGATGTCGGCACGGTTGGCCGCGCCGACCAGGTGCGACAGCATGTGGACTTCGCCGAACACGCGCTGGCGCAGCGCGGGCGTGGTCCTGCGGTGCGTCAGCACGGCCCAGTAGGCGCCGGGCACCTCGCCCTGGTGCAGCGATTCGTCCCAGTAGGCGGTCAGCGCCTCGGCGTCGGCGAGCTTCGAGGCGCGCTGCAGCGCCGGCGCATGCCGGTGGTCGAGCGCCTTCTGCAGCGCCTTCGCGACCTGCGGGTCGTGCGAGGTCTGCCGCACCGCGTCGTGGTGGATGTCCAGGTCGCTGGCGCCCTTCACGTCGGCGAAGCGGGCCATCAGCTTGCGCAGCTCGGCCGTGCTCAGGCAGGTGCCGATCACCGAGCAATGGAGATGGTGGTCGAGGTCCGCCAGGCGTGCGCGGCCGGCCGCGACGGCCTCGTGCGCCTCGGGCTCGGGCGTGGCGCAGCAGTCGACCGCGGCATAGCGCAGCGGCGAATCCGCGCGATCGACGCGCGTGAGCGCGGCATCGGCGGCGGCGAGAAGGCGAAAAGGCGGCTGCTGCATCGGCGGGGCGCGCGACGGCGCGGTCTGGCGAAAATGACACCGCAATATACGACGCAACATAGCGAAAGCCAAGCGCCAGGGCTTTCGACCCGGATTCCGTCCGGGGGCGGAAAAGGCTCAGGCCTTGGCGCCGTCGCGCTCGCGCGCCTCGAGCACGGCCCATTCCTCGTCGGTGAACAGCCGCGAGCGCGTCAGGAAGCGCACGCCCTCGGGGCCTTCGAGCGAGAACATGCCGCCGCGCCCCGGCACCACGTCGATGATCAGCTGCGTGTGCTGCCAGTACTCGAACTGCGGGCCGCTGATGTAGAACGGCATGCCGCCGATGTGGCCCAGCAGCCGGTCGTAGTCGCCGACGATGAACTCGCCCTGGGCATAGCACATGGGCGCGCTGCCGTCGCAGCAGCCGCCCGACTGGTGGAACATCAGCGCGCCGTGCTTCGCGGCGAGCCGGTCGATCAGCGCCAGCGCCGCGTCGGTCGCAGTCACGCGCAGGACTTCTTGTGTCATGGAAAGCCTTCCTTCGAAGATGCACGAACGCCCCGCGCGTCCCGTCACGGGCCGCGCGGGGCGTGCCTTGCGGCAGGGATCAGAAGAAGCCGAGCTTGTTCTCGCTGTAGCTGACCAGCAGGTTCTTGGTCTGCTGGTAGTGGTCGAGCATCATGCGGTGGTTCTCGCGGCCGATGCCGGACTGCTTGTAGCCGCCGAAGGCCGCATGCGCCGGGTACTGGTGGTAGCAGTTGGTCCACACGCGCCCGGCCTGGATGCCGCGGCCCATGCGGAAGGCACGGTTCATGTCGCGGCTCCAGACGCCCGCGCCCAGGCCGTAGAGCGTGTCGTTGGCGATCGCCAGCGCCTCTTCCTCGTCCTTGAAGGTGGTCACCGACACCACCGGGCCGAAGATCTCCTCCTGGAAGATGCGCATCTTGTTGTGGCCCTTGAACACGGTCGGCTTCACGTAGTAGCCGTCCTTGAGGTCGCCCGCGAGCGTGTTGCGCTCGCCGCCGATCAGCACCTGCGCACCCTCCTGCCGGCCGATGTCGAGGTACGACAGGATCTTCTCGAGCTGCTCGCTCGAGGCCTGCGCGCCGATCATGGTCTCCATCTCGAGCGGGCTGCCCTGGCGGATCGCGGCCACGCGCTTCAGCGCACGCTCCATGAAGCGGTCGTAGATCGATTCCTGGATCAGCGCGCGCGAGGGACAGGTGCAGACCTCGCCCTGGTTGAGCGCGAACATCGCGAAGCCCTCGAGCGCCTTGTCGAAGAAGGCGTCGTCCTTGTCGAGCACGTCGGCGAAGAAGATGTTGGGCGACTTGCCGCCGAGCTCGAGCGTGACCGGAATCAAGTTCTGGCTCGCGTACTGCGAGATCAGCCGGCCGGTGGTGGTCTCGCCCGTGAAGGCGATCTTGCCGATGCGGTTGCTCGAGGCCAGCGGCTTGCCGGCTTCCACGCCGAAGCCGTTGACCACGTTGAGCACGCCCGGCGGCAGCAGGTCGCCGACGATCTCCATCAGCACCAGGATCGACACCGGCGTCTGCTCGGCCGGCTTGATCACCACGCAGTTGCCCGCCGCGAGCGCGGGCGCGAGCTTCCACACCGCCATCAAGAGCGGGAAGTTCCACGGAATGATCTGGCCGACCACGCCGATCGGCTCGTGGAAGTGGTAGGCGAAGGTCTCGTGGTCGATCTCGCTGATGCCGCCTTCCTGCGCGCGGATGCACGCTGCGAAGTAGCGGAAGTGGTCGATCGCCAGCGGCAGGTCGGCCGCGGTGGTCTCGCGGATCGGCTTGCCGTTGTCCCAGGTCTCGGCGGCCGCGAGCACGGCCAGGTTCTCCTGCATGCGGTCGGCGATGCGGTTGAGGATGTTCGCGCGCTCGGTGGTCGAGGTGCGGCCCCAGGCGGCCTTGGCCTTGTGCGCGGCGTCGAGGGCGCGGTCGATGTCGGCGGCGCTCGAGCGCGGCACCTCGCAGAAGACCTGGCCGGTCACCGGCGTGATGTTCTCGAAGTACTGGTTGTCCACGGGCGCCACCCACTCGCCGCCGATGTAGTTGCCATAGCGCTTCTTGAACGGCACCGCGGTACCGAATTTGCCCGGTTCGAGCATGTCCATGCGTGTCTCCATTGTGTTGAAGGCGCCGCGACATGCGGCGTCCCGCACGAAGGTCTGCAAGGCCCGTACCCGCCGGACTCGGTGAAATCCCGAAGGTGCCCGCCCAGCGAGCGGCCGTGTCGCAAGGGTTTTCTTTCGCAATCTGCGACATATCCACGCGAACATGACGGCTAGCATGTCGCGAAAGGCGAACCGGGCGAACCGGCTCGCACCCCGAACCGACTGGAGCCGTGGATGACCGACTCGCAATCGCCCTCGTCGCAGGTGGAACAGGCCCGGGAGCTCTTCTTCGTGCAGGGCCGCGACCCCGAGCCCTGGATCGCGCCGCACATCTCGCGCTCGTGGCGCCGCAGCCTGCCGGTCGATCCGCGCGGCGGCGAGTGCGAGCCGATGGCGCTGGCGCTGCTGCGCGAGCGGCGCGAACAGGCGATGCGGCTGCTCGACTGCGCCCAGCCCGAGCTCGACGGCCTGGCCGAGCACGCCACCGGCAACGGCTGCGTGGTGGTGCTGTCGGACGCCAGCGGCCTGATCCTCGACGAGATCGGCAGCCCCGACTTCCTGCCCAAGGCCGAGCGCCTCGCGCTGCGGCCCGGCGCCGGCTGGTCGGAACACCAGCGCGGCACCAATGCCATCGGCACCGCGCTGGCCGAGCGCGAGGCGCTGATGGTGCTCGGCGGCGAGCACTACCTGGCACAAAACGGCACGCTGGGCTGCGCGGCGGCGCCGATCTTCACCGGCCGCGGCGAGGTCGCGGGCGCGCTCGACATCTCGGGCGAGACGGTGCGCGTCAACAGCCATGCGCTCGGGCTGGTGCGCATGGCGGCGCAGCAGGTCGGCCACCGCATGATGCTCAGCGAGGCCAGCGGCCACCTGCTGCGCTTCCATCCGCGGCCCTCGCTGATCGGCACCGCGCGCGAAGGCCTGATGGTGATCGCCGATGGCCGCATCGCCGCGGCCAACCACGTGGCGCTCGAACTGTTCGGGCACTCGTGGCAGGAGCTGCTCGACCTCGACGCCGCCACCTTCCTCGGCCGCGACTGGGCACGCATGGAGCGCCGCCGCAGCCTGCTCACGCTGCCGGGCGGGCGCCAGATCGCGACCGTGCTCGAGCGCTCGGCCCGACCCGGCGAACCACTGTCGCGCGGCGCGCGGCGCCAGTGGACGCCCGAGGATTCGGCCGCCGCGCCGCCGCCCGACGACGTGCAGCCGCTACTCGAGCGCGCGGTGCGGGTGCTGAACCAGGGCGTGCCGGTGCTGGTCAACGGCGAGACCGGCAGCGGCAAGGAGGTGTTCGCGCGCCGGCTGCATGCGGCGAGCCGGCGCAGCGCCGGGCCCTTCGTCGCGGTCGACTGCGCCTCGCTGCCCGAGACCCTGATCGAGGCCGAGCTGTTCGGCTACGAGGACGGCGCCTTCACCGGCGCCCGCCGCCGCGGCGCGCCGGGCCGCATCCGCGAGGCGCATGGCGGCATGCTGTTCCTCGACGAGATCGCCGAGATGCCGCTGGCGCTGCAGACGCGGCTGTTGCGCGTGCTCGAGGAGCGCACGGTGCGCCCGCTGGGCGGCGGCCAGGGCGTGGCGGTGGATTTCGACCTGGCCTGCGCCACGCACGGCGACCTGCCGGCGCTGGTGGCGGCCGGGCGTTTCCGCGCCGACCTGATGTATCGCGTGGCCGGCTTCACCGTGGCGCTGCCGCCGCTGCGCGAGCGCGCCGACCGGCATGCGCTGATCGCGCGGCTGTTCCTCGAATCGGGCGCGGCCGCGCGCGGGCTGCGGCTCGAGGACGAGGCGCTCGAGGCGCTTGCGGCCTGCCCCTGGCCCGGCAACGTGCGCGAGCTGCGCAGCGTGCTGCGCTCGCTCGTGGCGCTGGCCGAGCCCGGCGATGCGATCGGCATCGACGCGCTGCCGGCGAACCTGCGCGCGATGCCCGGCATGCCGGCCGCCCCCGTCCCGGACACCACGAGCCCCGGCTTCGGCGGCCCGCCGCCGCTCGTGGCCATCACGCGGCAGGCGATCGCGCAGGCGCTGCAGGACTGCGGGCACGACGTCGCCGAGGCCGCGCACCGGCTCGGCATCCATCGCAGCACCGTCTACCGGCACCTGGCACGCGAGCGTGGCCGGCGGCCGGGCGGCTGAGGCTGGCGATGTCCCGCTCCCGCCATGGCTTTCGCTATGCTTTTTAAAATATAGCGAATGCGCTCGCGAATCCGCCGCCTTTTCAACGTCCCGTGTTCCCCATGATCAGCACCACCCCTCTCCACGGCCTGCTCGCGCTCGCCGAAGAGCGCCACCTGGGCCGCGCGGCGCAGGCCAGCCGCATGTCGCCGGCCGAGCTCGCGCAAGCCCTCCAGGCGCTCGAGGCCGAGTACGGCCATGCGCTGCTGCGCACCTCGGCGCCGCCGACCGAACGCGGCCAGCGCTTCGAGGGCTTCACGCCGCAGGGCGAACGGGTGCTGGCCTGGGCGCGCGGCTTTCTCGCGCAGAGCGAGGCGCTGCGCCACGAGCTCCAGGCCTCGCGCACCGAGGCCGCGCTGGCGCCGCTGCTCGAGCGCCGCTCGGTCTCGCCCAAGCGGCTGCGCCCGCCCGCGCCCACGGCAGAGCACATCGAGGCGATGCTGCAGGCGGCATTGCGCGCGCCCGACCATGGCGGGCTGCATCCGTGGCGCGTGATCGAGTTCCGCGATGCGCAGCGCGCCGCGCTGGCCGATCGCTTCGAGGCCGAGAAGCTGCGCCGCGATCCGCTGGCCTCGGCCTCCGACCGCCGCCGCGCGCGCGAGCATGCGACGCGCCCGCCCGCGCTGCTGGCCTTCGTGGTCGTGCCGCGCGCGCGCAGTAAGGTGCCCGCGCGCGAGCAATGGCTGGCCGCCGGCGCCGCGCTCGGCAACCTTTTAAATGCCGCGCATCAACTGGGCTTCGGCGCGATCGTGCTGAGCGGCGAGCGCTGCTTCGATCCGGTGCTGGCCAGTGAGCTCGGCGTGCGTCCCGAGGAATTTCTCGCGGGCTTCGTGAGCCTCGGCAGCGTGGCCGAGGCACCGCCCGCGCGCGACCACGCGCTGCCCGGCGAAGTCTGGTCGGCCTGGGCGCCGCCGCGCGAGCAGCTGTTGCCGCATGCCGGCGACGCGGGACGCTCGTCGCCATGAGCACGGACCACGGCGCCACCGAGCGCCTGTTCTCCTACGGCACCTTGCAGCTCCAATCGGTGCAACTGGCGACCTTCGGCCGGCTGCTCGCGGGCCAGCTCGACCAGTTGCCCGGCTACCGCCTGGAGCGGCTCGCGATCCGCGACCCCGCCGTGCTCGCGACCAGCCGCAAGAGCCACCATCCGATCATCGCGCCCACCGGCCGCGCGGAGGATTGCGTCGACGGCGCGGTGTTCGCGATCACACCGGCCGAGCTCGCGCAGTCCGATGCCTACGAGGTCGAGGACTACCGCCGCGAACGGGTGCGGCTGGCCTCCGGCCTCGAGGCCTGGGCCTACGTGGACGCGCGCGGCCGGCCCGGCTGAGACGGCCGCGCGTCGACCCGCAGTTCAGGGCGTGTCCGCCGCGAACACCTCGATCGCGACCAGGTTCGACACCGAGCGGCCCTGCTTGACCTCGCCCGGCACCACCAGGCGCGCGACGCCGTTGGCACCGAGCCCCGCGCCGTTCATGTCGTAGGCGACGATCGCACCCTTGTTGCCGAAGCCCGGATCGATCTCGCCGAGCGAGACCGCGGCGCGGTAGCCGTCGCTGCCGGTCGCCACGGCATACATCGACAGGCTGGGGTTTTTGCCCGCGGGCAGGCGCAGGCCCAGGCCGTTGAGCAGCGTCCACAGGCTGACGCCGGTGTAGACGTTGGCGCCCACGGTCTGCGTGACCGGCACCATCGCCTGCAGCGCCTTGAGGTCGAAGCTCAGCGGCGTGCCGACCGCGCCCGACACCGCGAAGCTCGTCGACACGCCGCCGCCCGTGCCGGCGGCGGTGGCGGCCGAGGGCTGCACCCGCAGCCGCACGAGCTGCGAGACATAGCGCCCGCCCTTGATGTCGCCCGGCGCGGTGACGCGGAACGGCCCGTCGGCCGCGGCCAGCGGGCCCGAGCTGCCGCCGGTGGTTTCGGCATAGGCCACGATCGCGGGCTTGTTGCCGAAGTCGGGGCTCAGCTCGCCGAGCGCGAACACCACACGGTAGCCATCGGCGCCGGTGGCCAGCACGTGGCGGCTCAGCAGGTCGTTCTTGCGCGTGGCGTCGGCCTGCAGGCCCGCGTCGGACAGCAGCGACCAGAGGCTGGTGCCGGTGTAGGTGCGGGTCTGCGGCGTGCTGCCGCTGTTGAAGTTCACCGTCTGCGTGAGGGCGGCGCGCGCGGCCAGGTCGGCCTCGGCGTAGTCGGCGGGACGGTCGATGGCGCCTTCGAGCTTGACCGTGGGCGCCGGCGGCGCGGGCGGCGGCGGCGGTGGGGGAGAAGGCGGTGCGGGCGCGGGCGGCGGCGCCACCGGCAGGAACACCCCGCCATCGCCACCACCGCCGCAACCGGCGACCACGACCGCCACCAGACCCGACACCACGCCCGCGGACCAATGTTTCATATCCACCTCGTCTCCATGTTTTTCGATATGTTTATTCTTACATAGCGAATTCATTCGAATCCAATAGCTCTCTTCGTATGCGGTCCATCACTGTGCATGTATGGATATGGCGAACGGCCGATTCCCGCCGCGACTGAACAGCGCGCGCCCTTGCCCGTCTCTTCAGCAGGCGAGAGACTTCGCCCCCGCCCTCACTTCCGATCCCGCATGCCCTCCGACGCCGCCCTGCCCGCTTCCGGCCTTTCGGCCGTGCCCTCGACGCTGCGCATCCCGCTGGCCGCGCGCGCCTTCGGCGATGCGATGTTTCCGCGCATGGCGATCGGCGACGCGAGCGCGGCGCGCCTGCTGGCCACGCTCGAGGACCAGGCCCCGCCGCTGCCGCGCGACCGCGCCACGGTCTATGGCGTGCTGGCGCGCACGCGCTGCTTCCGCGCGCTCGCGCGCGATTTCCTGCAGGCGCATGCCGGCGGCCATGTGGTCAACCTCGGCTGCGGCCTGAGCCACTACTTCCAATGGCTGGACGACGGCAAGGCGCGCATGACCGATGCCGACCTGCCCGAAGTGCTCGCGGTGCGCCGCGCGCTGCTGGCCGACGACGAGCCGCGCCACGAGGTGCGGCCGCTCGACCTCACGGCCCCCGACTGGTGGGACGGCCTCGGCCTGCCCGCGCGCGACGGGCCGCCGGTGTTCCTGTTCTCCGAGGGCGTGCTGATGTACCTCGAGCCCGCGCAGGTCGAGGCCGTGTTCGCCACCTTCGGCGAGTGCGCGCCCGCGGGTTCGGTGCTGGCCTTCGATGCCATGTGCTGGCTCGCCACCGGCCGCGCGCACCGGCATCCCTCGGTGCGGCCCACGGGTGCGCAGTTCCGCTGGGGCCTGCGCCGGCCGGCCGAGCTGGCGCGCGCGCATCCGCGGCTGCGGCTCGCGGGCACCCACGAGGTGATGGCCGGCTATGGCTTTCCGCACGGCATGCTGTCGCGCGCGATCGGCGCCTTCTTCGGCGTGCCGATGTACGCGGTGTATGCGCTGCATGCCGTGGGCTGAGCCGGCTCGATACACAAACGCACAATTTCGCCGCATCGCCGGCCTTGTCCGATGGCGTTTGCGCGGAATGGCTGACGCGCCGCGGGCCGTCGCCGCGGCAAGCTCCAGACTCGTCCCGCCCGCCGAACCCGTGCCTTCCCGCACAGGCCGGCGCCTGCGACGAAGGAGTTCCGCGCTGCATTAGGATCGTCCGGCTCGCCGCCGCGGCACACCGTGTCCGCATCGGCGCCAGGCACCGGCCGCCACGCCAGCGCCCTCTTCTTCGTCCGTCTCCCGGAGTTCACCCGAACTCGCCAGAGAAATCGCAACCCTCAAGAAAACATGCTTGATCGCCGATCCTTCCTTGCCGCCGGCAGCGCCGCCGCCACCCTCGCCGCCCTCGGGCTGCCCGCCGAAGCGCTGGCCGCCAACGGGCTGCAGCTGAGCCAGCCACGACCCTTCTCGTTCGACAACCTCGTCGCCGAAGCCAAGTCGCTGGCCGGCCGGCCCTATGCGGCACCGGCGCCGCTCGCGCCGCAGGTGCTCGAAAAGATCGACTACGACGCGCACGGCAAGCTCAAGTTCGACCCCGCCAACGCCCTGTTCCGCGACGGGCCCGGCGCCTTCCCGGTCACCTTCTTCCACCTCGGCCGCTTCTTCCAGACGCCAGTGCGCATGCACGTGCTCGAGAGCTCCGACGGCGACGGCTTCGCGCGCGAGGTGCTCTACAACCCCTCGTACTTCTCGATGCCCGCCGACAGCCCGGCGCGCGCGCTGCCCGAGGGCGCCGGCTTCGCGGGCTTCCGCCTGCAGGAAAGCCGCCTGGGCGACCAGGCCAAGCTCGACTGGCAGAAGAACGACTGGGTCGCCTTCCTCGGCGCCTCGTACTTCCGCGCGATCGGCGAGCTGTTCCAGTACGGCCTGTCGGCACGCGGCATCGCGCTCGAGGTGGCCGTGCCCGACCGGCCCGAGGAATTCCCGGCCTTCACGCGCTTCTATTTCGAGACGCCCGCGGCCGGCAACACGAACTCGATGACGGTCTATGCGCTGCTCGAGGGACCGAGCATCACCGGCGTGTTCAAGTTCGTGATGCAGCGCGGCAAGGCCGTGATCATGGACATCGACTCGCGCCTGTTCCTGCGCCGCGACGTGGCGCGCCTGGGCCTGGTGCCGCTGACCTCGATGTACTGGTATTCCGAGACCGCCAAGCCCACCGCGATCGACTGGCGCCCCGAGGTGCACGACTCCGACGGCCTCGCGATCTGGAACGGCGCGGGCGAGCGCATCTGGCGCCCGCTCAACAACCCGACGCAGACCCGCGCCTCGGCCTTCGCCGACACGGGCCCCAAGGGCTTCGGCCTGCTGCAGCGCGACCGTTCCTTCGACCACTTCCAGGACGGCGTGTACTACGAGAAGCGCCCGAGCCTGTGGGTCGAGCCGCTGGGCGACTGGGGCGAGGGCTCGGTGCAATTGATCGAGATTCCGACCGACGACGAGATCCACGACAACATCGTCGCCTTCTGGGTGCCCAAGGCCGATGCCAAGGCCGGCGCCAGCTACAACCTCAAGTACCGGCTGCACTGGACCGACCAGGAGCCCTATCCCTCGCCGCTCGCGCGCTGCGTGGCCACGCGCATCGGGCGCGGCGGCCAGCCGGGCCAGCCGCGGCCGCCGGGCGTGCGCAAGTTCATGGTCGAGTTCATCGGCGCGCCGCTCGCCAACATCCCGTTCGGCGTCAAGCCCGAGCTGGTGCTCACGGCCTCGCGCGGCAAGTTCTCCTACATCTTCGCGGAGGCCGTGCCCAACGGCGTCACCGGCCACTGGCGCGCGCAGTTCGACTTCACGGCCGAGGGCAACGAGCCGGTCGACATGCGCCTGTTCCTGAAGAACGGCGACCAGACGCTGACCGAGACCTGGCTGTACCAGTACCAGCCCGGCTGAGGCCGACGGGCTTCTTTCAGCGCGGTTTGCGCCGCCTGTCGTAGGGCGCGAACAGCTCCACCGCCCAGTCGACGAACACGCGCAGCTTGGCGCTCAGGTGCCGGTTGGTCGGGTACACCACGTGCAGCGGATAGGGCTCGGGCGCAAAGCCCTGCAGCACCTCGACCAAGGCACCGCTCGCGAGATACGGCGCGGCCATCAGGTCGAAGGTCTGCGCCAGGCCCATGCCCGTGAGCATCGCGCTCAGGTGCGCGGTGCTCTCGTTCACGCCCACCACCGTGTGGCCATGGATCTCGATGCGGTCCTCGCCGCGGCCGTAGCGCAGCGGCACCGGCCGGTTGCTCAGCGAAGAGAAGTAGCCCACCACGCGGTGCCGACCGTCGCCGATGTCGGCCGGGGTCTTCGGCACGCCATGGCGCTCGAGATAGCCGGGCGTGGCGCAGGTCACGAAGGGCATGGTCGCGATGCGACGCGCCACCAGCGTCTGGTCGTCGAGCGGACCGGCGCGGATCACGCAGTCCACCGCATCGCCGACCAGGTTCACGGGCCGGTCGCCCACGCCGATCTCGAGCTCGATCTCGGGATAGCGCGCATGGAAGGCAGGCAGTTGCGGGATCAGGATCATGTTGGCCAGCGAGGAGCCGACGTCCACGCGCAGCCGCCCGCGCGGATTGGCCTGCGCGTTCGTGAGGTCCGACTCGATGTCCTCGAGCTCGGCCAGCACGCGCGCGGTGCGCTCGTAGTAGGCCGCGCCCTCGGGCGTGACCGTCACGCGCCGGGTCGTGCGCTGCAGCAGCTTCACGCGCAGGTGGGTCTCGAGCTGCTGCACCATCTTCGTCACGGTCGGCTTGGGCATCTGCAGCGAATCGGCGGCGCGCGTGAAGGTGCCGGCCTCGACCACGCGGGCGAAGACGCGCATGGCAGCGATCTGGTCCATCGGCCGATTATTAGTGATTCGTGAATAAACAAGTGGCGCGCGGCGTCTTGGTCGGCACGGGGGTCGCGCCCAAACTTCCTTCCATCGTCAACGCCGCCTCGCGGCATCACCCAAGGAAAGAAGTCATGTCCACCTCTTCGCTCAAGCTCGATGGAAAGATCGCCCTCGTCACCGGCGGCACCAGCGGCATCGGCCTGGCCACCGCGCAACGCTTCGTGGCCGAAGGCGCCCACGTCTTCGTCACCGGCCGCCGCCAGGCCGAACTCGACGCGGCCGTGAAAGCCATCGGCCGCAACGTCACGGGCGTGCTCGGCGACGTCTCGAAGCTCGACGACCTCGACCGCCTCTACGACACCATCCGCGCGCAGAAGGGCCGGCTCGACGTGCTGTTCGCCAACGCGGGCGGCGGCAGCCTGGTGCCGCTGGGCCAGATCACCGAGGAGCATTTCGACAAGACCTTCGGCATCAATGTGCGCGGCCTGCTGTTCACCGTGCAGAAGGCGCTGCCGCTGATGGGCAAGGGCTCGTCAATCGTGCTGAACGCCTCGATCACCAGCATCAAGGGCACGCCGGCCTTCAGTGTCTACAGCGCGACCAAGGCCGCGGTGCGCAGCTTCGCGCGCAGCTGGGCCGTGGACCTGAAGGACGCCGGCATCCGCGTCAACGCGGTGAGCCCGGGCGTGGTGCCGACCCCGGCCTACGAGCTGCTGGGCCTCACGCCCGAACAGGTCGAGGGCTTCATCGAATCGCAGGCCCAGGCCATTCCTCTGGGCCGCGTCGGCACGCCCGACGAGATCGCCAAGGCCGTGGTGTTCCTGGCCTCGGACGACAGCAGCTTCGTGAACGCCACCGAACTCTTCGTCGACGGTGGCATGGCGCAGATCTGAAGCTCAGCGCTTGGTCACCGAGATCAGCTCGATCTCGAAGTTCAGCGTGGCGTTGGGCGGAATCACGCCGCCCGCGCCGCGCGAACCGTAGGCGATCGACGGCGGGCAGGTCAGCTTGGCCTTGCCGCCCGGCTTCATCTTCTGCACGCCCTCGGTCCAGCACGGGATCACGCCGTTGAGCGGGAACTCGGTGGGCTCGTTGCGCTTGTAGGAGCTGTCGAACTCCTTGCCCGAATCGGGGAAGGTGCCGCGGTAGTGCACCTTGACCACGTCGGTCGCGGCCGGCGAGGCGCCCGTGCCTTCCTTGAGCGACTGGTAGATCAGGCCGCTGGCCGTGGTGACGGGCGCGGACTGGGCCCACGCGGCGGACACGGCGCAGAAGGACACGAGAACGGCACAGAACAGGGACTTCACGGGATACCTCGAGGGAATGGTGGGAAAGGGCCGATTATGGCCAGCGCGCATGAAGCGCCGAAGCCGGTGATGGAACGGCCCTTGCTTCGCGGCGGGGGTACTGTCAACATCGCCCGAGAGAGGAACTCCCATGCCTTCCACCGAAGCCACGCCCGCCGCGCCCTCCCCCGGCGGCAGCGGCCACCTGAAGAAAGTGCTCGGTCCCCTGCAGCTCTGGGGCATCGCGGTCGGCCTCGTGATCTCGGGCGAGTACTTTGGTTGGAGCTACGGCTGGAACACCGCCGGCACGCTCGGCTTCCTGGTCGCCACGGTGCTGGTGGCGACGATGTACACCACCTTCATCTTCAGCTTCACCGAACTCTCGACCGCGATTCCGCACGCCGGCGGTCCCTTCGCCTACGCGCGCCGCGCCTTCGGCCCGCATGGCGGCTTCGTGGCCGGCTTCGCCACGCTGATCGAGTTCGTGTTCGCGCCGCCGGCCATCGCGCTGGCGATCGGCGCCTACCTCAACGTGCAGTTCCCGGGCATCAATCCGAAGTGGTTCGCGCTCGGTGCCTACGTGATCTTCATCGGCCTCAACTGGATCGGCATCGGCATCGCCGCGGCCTTCGAGCTGTTCGTCACCGTGCTCGCGATCTTCGAGCTGCTGGTGTTCATGGGCGTGGTCACACCGGGATGGTCGATGGCCAACTTCGTGGCCAACGGCTGGGCCGGCGGCAGCGTGCTGAACGGCGCGGCCATCGCGGGCATCTTCGCCTCGATCCCGTTCGCGATCTGGTTCTTCCTCGCGATCGAGGGCGCGGCCATGGCAGCCGAGGAAGCGCGCGATCCGCACCGCACGATTCCCATCGCCTACACCACCGGCATCGTCACGCTGGTGGTGCTGGCCTTCGGCGTGATGATCTTCGCGGGCGGCGTGGGCGACTGGCGCAAGCTCGCCAACATCAACGACCCGCTGCCGCAGGCCATGAAGGCCGTGGTGGGCGACAACAGCGGCTGGCTGCACATGCTGGTGTGGATCGGCCTGTTCGGGCTGATCGCCTCCTTCCACGGGATCATCATGGGCTACTCGCGCCAGATCTTCGCGCTGGCGCGCGCGGGCTACCTGCCGCGCTACTTCGCGGGCCTGAGCCCGCGCTTCGACACGCCGCACCGCGCGCTGCTGGCCGGCGGCGTCGTCGGCGTGGTGGCGATCTTCAGCGACGAGTGGGTGCAGTTCGGCGGCCAGACGCTCACGGCCAACATCGTGACCATGGCCGTGCTCGGCGCGATCGTGATGTACCTGGTCTCGATGGCCGCGCTGTTCAGGCTGCGCCGCACCGAGCCCGCGCTGCCGCGCAGCTACCGCGCGCCCTTCTACCCGGTGTTTCCCGCCATCGCGCTGGGCCTGGGCCTGGTGTGCCTGGGCGCGATGGTGTGGTTCAACCCGATGTTCACCCTGCTGTTCCTCGTGCTGATGGCGCTGGCCTACGGCTACTTCCTCGCGACCTCGGCGCAGCGCAATGCGGCCGCGCCCGACGAGATGCTCTCGGCGCCCACCTCCACGCCCGCCGCCTGATCGAACGATGCGCTACCGCACCACCATCGCCGGCCAGGGCTTTTCCTTCGACGATCTGCGCCAGGTCATGGCCGCGGCCAGTCCCGCGCGCTCGGGCGACTACCTCGCGGGCATCGGCGCGGCCACCGCGCAGCAGCGCATGGCCGCGCGCCACGTGCTGGCCGACACGCCGCTCGCGCAGTTCCTCAACGAGGCGCTGATCCCCTACGAGAGCGACAACATCACGCGGCTGATCATCGACGGCCACGATGCCCGGGCCTTCGCGCCGGTCTCGCACCTCACGGTCGGCGACTTCCGCAACTGGCTGCTGTCGGAGCAGGCGGACACCGCGGCGCTCACCGCCCTCGCGCCGGGCCTCACGCCCGAGATGGTGGCGGCGGTGTCGAAGCTCATGCGCAACCAGGACCTGGTCTCGGTCGCGAAGAAGTGCAACGTGGTCACGCGCTTTCGCGACACCATCGGCCTGCCCGGCCACCTCGCGGTGCGGCTGCAGCCCAACCACCCCACCGACGACCTGCGCGGCGTGGCCGCCTCCACGCTCGACGGCCTGCTCTACGGCGCGGGCGACGCGGTGATCGGCCTGAACCCGGTGTCCGACAGCCTCCCGGTGCTCGGCCGCCTCCTGCACATGCTCGACGAGCTGATCCAGCGCTTCGAGATCCCCACCCAGAGCTGCGTGCTCACGCACGTCACCAACACGCTGCGCCTGGCCGAGGCCGGCGCGCCGGTCGACCTGGTGTTCCAGTCGATCGCAGGCACCGAGAAGGCCAACCTCTCGTTCGGCGTCACGCCCGAGTTGCTGGCCGAGGCCCACGACGCCGCGCAGTCGCTCCAGCGCGGCACCGTCGGCGACAACCTCATGTACTTCGAGACCGGCCAGGGCAGCGCGCTGTCGGCCAATGCCAACTTCGGCGTCGACCAGCAGACCTGCGAGGTGCGCGCCTATGCGCTGGCGCGCCGCTACAAGCCGCTGCTCATCAACACCGTGGTCGGCTTCATCGGCCCCGAGTACCTGTACGACGGCAAGCAGATCATCCGCGCCGGCCTCGAGGACCACTTCTGCGGCAAGCTCATGGGCCTGCCGATCGGCTGCGACATCTGCTACACCAACCATGCCGAGGCCGACCAGGACGACATGGACAACCTGCTGGTGCTGCTGGGCACCGCGGGCATCAACTTCATCATGGGCATCCCGGGCGCCGACGACGTGATGCTCAACTACCAGAGCACCTCCTTCCACGACGCGCTGTTCCTGCGCCAGACCCTGGGCCTGAAGCGCGCGCCCGAGTTCGAGGCCTGGCTGCAGCGCATGCAGATCACCGATGCGGCGGGGCGGATCGCGCCGCCCTCCTCCAACCGGCTGCTGGCCGGCATGGGCGCCCTGTCGGCGCTGTCCTCATGAGCGATCCCGTCACACCCAACCCCTGGGGCCAGTGGCGCTCGGCCACGCCCGCGCGGCTCGCGCTGGGCCGCGCCGGCGCCGGCATGCCGACCGACGAGACGCTGCGCTTCGGCTGGGCCCATGCGATGGCGCGCGATGCGATCCATGCGGCGCTCGACGTCGATGCGCTCGAAGCCGCGCTGCATCACGACGGCTGGCAGGCCGTGCGCGCGCGCAGCCGCGCCGAGGACCGCGCCACCTACCTGCGGCGGCCGGACCTGGGGCGGCAGCTCGATGCCGGCGATGCCGACCGGCTGCGCGCCGAAGCCGATGGATCGGTCGATGTCTGCATCGTGATCGGCGACGGCCTGTCCTCGCTCGCGGTCGCGCGCCATGCGGCGCCGCTGCTCGCGGCGCTGCGCCCTCACCTGCCACCCGATACCCGCTTCGCTCCCGTCGTCATCGCGACCCAGGCGCGCGTCGCGCTCGCCGACGAGGCGGCCGAGCTGTTCGGCGCCACCCTCTCGGTGATGCTGATCGGCGAACGGCCCGGCCTCAGCTCGCCCGACAGCCTCGGCATCTACCTGACCCACGCGCCCCGCAAGGGCCGCCACGATGCCGAGCGCAACTGCATCTCGAACGTGCGGCCCGAAGGCCTGTCGTACGAACTCGCGGCCTTCAAGCTGGCCTGGCTGATGCGCGAGGCGCTGCGGCGCGGGCTCAGCGGCGTGGGGCTCAAGGACGAGAGCGATCTGGCGGTGCTGGAGGCGGGTGGCGGTGCGCCGGCGCTGCCAGGCGCGTAGCCACCGGGCCGGCGTGCCTATGATGGCGCGCAGAACCACCCGGAGACACCATGACCACCCGCTACCCCCTCGCCGAACTCGCCGACCTGCCCGAAGACATCCGTACCGCCATCCTCGCGGTGCAGGAGAAGGCCGGCTTCGTGCCCAACGTGTTCCTCGCGCTCGCGCGCCGGCCCGCCGAATGGCGCGCCTTCTTCGCCTACCACGACGCGCTGATGCTCAAGGAGGAAGGCTCGCTGACCAAGGGCGACCGCGAGATGATCGTGACCACGACCAGCGCGGCCAACCAGTGCCTCTACTGCGTGGTGGCGCACGGCGCGCTGCTGCGCATTTACGAGAAGAAGCCGCTGGTGGCCGACCAGGTGGCGGTCAACTACCGCAAGGCCGACATCACGCCGCGCCAGCGCGCGATGCTCGACTTCGCGATGAAGGTCTGCGAACGCTCGCACGAGATCGACGACAGCGACTTCGCGCCGCTGCACGCGCACGGCTTCGACGACGAGGACATCTGGGACATCGCGGCCATCACCGCCTTCTTCGGGCTCAGCAACCGGCTCGCGAGCTTCAGCGGCATGCAGCCGAACCCCGAGTTCTTCCTGATGGGGCGGCTGCCGCGCGAAAAGAAATAAGCGGCGCGGCCGGCGCTCAGGCCGCGCCGCCCTTGCGGCAGGTGGCCAGCGCATCGAGCGCGGGCTTGTAGGTCGGCGTGTTGACGTCCATCAGGCCCAGCACCGTGTGATAGAGGTTGTCGTGCGTGAGCGGCGCATCGAGGCCGGCCTCCATGCACGGGCGCGACAGCTTGCGGCGCTCGCTCAGGCCGGCGCTGAACCAGGTGACCATGGGCACGTGCTTCTGCGCCTCGGGCGCGAAGCTGTAGGGCACGCCGTGCAGGAACAGGCCGAACTCGCCCAGCGACTCGCCGTGGTCGCTCACGTAGAGCAGGCCCGGGTCGTACTGCTTCGACTGGCCCTTGAGCCAGTCGATGGTGCGGCCGAGGAAGCGGTCGGTCTGCGCGATCGAGTTGTCGTAGACGTTCATCAGCTCGGTATGGCCGCACTCGGCGAGCGCATTGGTCTTGCACTCGGGCTGGAAGCGCTTCATGTCGGCACCCGAGCGCTTGTAGTAGGCCGGCCCGTGGCTGCCCATCTGGTGCATCACCAGCACCACGCCCTTGGCGCGGCGCTCGGCCGGCAGCGCGGCGATGCGCGCATCGAGGCCCTCGAGCATCACGTCGTCGAGGCACTCCTCGCCGTCGCACAGCGCGCTCTTGGTGGCGGGCGGCAGGTTGTCGAAGGCCGAGGCATTGGGAATGCGGGTGCAGACATCCTTGCAGCCGGCCTGGTTGTCGAGCCAGAACACGGCCAGCCCGGCGGCCTGCAGCACGTCGACCAGGTTCTCGTAGTCGTCCTTGCGCGATTCGTAGCCCTGCTTGCCCAGCGGCGAGAACATGCAGGGCACCGAGGCCAGCGTGTTGGTGCCGCAGGAATACACCATGCGATAGCTCAGCACGTCGCGCTTCGCGAGTTCGGGCGTGGTGTCGCGCGCATAGCCGTTGAGGCCGAAGTGGTCGGCGCGCGCGGTCTCGCCCACCACCACCACGAACAGCGGCGGCTTCTGCTGGGCCGCGTAGCTGGCACCGAGCGTGGTGCCCGCCGTGATCGGGATCAGCTTGCCGCTGCGCTTGAACAGCGGCTTGATGAACACCGCGCCCGTCGAGTAGAGGCTCGCGATCGGGTTCATCATGTAGCGCAGGTGCACGTTGTTGCGCATCAGCGGCGCCAGCTGCCGGTTCATGGCCACGGCCGCGACCAGCGCGACGGCCACCGCGAGCACCAGCAGCACGGCGTTGCGCCACAGCTGCGAGATCCAGCGCATCGGCGCGATGCGCGCGAACCACAGCACGACGGCGACCGGCGCGATCACCACCAGCAGGTTGAAGCCCATGCGCCAGCTCAGCAGGTCGCGCGCCTCGTTGGGATCGGTCTGCAGCACGTTGGCGATCATGGTCGGGTCCATGACCACGCGGTACTCGAGCATGTAGTGCTGCACCAGCGCCGCCAGCACGGCCACCGCCAGCCACAGCGGCTTCATCCAGCGCGTCCAGGCGGTGAACGAGAGCATCGCCACCGTGCCGCAGAAGCTCAGCAGGCTCATCGCGGCGATGGTCGGCAGGTAGGTGCTGGGCGCGCCGCCGATGCGGGCCAGTTCGTTCCACAGCGGCCAGTTGGCGGCCAGGCCCAGGTACAGGGCCAGCCACAGCACCATCTGGCGGGCCGATCGCGGCCGCTCCAGCCATTGGCGCACCGCCTCCCAGGGGGTTTCGGACGCGGGGCCCGACGAGGATTCGGAGATCGAGGGGAGGCCGGACCGGAGCGGCGCGGGCTCTATGCGCGTGACAGACATGCGACAAATGTAGGAAGCGGGCCTGAAAGGAGCCTGAACTTGCAGTTCAGGCAGCGTTCAGGCTTGCTGCAACGCAACAACATCCGTCGAGCGGCGGGCACGACGGATCACCATGTCGATGGCGAGGCCCACCGTCCAGCAGACCCAGCCGCTCCAGAGGGTGTGGCTCATGTAGTGGGCGCCGCGCAGTTGCTGCGTCACGCCGAGCAGCAGGCCGCCGACCAGCGCGGCAGCCAGCCATATCGATGCGATGCGGGGGGCGACGCGCCGCAGCACGAAATAGCCGCCGAGGTAGGCGAAGGCGGTGGAGGCATGGCCGGCCGGGAAGCAGCCGCCCGGGCCGCCGTCGCGCACGCCCCAGGACCAGTGCGAGACGTAGTGCGCCATGCCGCCGAACTCCTGCAGGTCCCAGGGGCAGCTGGTGTGGCTCGCGTGCTTGAGCAGGCTGACGGCGAACACCGAGGCCAGCACCGTCAGCGCCAGCTGCGCGCGGCTCGCGCGGTCGAGCCGCCGCAGGAAGCCCACGGGCCAGCGGATCGCGAGGAACAGCGCGACCAGCAGCGCCCAGCTCAGGTTCTTGGCGCCGGTGTGCATCACGTGGACCAGGAACGGGTTCTCGCGCAGCGGAAAACCCATCGGCGTGCCCATCCAGCGCGCGAGCGGCAGGTCGGCGCCACCCGCATCCCAGAGCAACAGCAGCGCAAACGAGATCAGGGTCCAGGCGCCCAGGCGAAGGTTCGGGATACGGCGGGTCATCGAAGCAAAAGCGGCCATCGGCAAAAATAGGGGCCAGCCTAGGCCGTGTGAATGAACCAGGGCTGAAGCCACCTGAACCGAAGCTGAAGCCGGCTGAGCGGAAGCTGACCGCGGCCCGGACGCTAGACTGCGGCTTTCCCACCGAATCCGAGGAGTGCCACCGCGTGCGCATACTGCTGGTCGAAGACGATGTGGCGCTGGCGGATGCCGTCTGCGGCTACCTGCTGGCCAAGGCCTTCGTGGTCGACGTGGCGCCCAGCCTCGCCGATGCGCGCGGCGCGCTGCTCTCGGTGCAGTACGCGGCGGTGCTGCTCGACCTGCACCTGGGCGACGGCGACGGCCTCTCGCTGCTGCCCCAGGTGCGCGCGCTGCGCGAACCGCCGATCGTCATCGTGCTGACCGCGCGCGACCAGGTCACCGACCGCATCCGCGGCCTCGATGCCGGCGCCGACGACTACCTGATCAAACCCTACGACCCGGCCGAGCTGCTGGCGCGGCTGCGCGCGGTGGAACGCCGGCGCAGCGCGGGCAACTCGCCGGTGCTGCAGCTGGGCACGCTCGAGATCGACATCGCGCACGACCGCGTGCGCCGCGACGGCCAGCCGGTGACGCTGACGCAGAAGGAATGGGCGCTGCTGCGCGTGATGGCCACGCGGCCCGAGCGCATCCACACGCGCGAGAACCTGGCCGATGCGCTCTACGGCTTCGGCGACGAGGCCGACAGCAACACGCTCGAGGTCTTCATCAGCCGGCTGCGGCGCAAGCTCGGCCGCAGCCACATCCAGACCCTGCGCGGGCTCGGCTACCGGCTCTCGGCCGACGAGGAGGAATAGCCGATGACCGAAGCGGCGGCACCTCGCGCGCGCAGCGAGCGCGACACCCTGGCCGGCCGGCTCACGCGCACGCTGATCCTGTGGGTCGGCGGCGTCTGGCTGCTGTGCGTGTTCGCGGTGGTCTGGTACGTGGACCGCGAGATCAACCACAACTTCGACAACGAACTGGTCGAGGTCTCGCACCGCATGTTCGCGATGGCGGTGCAGGAGCTCGAGAAGCTGCAGCACCCGGGCCAGGAGCCGCCGCGCGCGCCGCTGATCGCGCCCAAGCAGCTGTTCTCGGAGGATGCGGTGATCTACCAGATCGTCGACCTGCACGAGCACGTGCTGCTGCGCTCGGCCGAGGCGCCCGAGGACACCTTCGACGTGCCGCTGGCCGCCGGCTTCGCGAACAACCCGAACTGGCGCATCTACACCGTGCGCCATCCCACGCTGGGCCTGTTCTTCCAGGTGGCCGATCCGCTCGACGAGCGCCGCCGCGCGCTCAACCGCACGCTGTTCGGCCTGATCATCCCGCTCGGCGCGGTGCTGCCGCTGCTGGCGCTGGTGCTGCGCAACGTGGCGCGCACCGAGCTGCGCGTGCTGCAGCAGCTCACCGGCGAGATCGAGAAGCGCAGCGGCGCCGACCTGCGCCCGATCGCCCTGCCCAACCTGCCGCGCGAGCTGCGCACCGTGGGCGACCACGTCAACCTGCTGCTGGAGCGCCTGTCGCATTCGCTCGACGTGGAGCGCGCGCTCGCGGCCAATGCTGCGCACGAGCTGCGCACGCCGCTGGCGGCCGCGCGGCTGCGGCTGCAGACCGCGCTCGAGCACGACCTGCAGCGCAACGACGTGCAGGCCGCGCTCGATGCGCTGCGCACGCTGAGCCACCGCGCCGAGAAGCTGCTTCAGCTCTCGCGCGCCGAATCGGGCGCCTCGCTGGCGCGCGCGCGGGTCGACCTGGTACAGCTGGCCGGCACGGTGGCGCAGGAGTTCTGGCAGGACCCGCAGCATGCCGAGCGCCTGGCGCTCAAGGTGCCCGACAGCGTCGCGCCGGTGGCCCTGGGCGACGTCGACGCGCTCGCGATCGCGCTGCGCAACCTGGCGGAGAACGCGCTGCGCTATGGCGGCGACGGCCGCGTGGTGATCGAGGTGATGGCGCCCTGCGTGCTCGCGGTGCGCGATGCCGGCCCCGGCGTCAGCGCCGAGCAGCTCGCGACCCTGCGCGAGCGCCATGTGCGCCACAGCTCCGACCGTGCCGGCTACGGCCTCGGCATCTCGATCGTGAGCACCATCGTCGAGAAGCATGGCGCGAAGCTCGAGCTGGCCTCGCCGCCGCCCGGCGCGGCCCAGGGCTTCGAGGCGCGGATCGTGCTGCGGCCGGCCTGAGCGCCCGCGGTCAGTCGCTGACCAGCGCGCGCAGCCAGTCGGGCAGCGCCAGCGCCTTCTGCTTCGGGAAATCGACCCAGATCGTGGTCGCGCCTCCCGCGGCGCAGATCACATCGGGCTGGTCGGCGCGCGCCATCGTGGCCCAGCTCTCGAAGGTGGTGCGGCCCGGGTCGCTCACGTACATTTTGAGCAGCACGTTGCCCGGGTACTCGATCTGCCGGTAGAAGTTGCAGAAGGCGTTCACGATCACCATGCCCTCGCCGCCGGGCTCGGGCTCGAAGCCGATCGAATGCATCCAGTCGATGCGCGCGGTCTCGAGATAGCGGAAGTAGCTGGCGTTGTTGAGGTGGCCCATCGCGTCCATGTCGCCCCAGCGGATCGGGATCGACATTTCGTACACCAGCTTCTTCTTTTCGGGGATTTCGATTCTCATCGGTGGGCCTTGATCGAGGCGAGGATGCCGAGGACGAACAGTAGCGCCGCCACCAGCTCGGTGGCCTGCGGCCAGCGGCCGTCCCAGACGAAGGAATAGACCAGCGCGAACAGCGTCTCGCTCACGATGAGCTGGCCGCAGAGGCTGGCCGACAGCCGCTGGCTCGCGACGTTCCAGAGGATGGTGGCGAGCCACGAGGAGCCGAAGCCGCCCGCGAGCGCCAGCACGACGAACAGCGTGCTGTCGGGCTGGGCCCGCAGCGCCGCGAGGTCGCTGCCCGCCGCGAGCCACAGGCCGATGGCGCCCAGGCCGGTGGCGATGCCGAGCCAGTTGGCCCAGTCGGCCGCGTGGATCTCGGTGTGGCGCTGCAGCCAGGCGGCGTTGAGCAGGCCGTAGACGGTCCAGCTCGCCATCGCGCCGAGCGAGAGCACGATGCCCCAGGCGAAACGCCCGCCGCCGTGCGCGCCGCCCTGCTGCGCCGACCACGCGCCCCAGATCATCAGCGCGATGCCGGCGCCGGTGAGCAGCAGGCCGGGCAGCAGCGCGGCCATGCGCAGACCCGGCGGGCGGCCCAGCAGCATCATCCAGACCGGGATGGTGCCGATGATGAGGCTGGGCACCTCGGTGCCCGCGGCCACGATGCCGAAGGCCAGCAGCAGGTAGTAGCCGCTGAAGCCCAGCACGCTGAGGCCGAGCGCGGCCAGCGCCTGGCGTCCCGTGGGCCAGCGCTGCGCCGCGGGCCGCGCGAACACGGCCAGCGCCGACACGGCGCCGAAGACGGCGAAGCGCGCCGAGACGATGTCGACCATGGCGAAGTGCCCGACCATGCGCGGCACGACGAACACCAGCCCCCAGAGCGCCCCCGCGCCCAGGCCGGCCGCGACCCCGAACCAGGCGCGCGGGCTCAGAGTGCGAACCCGTCGTCGGCGGCGATCACGGCGCCGTTCACGAAATGGCTCTCGCCACTGGCCAGCAGCACGATCAGGCCGTCGAGGTCCTCGGGCTTGCCCACGCGCTTGCGCGGCAGCATGCTCACGAGCTTGGCACCGCCCTCGGTGCTCCAGTGCGATTCGTTGATCTCGGTCTCGATGTAGCCCGGGCACAGCGCGTTGACGTTGATGCCGAAGCGGCCCCATTCGAGCGCCATGGCCTTGGTCATCTGGATCAGCGCGGCCTTGCTCATGGCGTAGACGCCGATCTGCGGCAGCACCTTGAGCCCGGCCACCGAGGCGATGTTGATGATCCGCCCGCCGATGTAGGTGCCCGGCGCCGCGCCCTTGGCACGCGCCAGCATGCGCTTGCCGACCTCCTGCGCGACGAAGAACGAGCCCTTGAGGTTGGCGTCGAAGATGAAGTCGTAGTCCTCGGGCGTCACGTCCTGCAGCCGCTGGGTGGTGCTCACGCCCGAGTTGTTGACCAGCACGTCGATGGCGCCGACCTCGGTCTCGGCGCGGGCCACCGCCGCTTTGATGCTGGCTATGTCGGTCACGTCGAGCTCGACCACGTGGGCGTCGCCGCCCTCGCCCTGGATGCGGGCGCGCAGTTCCTTGAGCTTGTCGACGCGCCGGCTCGCGAGCACCACGGCGGCACCGGCGCGCGCCAGCGTTTTCGCGAACTGCGCGCCGAGGCCGCTCGAGGCGCCGGTGACGAAGGCCACGCGGCCCGAGAGATCGATGCTGTACGCCATGGAGTGCTGTTCCTGTGGAGTCGCGAAGGCGACGTGAAAACACGGGCGACACGCCCCGCGGGGGCGGCCCGTGGCGCCCGCATAAAATGCCCGGCAGCCACGAAGCGCCAGTGCCTCCCATCATATCGACGAGACCCCCATGACCCACGACGAAATCCTTGCCCAGTACGGTCCCCGCGAAGCCATGGAGTACGACGTCGTCGTCGTCGGTGGCGGGCCGGCCGGACTCTCGACCGCGATCCGCTTGAAGCAGCTCGCCGCCCAGAACGAGAAGGAGGTCTCGGTCGTGGTGCTCGAGAAGGGCTCGGAGCCCGGCGCCCACATCCTGTCGGGCGCCATCATGGACCCGCGCGCGCTCAACGAGCTGCTGCCCGACTGGAAGGAACTCGGCGCGCCACTGAACCAGCCCGTCACCGACGACGCGATGGTGTTCCTCGGCGAGAAGGCCAGCCTGCGCACGCCCAACGCCTTCCTGCCCGACTGCTTCCAGAACCACGGCAACTACATCATCAGCCTCGGTGCCTTCACCAAGTGGCTGGCGCAGCAGGCCGAGAACCTCGGCGTCGAGATCTTCCCGGGCTTCCCGGCCGCCGAGGTGCTCTACGACGAGAAGGGGGCCGTGCGCGGCGTCGCCACCGGCAACATGGGCGTGGGCAAGGACGGCGAGCCGACCGAGAACTTCCAGCTCGGCATGGAGCTGCTGGGCAAGTACACGGTGTTCGCCGAGGGCGCGCGCGGCCATCTGGGCCGCCAGCTGATCGCCAAGTTCAAGCTCGACGAGGGCAAGGATCCGCAGACCTACGGCCTGGGCGTCAAGGAAGTCTGGGAGATCGATCCCAAGCGCCACGAGCCCGGCTTCGTGCTGCACACGGCCGGCTGGCCGATGAAGAGCGACACCTACGGCGGCGCCTTCCTCTATCACATGGAGGACAACAAGGTCACGATGGGCTTCATCACGGGCCTGGACTACAGCAACCCCTACCTGAGCCCGTTCGAGGAAATGCAGCGCTGGAAGCTGCACCCCAACATCCGTTGGTACCTCGAGGGCGACGAGGCCAAGGGCATCAAGCCCGCCAAGCGCATCGGCTACGGCGCGCGCGCGATCACGGCCGGCGGCCTGCAGTCGCTGCCCAAGACGGTGTTCCCGGGCGGCGCGCTGGTCGGCTGCGAGGCCGGCTACCTCAACGTGAGCCGCATCAAGGGCAGCCACGCCGCGATCAAGACCGGCATGCTGGCCGCCGAAGCCGCCTTCGACGCGCTGCAGGCCGGCCGCCAGCACGACGAGCTCACGGCCTACCCGGCGGCCTTCGAGAAGAGCTGGCTGCATGCCGAACTCAAGAAGGCGCGCAACTTCAAGGCCTGGTTCAAGAAGGGCCTGCTGGTCGCGACGCTGATGAACGGCATCGAGCAGTGGCTGCTCAAGGGCAACATCCCCTGGACGCTGCGCCGCACCAAGCCCGACCACCAGTACCTGAAGCCGGCCGCGGAATGCCAGCCGATCGCCTACCCCAAGCCCGACGGCAAGCTCACCTTCGACCGGCTCTCGAGCGTGTTCATCAGCAACACCAACCACGAGGAACAGCAGCCGGCCCACCTGACGCTGAAGGACGCGTCGGTGCCGGTCAACGTCAACCTCGCGAAGTTCGCGGGCCCCGAAAGCCGCTACTGCCCGGCGGGCGTGTACGAGTTCGTGCCCGACGAGGCCAGTTCGGGCAAGCAGCGGCTGCAGATCAACGCGCAGAACTGCGTGCACTGCAAGACCTGCGACATCAAGGATCCGACGCAGAACATCGTGTGGGTCACGCCTGAAGGGGGCGGTGGGCCCAACTACGTGGGGATGTAAGGTCTGTTTTCTGGGGCCTTCTTCGGAGGGCCTTTTTGCTTCTGGCCGTTCTCGTTCGGGGCGCGTGCACAGGACAGCGGGTACTTCCCTCCGCGAATGTCCCCCGGCCTTCGGCCTCCTCCTTGATTTCGCTGCGGGAAGCACCCGCTGCCCTGCGCACGGGAAGCGCTGCGGGGCTGTCGGTCAAGCGAGGTACGTGGCTACCTCGTCGGCGGTGAGGAAGCGCACCAGCGTCACCTGTGGCTTCTGCTCCGAATGGAAGGCCTGGTTGAAACCGTTCCAGCCGCGTGCTGGCTTGTCCTCGGTCTCCAGCGCGACGAGCACCAGCCGTCCCTGCCGACGCGCGTTCTCTCGCAAGGTCCCCTCGCCCCAGGCCCAGGCCATGCGGTCGACGAGTTCACCACCGGCATAGGCCTTGGCCTGCAACCAGAGGTACTGGGCCGAGTCGCTGTCGCGCGGTTCGTCGTCGGCACCGAGGCGGTCGGCCAGTGGTTGCCGGATGCCCAGCGCCTTCGCATGCACGCTGAACAGGTCCTGCAGCAGCGAGAAGGCGTGGAAGTTGTTGTTGATGCCGTGGGCGCGCACGATCATCCCGGCGCTCGAGGCAGGCAGCAGCACGACCAGCTCGTCCTCGTAGGCCATCTGGGCGGCGCGGTGCAGGAAGTGCAGCTCCTCGAAGGGCAAGGTGCCGTTGACCGACAGCGCCTCGATGCGCGCGCGCAGCGCCTCGTTGGCCAGCAGGTCTCGGTGGTTGCGGACGTCGCGCATCAGCATCGCCATCAGCGGCAGCACCAGCAGATCGACCGCCTGCCGGCTCGCCTCGACCTGCAGGCGCTCGGCCGGCGGCAGCGCCTCGAGCGTGGATTCGGCGGCACGCCAGGCAAGGACATCGGCCGGGTCCTCCTCGGGCGCTTCTTCTTCATCGTCGTCCTCCATCGGCTCCGCGGCGCAATAGGGTGCGAGCGATGCGAGCAGTTGGGCCAGGCGCCGCAGCGCCGCCGGAAACAGCAGCCGCGGATCGGCACCGTTCTCCACCAGCCCGCCGCAAAGAATCGCGAACAGCGCGGCGCGCAGCGGATGCAGTTCGGGCAGCAGCGCGGCCGCGGCCTGCAGCACCTCGTCGCCCGTGCCTTCCTTCACTGTGGCGCGATAGAAGTCGGACACCGCATCGCGGTCGTAGAAGCTCGCCTGCGCATCGAGGTCGTCCTCGTGCAGCACGGGCAGGCGCAGAACGTCGAGAAAATCCTGAGGCAACGCTTTCATGCACGAGAGCGTAGCGCAGCCACCCCTGCCGGCCCGATGCGTTCGTACTTGGTCACGCAATGCATGCCGTGCCCTTGCTCGGCCACGAACAGGCTGCCATCGGCCGTGCCCCACAGGCCATGGCCATACACGCCGAAAGTGCGAAAACGCCCCAGCACCGCGCCCGACAGATCGAGCCGGCTCACGCGCGGTGCCTGCTCGGTCACGAACACCTCGCGGTCGTTCGACCAGATGTCCATCGGCCGCAACAGGCCCGTCCACTGCGTGAGATAGCGCCCCTCGCGATCGAAGAGCTGGATGCGGTCGTTGTCGCGGTCGCACACGGCCACGCGGTCATCGGACAGCACCCACACGCCATGTGGCGTCGAGAACTCGCCGGGCCCCTGCCCCACGCCGCCCCAGGTCTGCAGATGCCGCCCCTCGGCCGAGAAGCGATGCACACAGGCATTGCCATAGCCATCGCTCACATAGATCTCGCCATCGGGTGCCACCGCCACGTCGGTCGGATGATTGAACGGCGCACCCCAGCGCGGCGCATTGAAGCGGCCGAGTTCGAAACGTGTTTCGAGTGCGGCATCGAGCGCCAGCACCTGGTGGGCGTCGTACGACACGAGGTAGACGTTGTCGGCGGCATCGATGAAGAGGCCGTGGCCGCTGGTGAGCCTGGGGTTTTCGTAGACCGTGTCGAGTTCGCCATCGGGTCCGTAGATCAGCAGTTGCGGTGCCGACCGTTGAAGCACGAACACGCGGCCGCGGCTGTCGAGCGCCAACTGGCTGATCACGCCGACATTGCCGCGTGGTGAAGGCTTCTGCCAGGGGCGCACCATTCGGTAGTCCGACTGGCCGTCGGTCATGAAGAAATCTGGTGCTTCGTTGGGTGGCATGGGGATCCTTGCTGGGTCTTGCAAGCGTAGGGGCGCTGCTCCATCGCGTCCAACCAGTTTTTCTGTTGGGCTGGGACAGTTTTTTTGTTGCGGTTCGGGGCGCGTGCACAGGACAGCGGGTACTTCCCTCCGCGAATGTCCCCCGCCTTCGGCTCCTCCTTGATTTCGCTGCGGGAAGCACCCACTGCCCTGTGCACGGGGACGCTGCGGTGGTGCCGGCGGCCCAACAACCATTGCGTCCAGGCGCGTGTCGATGGGGTACTCCCCGCAGCGAAATAAAGGAGGAGGCCGCAGGCCGGGGGACATTCGCGGAGGGGAGTACCCCGTCGGCGCGCGCCCGCCCCAACCTCAACCCAAAGCAGCCCCCCACCCACCCCCACCAGGCGTCTCGATCACAAACACATCCCCCGCTTCCATCTGCACCTGCCCGATGTGATCAAGCGCCTCGACACTCCCATCAGCCCGCTCCACGCGATTGACCCCTACCACCCCTGCTTCACCACCAGAACCACCAAACGCACCATGGTGCCGCCCATTGCTGAGGATAGAAGCCGTCATCGGCGCAAGAAAACGAACCCGCCGCACACCCCCATCACCACCACGCCAGCGCCCCGCGCCCCCCGACCCCGAACGCAGGCTGTAGCTGTCGAGCCGCACCGGGTAGCGGAACTCCAACACCTCCGGATCGGTGAGCCGCGAGTTGGTCATGTGGGTCTGGACCACGCTCGTGCCGTCGAAGCCTTCGCCCGCGCCCGAACCGCCCGAGATGGTCTCGTAGTACTGGTGCGCGCCATCGCCGAAGGTGAAGTTGTTCATCGTGCACTGGCTCGCCGCCATCACGCCGAGCGCACCGTAGAGCGCGTTGGTCACGCAGCTCGAGGTCTCGACATTGCCGGCCACCACCGCCGCGGGCGGCAACGGGTTCAGCATGCAGCCGCTGGGCACGATCACCTCGATCGGCTTCAGGCAACCCGCGTTGAGCGGAATGTCGTCGTCGACCAGCGTGCGGAACACATACAGTACCGCCGCCATCGTGATCGCGCGCGGCGCATTGAAGTTGTTCGGCAATTGCGCACTCGTGCCGCTGAAGTCCACCGTCGCCGAGCGTGCCGCCGCGTCGACCTTCACGCGCACCTGGATGCGCGCGCCGTTGTCCAGCGGCAGCATGAACTCGCCGTCCTTGAGCGCCGTGATCACGCGACGCACCGACTCCTCGGCGTTGTCCTGCACATGGCCCATGTAGGCCGCCACCGTCTCGCGGCCGAACTGCGCCACCATGGCCTGCAGCTCCTGCACGCCCTTCTCGTTGGCCGCGATCTGCGCGCGCAGGTCGGCCAGGTTCTGCTCGATGTTGCGCGAGGGATGCGCGCCGCCGCCGAGCAATGCGCGGAGTTCGACCTCGCGCAGCCGGCCGCCCTCCACCAGCTTGAAGTTGTCGATCAGCACGCCCTCCTCGCCGATGGTCTTGGAGAACGGCGGCATCGAGCCCGGCGTGATGCCGCCCACGTCGGCATGGTGGCCGCGCGAGGCCACGTAGAACGAGGGCCGCGCATCGGCCGCGTCGAGATAGACCGGCGTCACCACCGTGATGTCGGGCAGGTGCGTGCCGCCGTGGTAGGGGTCGTTGAGCACGATCACGTCGCCGGGCTTCATGTCGGGGTTGCAGGCGATCACGGTCTTGATCGACTCGCTCATCGAGCCCAGGTGCACCGGCATGTGCGGCGCGTTGGCGATCAGGTTGCCCTCGACGTCGAACAGCGCGCACGAGAAGTCCAGGCGCTCCTTGATGTTGACCGAGTAGGCCGTGTTCTGCAGCCGCAGCCCCATCTGCTCGGCGATGTTCATGAAGAGGTTGTTGAAGACCTCGAGCATCACCGGGTCGGCGCGCGTGCCGATCGCGTGGCTGGTGGCGCGCTCGCGCACACGGTGCAGCTCCACGCCGTCGGCCGTGGCGCGTGCCTGCCAGCCGGGTTCGACCACCGTGGTGGCGTTGCGCCCGGCCAGGATCGCCGGGCCGTCGACCACCGCGCCGGGGCGCAGCGCGGCCTCGTCGAACAGCGCGGCATCGCGCCAGCCCGCGGCGGCTTCGTCGGCCTCGCAGTACATGCGCACGGCCGCGAGCGACTCGGGCACATGCGATGCGGCCGTGCCGGTCGCCGCCGCGGCGCGCGTGCGCTCGCCCGCGCCCACCGCCTCGACCGCCACCGCCTCGATCACCAGCGCGCGCTCGCTCATCAGGAACGCGAAGCGCCGGCGGTAGGCCTGCTCGAACTCGTCGCGCATCGCGGCGATGGCTTCGGCGGCCGGCGTGTCCATCGGCAGCGCGCAGGGCAGTGCCGTGTCGGTGCCCTCGTAGCGCAGTTGCACGCGGTGCAGCACGCTGATCGCGGCCTCCGCCACGCCCTGTCCGCGCAGTTCCTCCACCGCCTGCCCGGCCAGTCCGATGGCCGCCTCGCGCGCCTCGGCCAGGCCCGCCGCATCGAGCCGACGCTCGAGCGCGCGCTCGCGCAGCGCCAGCTGGTCGGCCAGCCCCATGCCGAAGGCCGAGAGCACGCCCGCCAGCGGATGCAGGTAGACGCTGCGCATACCCAGCGCATCGGCCACCAGGCAGGCATGCTGGCCGCCCGCGCCGCCGAAGCACTGCAGCGTGTATTGCGTGACGTCGTAGCCACGCGCCACCGAGATCCGCTTGATCGCATTGGCCATGCTCGCCACCGCGATGCGCAGCGCACCGCTCGCGACCTCCTCGGCGCCGACCGCGCGGCCCGTGGCCTCGGTCATGCGTTGCGCCATCGCGGCGAAGCCGCGCTCGGCCGCGTCGCGGTCCAGCGGCTGGTCGGCGCCCGGGCCGAACACCTGCGGGAAGTGCACGGGCTGGATCTTGCCGAGCAGCACGTTGGCGTCGGTGGTGGTCAGCGGGCCGCCGCGGCGGTAGCTCGCGGGGCCGGGATTGGCGCCGGCCGACTCGGGCCCGACGCGCAGCCGCGCGCCGTCGAAGGAGACGATCGAGCCGCCGCCGGCCGCCACCGTGTGGATGCTCATCATCGGCGCGCGCATGCGCACGCCGGCCACCTGGGTCTCGAACGAGCGCTCGAACTCGCCCGCGTAGTGCGACACGTCGGTGGAAGTGCCGCCCATGTCGAAGCCGATCACGCGCGCATGGCCGGCGTCGAGCGCGGTGCGCACCATGCCGACGATGCCGCCGGCCGGGCCCGAGAGGATCGCGTCCTTGCCCTGGAAGCGGTTCGCCTGCGTGAGCCCGCCCGAGCTCTGCATGAAGAACAGCGGCACGCCCGGCATCTGCTGCGACACCTGCTCGACATAGCGGCGCAGGATCGGGCTCAGGTAGGCGTCGACCACCGTCGTGTCGCCGCGCGGCACCAGCTTCATCAGCGGGCTGGTCTTGTGCGACACCGACACCTGCGTGAAGCCGATGGCGCGCGCGATGCCTTCGGCCGCGAGCTCGTGCGCCGTGTGGCGCCAGCCATGCATGAAGACGATGGCGCAGGCGCGCAGGCCCTCGTCGAAAGCCGATTGCAACTGCGCGCGCAGCGGCGCCTCGTCGAGCGCCTGCACCGTGCCGCCCTGCGCGTCGATGCGCTCGTCGGCCTCGATCACGCGCCGGTACAGCAGCTCGGGCAGCACGATGCGGCGATCGAACAGCCGCGGGCGCGCCTGGGTGGCGATGCGCAGCGCATCGCGGAAGCCCTTCGTCGTGACCAGCACCGTGGGCTCGCCCTTGCGCTCGAGCAGCGCGTTGGTGGCCACCGTGGTGCCCATCTTCACGCACTCCACGCGCTCGGGCGTCACGGCCTCGCCGGGCGCCAGCCTCAGCAGCCGGCGGATGCCCTCGACGGCCGCGTCGCGGTACTGCTCGGGGTTCTCCGACAGCAGCTTTAGCGTGTGCAGGCCGCCTTCGGGATCGCGGCCCACGAGGTCGGTGAAGGTGCCGCCGCGGTCGATCCAGAACTGCCAGCGGGACGGGAGAAGGGTTTGCGTGGTCATGGGGAACAAGGATAGGTGTTCGCGAGGAAAAAAGCGGAATCGGATCAGTTCTGGCGCAGGTCGCGGCCACGGGTTTCGGGCAGGCACAGCGCCACCACCACGACCATCGCATAGGCCACCGCCGCGCAGACCCCGATGGCGGTGCCCAGCGGCAGGTGCATGCGGTCGCTCAGCACGCCGACCAGCGCCGGGAAGGTGGCGCCGATGCCGCGCCCGAAGTTGTAGCAAAAGCCTTGCCCGGAGCCGCGCAGCTCGTTGGGGAACAGCTCGGCCAGGAAGGCGCCCGCGCCGCTGAAGATGCCCGACATGAAGAAGCCGAGCGGAAAGCCCAGCAGCAGCATCAGGCCGTCCGTGATCGGCAGCAGCGTGTAGGCATAGACCAGCAGGCCGGCGCCGATGGCGAACAGAATGAAGGCGCGGCGGCGGCCCAGGCGGTCCGACAGGTAGGCGCCGCAGAGGTAGCCGACGAAGGCGCCGACGATGAACATGAACTGGTAGCCGCCCGAGCTCAGCACCGTCAGGTGGCGCTCGTTCTTCAGGAAGGTCGGCAGCCACACGCCGATGGCGTAGTAGCCGCCCTGCATGCCGGTGAACAGCAGGCTCGCGAGCACCGTGGTGCCGAGCACGCCAGGTTTGAAGATCGCGAGGAAGTTGCCGCTGCGCTCGCCGCGCGCCACGGCGGCGCGGGTCTGCACGTAGATCTCGGGGTCGCTGATCGAGCGCCGGATGAAGACGATCAGCAGCGCCGGCAGCAGGCCCAGCAGGAACATCACGCGCCACGAGACCTCGGGCGGCAGGAACGAGAACAGCGCCATCGACACCAGCACCGCCGCGCCCCAGCCCACGGCCCAGCTGCTCTGCACCAGCCCGACCGCCTTGCCGCGGTAGGCCGGCCGGATCATCTCGGCGATCAGCACCGAGCCCACGGCCCATTCGCCGCCGAAGCCCAGGCCCTGCAGCGTGCGCGCCACCAGCAGCTGCCCGGGCGTCTGGGCCAGGCCGCAGGCGAAGGTGAAGATCGCGAACACCAGGATCGTGAGCTGCAGGATGCGCACCCGGCCATAGCGGTCGGCCAGGATGCCCGCGGCCCAGCCGCCGAGCGCCGAGGCCACCAGGGTGGCGGTGCCGATCAGGCCGACCTCGGTCTTGCTCATGCCCCACAGCGACAGCAGGATCGGCGTGACCAGCGGCAGCGTGTAGTAGTCGAAGGCATCGACCGCGTAGCCGCTGAACGAGGCCGCGAGCGTGCGCTTCTCGTTCGGGTTCAGGGTGCGCAGCCAGTTGGCGTCGCCGGCGTCCTCCATGCCGTCGACGGGCGTCGGCGCGGTGGCCTCGAGGGTGCTGTTTTTCATGGTGTGTCTTCTCCAGGGTGGGTCGGGGCGGGAACGGCGCCGCGCGGTCCCTGCCCAGGGAACCGGCGGCGATCGGAACCAGGGGCGGCGCGCTACAGCGCGGCGAGCCGGTGATGCGGCAGGTCGGTGACCAGCATCGCGCCCGGCGCATGCGTGATCGCCAGCGGCAGCCGCGCGGCCGCGAGCGCGGCCTGGGGCGTCACGCCGCAGGCCCAGAACACCGGCAGCTCGTCGGGCATCACCTCGACGGCATCGCCGTACTCGGGGCGGCCGAGGTCGCGGATGCCGATCAGCGCGGGATCGCCGAGGTGCACCGGCGCGCCGTGCACGGCCGGAAAGCGCGAGGTGATCTGCACCGCGCGGATCGCATCGGCCGCGCGCAGCGGGCGCATCGACACCACCAGGGGCCCGCTGAACGGACCGGCCGGCACCGTCTGCAGCCCGGTGCGGTACATCGCGACGTTGCGGCCCTGCGCCACGTGCCGCAGCGCGATGCCCTCGGCCAGCAGCGCATGCTCGAAGGTGAACGAGCAGCCGATGACGAAGCCGACCATGTCGTCCCGCCACAGCGCGCGCACGTCGGTGGGCTCGTCGACCAGTTCGCCCTCGCGCCAGACGCGGTAGCGCGGCAGGTCTCTGCGCAGGTCGATGTCCTCGCCGAGCGCGGGGAGCGAAGGATCGCCGACCTCGGTCACGCCGAGCAGCGGACAGGGCTTGGGATTGGCCTGGCAGAAGCGCAGGAAGTCGCCCGCGTACGCCTGCGGCAGGATCACGAGGTTGCCCTGCACGTGGGCGCTGGCGAGGCCGCTGGTGTGGCCGCCCAGGCGGCCGGCGCGGGCGGCTTGCCGCACTTCGCGTGCGCTGCTCGCGCCGGTGGGCAGGGAGGTCGATTCGTCGTTGGCTGGCATGGCGTTGGCGAGCGGCTGCTTGTCTCTTCGTTGTGGTGGGCGGATTGTGGGAATCCGCGCGTCCGAACGCCAACGCAAAGTTTCTTGCTCAGCTCATCGATTTTTTCGATGAGCCAGCGCGGTGCGATCCGTGCACCACGGCAGAGCTCACCGCTGCTTCGAGCAGCAAGGAGGAAGGATCGTCGCGATAGCTCGCATAGATCGGCAACGGCTCCAACGTGCCTTCGCTCGGCAGCACGCGCAGCGGCAGCCGTCGCGCGAGGCCATCGACCACCGCGCGCGGCAAGGTGGCCACGCCGAAGCCCGCCTCCACCAGTTGCGCCATCGCCGAGATCGACGAGATCGCATGCACGCGCGGCGCCGCGCCGCCGGCCTCGCGGAAGAACTCGAGCAGCGCCACGTGCGGCTGCGAGCCGCGCTGGAAGGTCAGCAGGTCGAGCGACAGCAGGTCGGCGATGCGGTAGCGCCGCCGCAGGTGCAGCTCGCGGTGGCCGACGAAGCACATGGCCATCGGCGGCACCGCGCGCGTGCGCACGCCGTCGCCCACCGCGGGCAGCGCGGCGAACACCAGGTCCTGCTTGCCGCGCTGCAATTGGTCGACCAGCACCGGCGTGGTTTCGACCGTGAGCTCGAGCTCGAAGTCCGGGTAGGTGGCCTGCATGTGCTTGAGCCAGCCGGTGAGCCAGCTGTGCACCACCGACTCGATCGCGCCCACGCGCAGCACCGTCTCGCGCACCGCGCCCGAGCCCATCTCGGCCTTGATGTGCATCTGCATCTCGAGCAGCTTCTGCGCGAAGGCATGGAAGCGCTGGCCCGCCACCGTGAGGCGGAACTGCTTGTCGCGGCGGTCGAGCAGCAAGGTGCCGAGCTCGCGCTCCAGCGCGGCGATGCGGCTGGACAGCGCGGACTGCGTGAGGTGCAGCTTCTCGGCGGCGCGCGTCACGCTCTTGAGGGCCACGGCCCAGTGGAAGGCTTCCACGAATCGGAGGTTCATCGTTCGGCTCGACGGACTGGCGAAGGCCCGAGTGTCGCGCGCCGGCCGCGCTTATCCTCGGGCCCTCGACAGGAGACAAGGACCGACATGCAGATCGTCATCACCGGCGGCGCCGGCTTTCTGGGCGCCCGCCTCGCCCGCACGCTGCTCGCGCAGGGCCGCCTTTCGCTCGCGGGCGCGGCCCCCGCCCCCATCGCCAGGATCACCCTGGTCGACCGAGCGCCGCCGCCGGCCGACCTCGCGGCCGACCCGCGTGTCGCCTTCGTGACTGGCGACCTCAACGACCAGTTGGGCGCCGATGCCGACGCCACGCCCTGGCGCGAGGCCGAGGCCGTGTTCCACCTCGCGGCCGCGGTCAGCGGCGAGTGCGAGGCCGACTTCGACCTCGGCATGCGCAGCAACTTCGCCGCCACCCACGCCCTGCTCGAACGCCTGCGCGCGCTCGGCACCCGGCCGGTGCTGGTGTTCTCGAGCTCGCTCGCGGTGTTCGGCGACTCGCCCGAGCAGCCGCTGCCGCCGGTGATCGACGACCACACGCTGCCCACGCCGCAGACCAGCTACGGGATCCAGAAGTTCATCGGCGAACAGCTGGTGGCCGACTTCACGCGCAAGGGCTTCATCCGCGGGCGCAGCGTGCGCCTGATGACGGTGAGCGTGCGTCCGGGCAAGCCCAACGGCGCGGCCTCGGGCTTCTTCAGCGGCATGATCCGCGAGCCCCTGGCCGGGCTGCGCGCGGCCTGCCCGGTGCCCGACGAGACGCCGGTGGCCGTCGCCTCCCCGGCGCGCACCATCGAGGGGCTGATCCGCGCTGCCGAGGCGAGCGAGGCCGAATGGGGTCCGCGCACCGCCGTGAACCTGCCTTCGCTGTCCACGACCGTCGGCGAGATGGCCGCGGCCCTCGAGCGCGTGGCCGGGCCGGCCGCGACCGCGCTGCTCGACCGCACGCCCGAGCCGACGATCCGGCGCATCGTGAAGTCGTGGCCCGGCCGCTTCGACACGCCGCGCGCCCGCGCGCTCGGCCTGGGGTCGGACGACAGCTTCGACGCGGTGATCCGCGAGTACGTCCGTGAAAATCCCGACGCTGTAGGGCTTCCGGTTGCGGCATAGTCCGGGGCGCCTGACGCAATCCTGACCAATCCCCCCGGAGACACCATGAAACTCGGCCACATCGCCGCCGCCTGCCTTTCGCTCGCCCTGGGCACCAGCGCCCTCGCGCAGCAACCCACCGTCCTGAAGATCGGCTACGCGACCTCGAAGGAGTCGCACTACGGCGTCGGCTCGACCGTGTTCTGCGACGAGGTCGAGAAGGGCACGCAAGGCCGCTTCAAGTGCCAGCACTTCGCCAACTCGGCGCTGGGCGGCGAACGCGAGCAGATCGAGGCGATCCAGCTCGGCACGCAGGACCTGGTGAACACCTCGACCGGCCCGGTCGGCAACTTCGTGCCCGAGGTCAAGATCGTCGACATCCCGTTCCTGTTCCGCGACTACGCCCATGCGCGCAAGGTCATGGACGGCCCGATCGGCCAGGACATCCTGACCAAGTTCCCGAGCAAGGGCATCGTCGCGCTGGCCTGGACCGAGAACGGCTTCCGCCACATGACGAACAGCAAGCGCGACATCGTCAAGCCCGCCGACGCGGCCGGCCTGAAGATGCGCACGATGGAGAACAAGGTGCACATGGACGGCTACCGCACCTTCGGCATCCTGCCCACGCCGATGGCCTTCCCCGAGCTGTTCGGCGCGCTGCAGCAGGGCACGGTCGACGGCCAGGAGAACCCGATCCCCGTGATCCTGGCCTCGAAGTTCTCGCAGGTGCAGAAGCACCTGTCGCTGACCGGCCACGTCTACTCGCCCGCCCTGCTGCTGCTGTCGCCCAAGGTCTGGAACAAGCTCTCGGACGGCGACAAGAAGGTGTTCGTCGAGGCCGCGAAGAAGGCCGCCATCGCCCAGCGCAAGAAGGTCAACGACGACGAGAACAACGGCATCGCCCAGCTCGAGAAGGACGGCATGAAGGTCACGCGCACGGTCGACGGCGCGGCCTTCCGCGAGGCGCTCAAGCCCGCCTACGCGAGCTACGCCAAGGAATTCGGCGCGGACAACATCAAGAAGATCACGGACGTCCAATAAGAGAGGCGGCGCCGCGCGGCGCCCCCGACGTTCGAGGAACGCGCCCGGCCCCGCCGGGCGCTTCGTTTTGAGACAGAACCGAGAACAACACACGTGCAAGCCTTCGAGCGCTATTTCCTCGCCGCCAACCGCTGGGCGCTGATCCTCCTGCTGGCCGCGATGTCGGTCATCATCTTCACCAACGTCGTGCTGCGCTACACCACCAGCCAGTCGATCGAGTGGGCCGAGGAGGTGTCGCGCCACATGATGATCTGGCTGACCTTCATCGGCGCCGGCCCGGTGCTGCGCTACGGCGGGCACATCGCGGTCGAGAACCTGCAGGACGCGCTGCCGCGCCAGGCCGCGATCGCGCTGCGCATCGTGGTCGCCTCGCTGCTGTTCGCCTTCTTCGGCTTCATGGTCTGGTACGGCTGGCTCTACATGGAACGCACCATGTTCCAGCTCACCGCGGTGACGCAGATCCCCTTCGCCTACATCTACAGCGCGATGCTGATCGGCGGCGTGCTGCTGATCGTGCACTGGCTGCTGGTGGTGCGCGGCTACGTGATGAACCGCGAGTTCGCGTCCGACGCGCACTTCGACGCCAACGCCTCGGCGTCGCTGTAAGGAGAACGACCATGGATGCCAGCGTCGTTCTGATCGTCTCCGCCTGCGTGTTCCTAGCGATCGGCGTGCCCGTGGCCTTCGCGCTCGGGCTGTCCACCGCCACCACGCTGATCCTCGCCGAGAGCTATCCGCTGATGGTGCTGCTGAAGGAAACCTTCACCGGCATCGACAGCTTCCCGCTGATGGCGGTGCCCTTTTTCATCCTCGCGGCCGAGCTCATGAGCGGCGGCTCGCTGACCGAGGTGCTGCTGCGCTTCGCGGGCCAGTTCGTGGGCCACCGCCGCGGCGGCCTGGGCTACACCAACGTGGTCTCGCTGACCTTCTTCTCGGGCATCTCGGGCTCGGCGCTGGCCGACGCGGCGGGCCCGGGCTCGATGCTGATCAAGATGATGGACAAAGCCGGCTACGACCGCTCCTACGCGGCGGCGCTCACGGCCTCGACCGCGATCGTGGGGCCGATCATTCCGCCCTCGATCATCATGATCATCTATGCGCTGCAGGACGCGAGCGTGTCGGTCGGCACGCTGTTCGCGGCCGGCATCCTGCCGGGCATCCTGATCGCGGTCGCGATGTGCCTGGTCAACTACCACGTCTCGAAGAAGCGCAACTACAAGGGCGACGGCCAGACCCCGCCGCTGCGCGAGATCCTCGTCACGACCTGGAAGGCGATCCCCGCGATCCTGCTGCCGGTGGTGATCCTCGGCGGCATGCGCGCGGGCTGGTTCACGCCCACCGAGGCCTCGGTGGTGGCGGTGTTCTACGCACTGGTGTGCGGCAAGTTCGTCTACCGCACGCTCGAGTGGAAGATGCTGCCCGACATCCTCTCGCGCTCGGCGCTGCTGTCGGCCTCGGTGCTGATCATCATCGGCCTGTCGGCCTCCTTCGCCTGGGTGCTGACCATCGAGGGCATCCCGCAGCAGATGGCCGAATGGCTGATCGGCATGAACCTTTCGCCGTGGATGTTCCTGATCATCGTCAACGTGTTCCTGCTGCTGTTCGGCATCTTCATCGAGCCGCTGCCGGGCGTGATGGTGCTGGCGCCGATCCTCGCGCCGGTGGCGATCAAGCTCGGCGTCGATCCGGTGCACTTCGCGATGATCGTGATCTTCAACCTCACGCTGGGCATGATCACGCCGCCCGTGGGCGGGCTGCTGTTCGTGACCTGCAACGTGTCGAAGGTGCCGATGTCGGCGCTGGTGCGCGAGCTGGTGCCCTTCCTCTGGGCCCACGGCGCGGTGCTGGTGATCCTGACCTTCGTGCCCGCGCTCAGCACCTGGCTGCCGCACGTGCTGGGCTTCAAGTAGCGGGGCGGGCCGGCCCTACCCCTGCTGCTGCAGGTACTGGCTCGGCGGCATGCCCAGCGTGCGGCGGAACATCGCCGCATAGGCGCTCGGGCTGTCGTAGCCGTGCGCCAGCGCCACCTCGAGGATCGAGGCGCCGGCCGCCAGCCGCGGCAGGCTCAGCAGCAGCCGCGCCTGCCGGCACCAGGCGCCGAAGTTCATGCCGGTCTCGCGCTGGAACAGGCGCGCCAGCGTGCGCGCGTTCACGTGCAGCCGCTTCGCCCAGGCCTCGAGCGAGGCCGGCAGCGCGGGATCGCGCACCAGTTCCTCGCACAGCGCCGCCAGGCGCGCATGGCGCGGCATCGGCACGTGCAGCGAGAGCGCGGGGGCACGCTCGATCTCGTCGAGGATCAGCTCCATCACGCGTTCGTCGCGCCCGCCGTGCGCATAGTCCAGCGGCAGCGCGATCGCGGCCACGATGAGCTCGCGCAGCAGCGCATCGACCGGGATCACGCGGCAGTCGGCGCCGAGGCCGGCGCGGGTGCCGGGCTCGACGAAGACGGTGCGCATGCGCACGTCGCCCGCCATGCGGATGCCGTGCACCATGCCGGGCGGGAGCCAGGCGCCGCGCCCCGGCGGCACCACCCAGCTGCCGGCCTCGGCGCTCACGATCATCACGCCCGAGATCGCATGGATCAGCTGGCCGCGCCGATGGCTGTGCAGCGGAATGACGGCATGGCCCTCGGCATCGGTCGCCAGCACCGCGACGGCGCGCGGCGTCGATTCGCCATGCTCGGGGCGCAGGTCGAATTCGACGGGCGGCTGCAGCTTGTCCATTTCTCGACGATCCTTGTTCTTTCGTAGCGAGATCATCTTCGCACGGCTTCCTAGCATGGCCCGGCCTCGACACGAGGTTTCACAGAAAGGGCTATCGCATGCACTGCAATCCGCCGCCGGCCATGCCGGGAGGCCGCCGATGAACAAGGGCCGCCTCGGGCTTCTCACCGGCACCCACGCCGTCAACGATCTCTACCAGGGCCTGGTGCCCGCGCTGCTGCCGCTGATGGTGCTGGAGCGCGGCTACAGCTACACGGCCGTGAGCGGGCTGATGCTCGCGGCCACCGGGCTGTCGAGCGTGGTGCAGCCGCTGTTCGGCCTCTATGCCGACCGCCATCCGCGGCCCTGGCTGGTGCCGGTGGGCTTCCTGGTCGCGGCGCTGGGGCTGGTGCTGGCGGGCCTGGGCTCGAACTACCTCTGGACCTGGCTCGCGACCGTGCTGTGCGGCCTCGGCATCGCGGCCTACCACCCGAGCGCCACAGTGGCGGCGCGCGCTGCCGGCGGCGCCTCGCAGAAGGCGATGAGCGTGTTCTCGGTCGGCGGCACCATCGGCGCCTCGTTCGCGCCGGTGCTCGCCACCACGGTGGTCGGCGGCGGCGCGCTGTCGCGCAGCTACCTGCTCGGGCTGCCCGCGCTGGCGATGGGCGCCGTGTGGCTGCTGGCCAATCGCGGCCAGGGCGCGGCGAACGCGGCACGGGCCGGCGCGGCCCGGCGCGCGCAGGCCGCGGCGCAGCGAGCGCCGAACGACTGGCGCGCCTTCGCGCTGCTGGTGGCCACCATCGTCGGCTGGTCAATCCCCTACGTGACGGTGCTGTCGATGCTCTCGCTGCGCATCACGCGCGACCTGCACGGCTCGGCCTTCCAGGGCGCGGTGGCGCTGACCGGCTTCACCGCCGCCGGTGCCGTGGGCACCCTGCTGGGCGGCTGGCTCGGCGACCGCATCGGGCGCATGGGCACGATCCGCGCGGGCTACCTGCTCGCGGTGCCGGCCATGGCCGGGCTGGTGCTCGCGTCATCGCCCGCCTGGGCGCTGGCCTGCACGGCGCTGCTGGGCCTGTGCATGTTCCTGCCCTTCGCGGCGCAGGTGACGCTGGCGCAGGACTACCTGCCGCGCAACCCGGCCACGGCCAGCGGCATCACGCTGGGACTCGCGCTCTCGGTGGGCGGCCTGGTGTCGCCGCTGTTCGGCCTGCTGTCCGATGCGCGCGGATTGGGCGTGACCTTGAGCGCGGTGCTGTGCGTGCTGTGCGTGGCGGCGGTGCTGTCGCTGCGCATGCGCAACCGTACGCTCGATGCGGGCACGGTCGCGCCGCGGCCCGCGCGCGCCGCCTGACCACCGGAACCGGTGAGTGCGCGGGGGCCCGGCGTTGCGGCGGCCGTACAGCCGCGACGATCCGACACATGCGGGCCGGGTTTCACTGCCAGAATCGAAATCCGCCCTCGGCGACCGGTTCCGACATCAACACAACCAGGACATGCGCATGAATCGATTCCTTCCCCGTCTCTCCGCAGGTGCCGTGCTCGCGGCGGCCGCCCTGGCCGGCCTCTGTGCAGTCGCACCGGCCGTGGCGGCCGATGCACCCGCGAAGGCACCCGCACCGGCAGCGGCGCCGGCCCCCGCTGCGGCCCCTGCGGCAGCAGCACCGGCCGCGGCCGCACCGGCTCCCGCCGCGGCCCCCGCGCCTGCGCCCGCCGCAGCCGCCGCCGCGCCGGCCGAGGTCGAGGCCGCCGTGCGCGCCTGGGCCGCCGCCTGGGCCTCGAAGGACGTCGACAAGTACCTCGCCAGCTACGCGAGCGACTTCCAGCCCGCCAAGGGCAGCAGCCACAAGGCCTGGGAAGAGGAACGCCGCAAGCGCATCGGCAACAAGTCGAGCATCAGCGTGAAGGTCGACAACCTGGTGGTCAGCATCAACGGCAACACGGCCACCGCGAAGTTCAAGCAGAGCTACGCCGCCGACAAGATCAAGGAGAGCGGCCGCAAGACGCTCGAGCTGCAGCGCGTCGATGGCCGCTGGCTGATCCGCAAGGAAAGCGCGGGCGGCTAACGCCACCGCCGCGCATGTCGCTGGCAGTGAACGGCGCGCGCCTGCAGCGTGCGCCGCCACTGAGGTCTTTGGTGTTCTGCGCTTCATGAGGGTGTCACGCTCATCCGTGAAGCTCGGGCTCCATTCCCGGACCCGGCGGCACCGCATGTTTCCCACCAAGACCGACAAGGCGCGCGACGAACTCCAGGGCGGACAGCGCACCCTGAGCCAGCGCGAACGGGCGTTGCTGCTGATGGCCGACGGCCGCCGTTCGCTGACCGACTTCAGCCCGCTGTTCGCGAGCCGCGGCGAAGCCGAGCAGGCGCTGATGACGCTGGTGGAGCGCGGCTACCTGCACGATCCGAAGACCGCCGAAGCCGCGGCCGAGGCAACGCCCGCACCGCAGCCCGCGCCGGCCGTCGAACCCATCCACGTCTCGACCGCCGCCGACACCTTCGACGGCAAGCGCTCGCTGGCCACCACGCGCATGTTCCTGTTCGACATCTGCGAGCGCATGTTCGTGCGCCGCGATCCGCGCTTCGCGCTGCAGATGCGCGACGCGCTGCGCGAGGCGCGCGACCGCGAGGCCATGCTGACCATCGCCGCGCTGATGCTGACCGAGGTCGAGAAGACCGCCGGCACCGAGCGCGCCGAGTCATTGCGCGAGCGCATCGACCGGCTGCTTCCGCCGGCCGAAGTGGTGCACTGAGTTCAGGCGCGTCGCCGCGGCGCCGCTGAACGCGCGGCCTTCAGGCTCTTCAATTCGGGCAGCCCCTGCGCGGTCTCGCGCAGCAGCGAGCGCAGCCAGACGATCGCCGGATCGCGGTCCTGGTGCTTGTGCCATTGCAGCTTCTCGGTGAAGCCCGGGATCTCGATGGGACAGGGCTGCAACTGCAGCGGAAAGCGCCGCGCCATCTGGTGCGCGAGCCGCGTCGGCAAGGTGGCGATGCGCGCGGTGCCCAGCAGCAGCTCCGGCACCAGCGTGAAGTTGGGGGCGATCACGTCCTGGCGGCGCGTGCGCCGGCCGGTGGAGATGAGCCGCGCGTCGAAGGTCACGCGCCGGCCGCCGGCCCATTCGATGCCGACGTGGGCGGACTCGAAGTACTGCTCGGCGCCGAGCCGCTTGCCCTTGACCGGCTGGTCGAGGCACAGCAGGCACGAGAAGGTGTCCTCGAACAGCGGCTCGGACGGATGCCCGGGCACGATCGCGAAGTCGGGCGAGATCAGCAGCTCGATCTCGCCGCTGTCGAGGTGCTCGCGCATCTGCGGGCTCATCGCGCGCAGGTCGAACTGCATCAGCGGCGCGAGCGTGGCCGCGCGCCGCACCACCTCGGACAGCAGCACGCTGATCACGTAGTCCGAGGACTCGATGGTGAAGCGCCGGGTCGAGGTGGCCGGGTCGAAGCCGGGCCGCGCGCGCGTGATGGTCTGCAGCTGCAGCAGCACGTCGCGCACCGGCTTCATCAGCTCGTTGGCGAGCGCGGTCGGCACCTGCGTCTTGCCTACCGGCACCAGCAGTTCGTCCTCGAAGTATTCGCGCAGCCGGCTCAGCGACAGGCTGGTCGCCGGCTGGCTCAGGTACAGCCGCTCGGCGGCGCGGCTCACGCTGCGCGTGGTCAGCACCGCATCGAGCACCACCAGCAGGTTGAGGTCGAGTTTGTTGAAGCGCATGGGTCGTCTCCTTGATTCGCGCGGGATCTTCCAGGAATTTGCGCGGCAAATGCATCGAATTTAAAGAATGAATTTTGCATATGCATCGCCGGCCCGGATCATCCGCCTCCAACGAGCCATCGCGAGCTCGCAGAACAAGCAACCGGAGACAAGATGCAAGACCAACGCAAGCGCGCACGCGCGCAGTGGGCCCTGGTGGCCTGCCTGACCCTGCTGAACATGCTGGCCCAGATCGACAAGAACATCCTGGTTCTGATGGTCGGTCCGATCCAGCGCGACTTCGGCGTCAGCGATATCCAGATCAGCTTCCTGATCGGCACCGCCTTCGCGGTCGCCAACATCCTGGTCGGCCTGCCGGCCGGCTGGCTGGCCGACCGCTTCGACCGCCGCCTCGTGATCGCCACCGGCGTGCTGGTCTGGTCGGCGGCGGTGGCGGCCAACGCGGCGGCCACCGCCTTCATCGCGCTGGTGATCGCGCGCGCCGTCGTCGGTGCGGCCGAGGCGCTGACGCCTCCCTCTTCCTATTCGCTGATCCGCGACGGCGTGGACGAGCGGCGCCGCGCCCGCGCGCTCTCGGTCTACACCATGTCGATGATGCTGGGCACCGGGCTGTCGCTGGTGCTCGGCGGGCCGCTGCTGCACCTGGTGCAGGCCTCGGGGATCCATGCGCTGCCCTTCGTCGGCGAGGTCTCGGCCTGGCAGCTGACGCTGTTCATGATCGGCGTGGCCGGCCTGCCGCTGAGCCTGCTGATCTTCTGCTTCAAGGATCCGCGCTCGCAGCGCGATGCGGCCGCCCGTCCGCAGGAGAGCCTGCGCACCGTGCTGCACTGGCTGGCTGGCCAGCGACGGCTGTTCGTGCCGCTGTTCGCCTTCGCGGTCGGCAGCTCGATGATCGGCTTCGGCATGGCGGCCTGGATACCCACCATGATCGCGCGCCGCTGGGGCCTGGAGCTGCGCGACATCGGCCTGATGCAGGGCGGCCTGCTGCTGACGATGGGCCCGCTCGGGCTGTGGCTGGTCGGCGTGGCGCTCGACCGCGCCACCGGACTCGCGGCGGTCGCACGCATCGGCGCGGTAGTGGCCGCGGCCACCACGCTGTTCAGCGTGTCGATGTGCCTGACCGGCGATCTCACGGCCTTCTGGCTGCTCGACGCGCTGGTGGTGCTGTGCTCATGGAGCTTCATGGCGGTCGCCTCGACCTTCGTGGCGCGCACCGTGCCGGCCGGCGGCATCGGCATGGTGATGGCGATCGTGCTGGTGCTCAACGGGCTGATCGCCCAGTCGGGCTCGCCCACGCTGATCGCGCTGGTGGCCCGCCATCTCTACGACGGCCAGGCGCTGGCCCTGCCCTCGGCGATGGCCACGGTGTTCGCGCTGTCGGGCTGCGTCGCGGTCGGCGCGGCGCTGCTGCTCGGCGGCCGGCTCGCGCGGCGCGAGACCTCGGGCGTGGCCCTCGAGCGGCGGATGTCGTCGTGATCCCGCAGCAGCCTTCCGGGAGCCACACCCTCATGATCCAACGCAACACCCAGGCCCTGCTGCTCGCCCTGTCGGGACTCTCGCTGGCGCAGGGCGCGCAGGCGCAATCGGAACTCAAGCTGTCGGGCCTGCTCGGCAGCGGCGTGCTCTACACCCGCGACTCGGGCGGCCGCAGCCAGCTGCAGATGACCTCGACGCATGCCGCGCCCTTCCTCGCGCTGACCGGCAGCGAGTCGCTGGGCGGCGACCTGCGGGCCATCTTCCGCTGGAGCAACTCGGTCTTCGTCGACAGCGGAACGCTCGCGCCGCTCGAGAGCTACATGGGCCTGACTTCGGGCACCTGGGGCACGCTCACGCTGGGCGCGATGTACGACCTGCTCGCCGACGCGACGCCCTTCACCTCGGAGCGCTACACCTCGCTGCTCGCCACGCATCCCGGCAACCTGGACCGCACGGTCGGCAACTCGCTGAGCAACCTCGTCAAGTACAAGTCGCCGGTGTTCGGCGGCTTCCAGTTCGGCGCCATGTACGGCTTCGCGGAAGCGGACTCGACCACCAACGTCGGGCGCGCCGTCGGCGCGGAACTCAGCTATGCCAGCGGGCCGCTGCAGGCGCTCGCGATCTGGGAGTCGGTCAAGGGCATCCCGTACGCCCCCGCGACCCGGCTCGGCGTGCCCAGTCTCTACGGCGTCGACTTCGCCAAGGCCCCGGGCACGACCCTGTCGCAGACGCAGGACACGGCCACGGTCGGGCTGGCCTACACCAGCGACGGCTGGCGCTGGATGGGCAACTACAGCCATACGCGCCTGTCGGCGGCCGGGCTGCAGCAGACGGAGACCGCGCGAACCCTCGACCTCGGCGCCTACAAGTACCTCACGAACCAGCTGCGCATCGGCGGCGGCTATTCGCTCACGAAGCTCGCGAGCTACCGCTGGGATCAGGTCCATGGCCACATCGACTACGCGCTGTCCAAGCGCACGAGCCTCTACCTGCTCGGCGTGCTGCAGAAGGCGGGGCCCGGGCAGAAGGCGGTGCTGCGCAGCCAGGCCGTCGCGGGCGGCCGCCGCCAGTCGGCGTTCGAAGTCGGCATGACGCACGCCTTCTAAAAAGTTTTCTTCCAAGGAGATCGAGTGACCGGAGATTCAATGCAGTGGGATGTGATCGTCGTCGGTGGCGGCCCTTCGGGCCTGACCGTGGCGGCCGAGTTGGCGGGTTCGGGCGCGCGCACGCTGGTGCTGGAGCGGCGCGTCGAGGGCGTGCAGTCGCGCGCGGGCACGCTGCTGCCGCCCGTGCTCGAGCTGTTCGATGCACGCGGCATCGCCGATCGCTTCATCGAGCGGACGAGGCAGATCCTCGACTACCCCTTCCGTTCGAGCCACATCTGGGCCGGCTTCCAGTCGATCGAGTGGGAGCACCTCGACACCCGCTTCGGCTTCACGCTCGGGCTGCCGCAGAACATGACCGAGGAGATCCTCTGGGACTGGGCGGCCGACAGCGGCGCCGAGCTTCGCCGCAGTGCCGAGCTGCGCACGGTGCGGCAGGACACGGAGGGCGTGGAGATCGAGGTGGCCGACCCGTCGGGCGCGACATCGACGCTGCGCGCCAGCTACCTGGTGGGCGCAGACGGCGGCCGCAGCACCGTGCGAACCCAGTGCGGCCTGCCCTTCGAGGGCCACTCGGGCACCTTCCGCGGCATCGTGATCGACGCCGAGCTCCGCGCGCCCTGGCCCGGCGGGCGAACCGGCGCCGACAACGAGATGGGCTGGGTGCGCGGCTATGCCTTCGGCGAAGGCATCACGCGCTTCAACATCGTGCACCGCGACCGGCGCCATGCCGCCAAGGACGAGCCGGTGACGCTCGAGGAGGCGAAGCAGTGCCTGCGCGACGTGCTCGGCAGCGACTACGGCATCGAGGGTTTCCGCTGGGCCTCGCGCTTCGACGACCAGATGCGCGCCGTGCCCCGCCTGCGCCAGGGGCGCGTGTTCCTGGTCGGCGAATCGGCGCGCATCCACTACCCGGCCAGCGGCGTCGGCATGAACTTCTGCCTGCAGGATGCCTTCAACCTGGGCTGGAAGCTCGCGAACGTCGTCACGGGCGTGGCCGACGAGGCCACGCTGGACAGCTACGACGCCGAGCGCCTGCCAGTGATGCATGCGCTGCTCGAGAGCGTGAAGGCGCAGTGCGTGCTGCAGTTCAACTTCGAGCCCGATGCGGTGGCGCTCAAGCGCCGGCTCGCGCGGCACATCATCCCGCTGCCCGAGGTGCAGCGCCAGCTGGTGCTCGAGCTGTGCGGGCTCGAGCAGCCCTACCCCGGTCGCGCGGGAGAAACCGACCGCCACCCGCTGGCCGGCCAGCGGCTGCCCGACTTCGACCTCGTCACGCGCGACGGCCGCTCGGTGCGCGTCGCCGAGCTGCTGCGCGAGCGGCGCTTCTTGCTGCTCGATCTCGAAGGCAACTCGCGCCAGTTCGAATCGCTGGACCTGAAGGGCCTGCCCGTGACCCTGGTGCCGGCCCGCGTGGCGCGCGTGCCGCCCGCCATGCGTGGCGTGCAGGCGATGCTGGTGCGGCCCGATGCCTATGTGGCCTGGGCCGGCGCGGACGTGGCGCGCGCCGCCGAGGTCGAGACCGAACTCTCGCGCTGGATGAGGAGGTGATGCGATGAAGAACGACGACAGGCAACTGCTGATCGCGGGCGGCTGGGTGCTGAGCATGGACCCGGACATCGGCGAGCTGCGCCGTAGCGACGTGCTGATCGAGGGCGAGCGCATCGTCGCGATCGCGCCCAGCATCGATGCACCCGATGCCGAGCGGATCGAGGCCGACCGCATGATCGTGCTGCCCGGCTTCGTCGACACCCATCGCCACACCTGGCAGAGCTGCGTGCGGCATCGCTACGCCGACATCGATTCGCAGGTCTACTTCGCCGAGATGCTGGGCGCCAAGGGCGCGGCCTACCGGCCCGAGGACGTCTACACCGGCACCCTGCTGGGTGCGGTCGCGGCGCTCGACAGCGGCATCACCACGATGCTCGACTGGTCGCACGTGCAGAACAGCCCCGAGCATTCCGACGCGGCGATCGCGGCGCTGCGCGACGCCGGCATCCGCGGCGTGTTCGCGCACGGCTGGCCGCTGGTCGACGGCGCCTCGTGGATGTTCGGCAGCGAGCGCGGCCATCCGCAGGACATTCGGCGGCTGCGCGAGCGCTACTTCTCGAGCGACGACCAGCTGCTCACGCTCGCGATGGCCGCGCGCGGCCCCGAGATGGCGCAGCGCGAGACCTGGCTCGGCGACCTGCGGCTGGCGCGCGAACTCGGCATCCGCTCGAGCATCCACATGGGCGCCTACGCACGCAACGCCGCCGCGCGCGGCATCGCGCAGATGCACGAGGCCGGCGTGCTCGGCGACGACCTGACCTTCGTGCACTGCTGCTGCTCGCACCACGACGAGTTCTCGATGATGGCCGACGCCGGCGTCAGCGCCTCGCTCGGCGTGCACTGCGAGCTCAATGCGCAGGGCATGGGCGACATCCCGTTCGACCGGCTGCTGGCCGTGGGCATCCGGCCCAGCCTCAGCGGCGACACCGAGACCAAGTGCGCGGGCGACATGTTCACGCAGATGCGCCACGCCCTGGCCTATTACCGCTCGTGGATGGGCGGCGGCCATTCGACGACGAGGAACGCCCCGGCGACGCTGGGCCTGCGCGACGTGCTCGGCTTCGCCACCCTGGCCGGCGCGCAGGCGAACGGGCTCGCGCACAAGGTGGGTTCGCTCACGCCGGGCAAGCAGGCCGACGTGGTGCTGATCCGCGCAGACGATCTGAACCTGGCGCCGGTCTCCGACGCAGTAGGCGCGGTGGTGCTGGCGGCGCATCCGGGCAATGTCGACAGCGTGTTCGTCGCGGGGCGGCAGGTGAAGCGCGACGGCCGCCTGCTCGATGTGGACCTCGATCGGCTGCGGCAGCGCGCGGCGGACTCGCAGGCCTATGTGCTGGGGCTGCAATGACCGCGCCGCTCGATCCCCAGCTCGCCGCGATCGTCGCGGCGATGCGCGCGAACAAGGCACCGCCGCCGTTCTCGGGCACGCCCGCCGAGGCGCGCGAACGCATGCGCCGCGCGGTGATGGCGGCGCGCGAGCGCACGACGCTGCCGGTCGTCGCTTCCACCGAGGACCGCGTTGCCGAACACCAGGGCCTGCGCGTGCCGGTGCGGGTCTACCGGCCCGTCTCGGCCGAGGCCGTGCTGCCGACGGTGGTGTTCCTGCACGGCGGCGGCTTCGTGCTCGGCAGCGTCGAGCTGATGGACGACATCGCGCGCAAGCTCTGCCGCGACGTCGAGGCCGTGGTGGTCTCGGTGGACTACAGGCTGGCGCCCGAGCATCCGTTCCCGGCCGCGCACGACGATGCCCTGGCCGTGACCCGCTGGGCGCTGGACCATGCGGAAATGCTCGGCGGCGATCCGTCCCTTGTCGCCCTGGCCGGCGAGAGCGCGGGCGCCAACCTGGCCGCCTGCACCGCGCTGGCGCTGCGCGGCCAGGCACGGCCGCTCGCGGCCCAGCTGCTGGTGGTGCCGGGCCTGGACATGGCGCGCGACGTGGCCGCGATCGAGGCCCGCGGCATCGACTACCCGATGCTCGCGCCCGCCGACCTGCGCGAGATCGCCCGGCTCTGCATGGGGGCCTCGGCCCCCCGCGCCGCCGAGGTGCCGCCCTCCCCGCTGCGCGCGGCGGAGCTCGCGGGCCTGCCGCCGACCCTGATCGCCGTCGCCGGCCACGACCCGCTGCGCGAGGAAGGCCTGGCCTACGCGCACCGGCTCGAGGCGGCCGGCGTGCCGACCCGGCTGCTGGCCTTCGACGACATGTTCCACCCCTTCTTCGGCTTCTTCGCCCACTCGGCCGCCGCCGGCCGGGCCCATGACGCCATCTGCCAGGCGCTGTCGAACCGGCTGCGCGGCCGCGGCTGAAGCCGCCCGCAATCCACTACACTCGCCCGGGTCAGGAGAGAGCCCCGCACGGGGCCGCCGAAGGCGCAGGGAACCCCCGAACGCTCAGGCAAAAGGACTGACACAGCGCCGGCCTTCGCGGGACGGCGTTTCCTTGCTGGAGAGAGGCCGGTGCCGCAGGCGCCAGGTCCACCGAAGGAGCAAACCCCGATCGTGGGGCGAATCTCTCAGGTAAAGCGGACAGCAGGGGTGGCCCCATGGCGCGAGCCATGGCATTCGATTGCTGCCCCCAGGAGTGCCCCGTGGCTGCTTCCGCCCCCGAATCCGAACTGCTCAAGACCCCGCTGCACGCGCTGCACCTGGAACTCGGCGCCCGCATGGTGCCCTTCGCCGGCTACTCGATGCCGGTCCAGTACCCCGCCGGCCTGATGGCCGAGCACAGGCACACGCGCGAGGCCGCGGGCCTGTTCGACATCTCCCACATGGGCCAGTTGCGCCTGTCCGGCCCCGATGCCGCGGCCGCCTTCGAGACCCTGATGCCGGTCGACGTGATCGACCTGCCCGCGGGCAAGCAGCGCTACGGCCTGCTGCTCGACGACCAGGGCGGCATCCTCGACGACCTGATGTTCTTCAACGAAGGCAACGGCTCGCTGTTCGTGATCGTCAACGGCGCCTGCAAGGTGGCCGATATCGCCCACATCCAGCAGAAGATCGGCCAGCGCTGCCAGGTGCAGCCGCTGCCCGAGCAGGCGCTGCTCGCGCTGCAGGGCCCGCAGGCCGCGGCCACGCTGGCGCGGCTGTCGCCCGGCATCGAGCGCTTCGTGTTCATGACCGGTGGCGCCGTGCAGATCGGCGGCATGGCCGCCTTCGTCACGCGCAGCGGCTACACCGGCGAGGACGGCTTCGAGATCTCGGTCGCCGCGAAGGAGGCCGAGGCGCTGGCCCGGCTGCTGCTGGCCCAGCCCGAGGTCAAGCCCATCGGCCTGGGCGCGCGCAACTCGCTGCGGCTCGAGGCCGGCCTGTGCCTCTACGGCAGCGACATCGACACCAGCACCACGCCGATCGAGGCCTCGCTCAACTGGGCGATCCAGAAGGTGCGCCGCACGGGCGGCGCGCGCGCGGGCGGCTTCCCCGGCGCCGAGAAGATCCTGGCTCAGCTCGTGGCCGCCACCGGCGCGGCCGGCCATCTCGACCACGACACGCTCAAGCGCCGCCGCGTCGGCCTGGTCGCGCTCGAGCGCATCCCGGTGCGCGACGGCACGCCGCTGCAGTCCTTCGAGGGCCAGGACATCGGCCAGGTCACCAGCGGCCTGCTGGGCCCGACGGCCGACCGGCCGGTCGCCATGGGCTACGTGGCCACCGCCTTCGCCGAGCCCGGCACCCGGGTGCAGGCCATCGTGCGCGGCAAGCCGGTGCCGATGGAGGTCTCGACCCTGCCCTTCGTGCCGACGCGCTACTACCGCGGCTGACGACCGGACATCCGGCGGACCGCCGTCGCGGCTAACCTACGCCCCGGCATCGGCCACTTTTTATCCACGAGGAGTTTTTCAACATGAGCATCAAGTACACCAAGGACCACGAATGGGTGCAGGCCGAGGGCGGCAACGCCACGGTCGGCATCACCGTCCATGCGCAGGACGCGCTGGGCGACGTGGTCTTCGTCGACCTGCCCGAGGTCGGCAAGAGCTTCGCCCAGGGCGATGTCGCCGGCGTCGTCGAATCGGTGAAGGCCGCGGCCGACGTGTTCATGCCCGTCTCGGGCGAGATCACCGAAGTCAACGAGGCCCTGCGCGCCGATCCCTCGCTCGCCAACAGCGCGCCGCTGGCCGAAGGCTGGTTCTTCAAGGTCAAGCTGTCCGAACCGGCGCAGCTCGACGCGCTGATGGACGAAACCGCCTACGGCAAGTTCGCCGAGGAATCCTGAGCTCCTGAAACCGGATGGCCGGACGCGAAGGCTCGCGTCCGGAAGTCCGCTCCCCCTTCTCTTCCCCCGCCCGCCATGCCCACCCCCGCCGCCCTGCCCACCCTGCAAGAACTCGAGAACGCCGAGGAATTCATCGCCCGCCACATCGGCATCGATGCCGACGACGAGGCGCGCATGCTGCCCGTGATCGGGTCGGCCACGCGCGCCGAACTCATCGACGGCATCGTGCCCGCGGCGATCCGGCGCAGCAAGCCGATGCGGCTGCCGGCACCGGCCACCGAGGCCGACGCGCTGGCCGAGCTCAAGGCGATCGCGGCGAAGAACAAGGTGTTCCGCAACTTCATCGGGCAGGGCTACTACGGCACCCACACGCCGGGCGTGATCCTGCGCAACATCCTCGAGAACCCGGCCTGGTACACGGCCTACACGCCCTACCAGGCCGAGATCTCGCAGGGCCGCATGGAGGCGCTGGTCAACTTCCAGACCATGGTGTGCGACCTCACGGGCATGGCGATCGCCAATGCCTCGATGCTCGACGAGGCCACCGCGGCCGCCGAGGCGATGACGCTGGCCAAGCGCAGCGTGAAAAGCAAGAGCAACGTGTTCCTGGTCTCGGGCGACTGCCATCCGCAGACCATCGAGGTGGTGAAGACCCGCGCCGCGCCGCTGGGCATCGAGGTCAAGGTCAGCACCGCTTCCGAAACCCTGCCGCACCTGATGGCCAGCGGCGAATTCTTCGGCGTGCTGGCGCAGTACCCCGCCACCACCGGCCATGTGCACGACCTGCGCCCGCTCGCGGGCCACGCCCACCAGTACGGCGCGGCCTTCTGCGTCGCGGCCGACCTGCTGGCGCTGACCCTGCTCGCGCCGCCCGGCGAATGGGATGCCGACATCGTCTGCGGCACCACCCAGCGCTTCGGCATGCCGCTGTGCAACGGCGGCCCGCACGCGGCCTACCTGGCCTGCCGCGACGATTTCAAGCGCTCGCTGCCGGGCCGCCTGGTCGGCGTGAGTGTCGACACCCATGGCCGCCCCGCCTACCGCCTCGCGCTGCAGACGCGCGAGCAGCACATCCGGCGCGAGAAGGCGACCTCGAACATCTGCACCGCGCAGGTGCTGCCCGCGGTGGTCGCGAGCATGTACGCGGTCTACCACGGCCCCGACGGCCTCACGCGCATCGCGCAGCGCGTGGCCGCGCTCACCGCGATCCTCGCGCGCGGCCTGGCCCAGATGGGCCGCGAGCCGGTCAACGAGACCGCCTTCGATTCGCTGACCATCCGCACCGGCGACGACACCGCGAAGATCCTCGAGCGCGCGCAGGCCGCCAACGTGAACCTGCGCCAGCGGCTGCAGCAGCACCTGGGCATCTCGCTCGACGAGACCAGCACGCGCGCCGACGTCGAGACCCTGTGGGCGCTGTTCGTGCCCGCCGGCACGCCGATGCCGCGCTTCGAGGAGCTGGCCGCCAACACCGCGCCGCGCATCCCGCAGGAACTGCGCCGCGCGAGCACCTTCCTTTCGCACCCGGTGTTCAACACCCACAAGAGCGAGACCGCGATGCTGCGCTACATCCGCAGCCTGTCGGACAAGGACCTCGCGCTCGACCGCAGCATGATCCCGCTGGGCAGCTGCACCATGAAGCTCAACGCGACCAGCGAGATGATCCCGATCACCTGGCCCGAGTTCGCGAACATCCATCCCTTCGCGCCGGCCGAGCAGCTGCAGGGCTATGCCCAGCTCGACGCCCAGCTGCGCGCCTGGCTCTGCGAAGCCACCGGCTACGCGGGCATCAGCCTGCAGCCCAATGCCGGCTCGCAGGGCGAGTATGCGGGCCTGCTGGCGATCCGAGCCTTCCACGAGGCCCAGGGCGAGGGCCACCGCAACATCTGCCTGATCCCCTCGTCGGCGCACGGCACCAATCCCGCGAGCGCGCAGATGGTGGGCCTGCAGGTGGTGGTGACGGCCTGCGACGCGCAGGGCAACGTCGACCTCGACGACCTCAAGCGCGCCTGCGAGAAGCACGGCAAGAACCTGGCCGCGGTGATGATCACCTACCCGAGCACGCACGGCGTGTTCGAGACCCGCGTGAAGGAGCTGTGCGAGCTGGTGCATGCGCACGGCGGGCGCGTGTATGTGGACGGCGCCAACATGAACGCGCTGGTGGGCGTGGCCGCGCCGGGCGAGTTCGGCGGCGACGTGAGCCACCTGAACCTGCACAAGACCTTCTGCATCCCGCACGGCGGCGGCGGCCCGGGCGTGGGCCCGGTCTGCGTGGTCGAGGACCTCGTGCCCTACCTGCCGGGCCATGCGACCGCGGGCGTGTCGGGCCATGGCGTGGGTGCCGTGTCTGCGGCGCCGCTGGGCAATGCGGCCGTGCTGCCGATCAGCTGGATGTACTGCCGCATGATGGGCGCGAAGGGCCTGCAGGCCGCGACCGAGACCGCGATCCTCAGTGCCAACTACATCAGCGCGCGGCTCAAGGACCACTATCCCACGCTGTACGCGAGCCCCAACGGGCACGTCGCGCACGAGTGCATCCTCGACCTGCGCCCGCTCAAGGACACCAGCGGCGTCACCGCCGAGGACGTCGCCAAGCGCCTGATCGACTACGGCTTCCATGCGCCCACGCTGAGCTTCCCGGTACCGGGCACGCTGATGGTGGAGCCGACCGAGAGCGAGCCGCTGGCCGAGCTCGACCGCTTCATCGAGGCGATGATCGCCATCCGCGGCGAGATCCGCCGCATCGAGGAAGGCGTCTGGCCGAAGGACGACAACCCGCTCAAGCACGCGCCGCACACGGCCGCGAGCCTGCTCGGCAGCGAATGGGACCATCCCTATGCGCGCGAACTCGGCGCCTTCCCGCTGGCCGGGCTCAAGGACGCCAAGTACTGGCCGCCGATCGGCCGCGTCGACAACGTCTACGGCGACCGCAACCTGTTCTGCAGCTGCGTGCCCGTGGGCGAGTACCAGGAAACCGAAGCGGCCTGAGCCGCATGGACCCCGGCGAGATCGCCTCGCTCAAGTCGCGCTGGCGCGGCTGCGTCTGGGCCCACACGCTGAGCGACGACGAGGCCGAAGTGCTGCTGCCGCAGCTGCGCTTCGTCGAGCTCGCCGCGGGCCAGGCCATCTGGCACCGCGGCGACCCGGCCGAGCACTGGGTCGGCATGGGGCGCGGCAGCATGAAGCTGTGCACCACCTCGGCCTCGGGCAAGCCCGTGACCTTCATGGGCCAGGCCTTCAGCTGGGTCGGCGAGGTCGAGCTGATCCGCAACGAGCCGCGCTTCTGCGATGCGGTCGCGCTGTCCGACGCGGTGATCATCAAGATGCCGAAGGCGGCCTTCTTCCACCTGCTCGACGGCAACCGCGCCTTCAACCGCTTCGTGCTGCAGCTGCTGAGCGAACGGCTCATGCAGTCGATGGCCGTCACGCTGTCGGACCGCACGCTCGACCCGGTCGCCAAGGTCGCGCAGAGCCTGGCCTCGCTGTTCAGCCCGGCGGCCTTTCCGCCGCGCTCGCTCGAGCTGCAGGTGTCGCAGGCCGAGCTGGCGCTCTACTGCAACATGTCGCGCCCGCGGCTCAACGCGGCGCTGCGGCGGCTCGAGGCCGAGGGCCTGCTCACCCTCGGCTACCAGGTCGTGACCTTGCGCGACCTCGATGCGCTGCGTGCCTACCGCGCCGCGCCATCGGCCGCGAGCGGCAGCCACACGCGGCCCGAGACCGCATAGGCGTTGTCGCCGGCGATGCCGGCCACCGGCGCGCCCGACGCGGGCGCCCAGACGTACTGCGCATGGGTGGCGAACAGCGCCACGCCGAGTTCGTCGCCGGGCCGCAGGCGCGCGGCCACGCCGCCGAGCGCGATGCGCTGCCGCCCCGGCGGCGCGGGCACCACCTGGTCCGACAGCAGCATCAGCTCGCCGTTGCGGCGCAGCGCGAGCCCCACCAGCGCCACACCGGGTCCGCCGGCCGCCCGCACGTCGAGCTCGGCCTCGGGCACGCCGGCCAGCACCGCGCCGCGCGGCGCATCGGCGGGCAAGGGAACGAAGACCGGCGCCGGCGAACCCGCGCGCACCTCGGTGAGCGCGAGGGCCGCGCCGAACCGCGCCGCGATCGGCGCCGTGCCCTCGAAGGCCGTACCGTCGTCGAGCGCGATGCACAGCCGTGGCACCGAAGGCGCGGCCGGCTCGATGTCGCGCAGCTTGGCATCGAGCCAGCCGAGCATCGCGTCCATGGCATCGACGCCGCCGCAGCGCGCGGGCTTGTCGCGCTGCCCCGCGCGCGGATTCACATGGCCCGAGCGCAGCACCATGAGCCGCACGTCGCCGCCGCCGGCCTTCAGCTGGCGCCAGTTGCGCAGGCCCTCGTCCATGTCGAACAGCACGTCCTCGCTGGCCTGCACCACCAGCGCATCGACGCGGCGCGACGGCTGCCCGGCCCAGCTCAGGCCCGAGGGCCCGTGCGCCTGATAGGCATCGCGCAGCCGCTGCGCATCGGTGCCCATGTCGTTCCAGGCCCAGGCACCGGGCTTCGGCGCCGTCTCGCACAGCGGCCGCAGCAGGCCGCCGTCGCGCACCTTGCCGCGTTGCGCCATGAAGCATTCGAACTGCACGAAGCCCTGCTTGAGCACGCCCTGCGGCGCGAGCGAATGCTGCAGGTCGTACCAGGTCATCGACGGGATCGCGGTCGCGATGCGCGGCTCGAGTTGCGCGAGCTGCATCTGGTAGCCGCCACCGTACGAGCCGCCGATGCTGCCGATGCGCGGCCTGCCGTCGGCGCCCTTGCGCAGCAGCAGCTCGCGCTCGGCCCAGTCGATCAGGCTGCGGATGTCGGCGATCTCGGCCTGCGGATCCATGATGCGGCTGTCGCCGCCGCTGTCGCCATGGCCGCGGTGGTCGAAGCTGATCACCGCATAGCCGCGCTCGACCAACGTGGGCACGAGGCGGTCGACGCGCGACCAGTAGCTCGCGCCCGGGTCGGTGTCGCGCGGCGGCAGTTCGCGCAGCCGGCCGAGGCCGAAGCCGCTCGCATGCAGCACCAGCGGATAGCCGCCCTCGGGTTTCGCATCGGGCAGGAACAGCGTGAACGCGACCTTCGTGCCCCTGGCGGCATCAGCGCCCGCGAGCGGATCGGGCACCGTCGATTGCAGCGCGTGCTGCCGAACCGTGGCCGCGTGCGCCGCCGGCAAGGCCATGCAGGCGGCGGCGCACAGCGCGATGGCGTGGATCAGGGTCTTCATGTCTCGTTCGCTCCTCGTCGTGTCTTTCGAAGCACGCGACTCTAGGAACGCGGGCCGCCGCTGTTTGTCCCCGCGGGAACAGATGCAACACGGTGGCTTCTGGCGGTTCTAGTGGTTAACACCGCCTCGAATCACATTCATTGACGGATTGAAAACTTCGCACTTAGAATTTCGGCGCAGGTTCAGATTTAAAGACCATCTGTGAGATGGCTTTGTCGCGCCTGCATGGTTTGCATCGTCTTCTTGCGGATTATTCCAATGGAGACAACTGTGCAACCCAACGCGCTCAAGATCCGCGGCATCGACGATGTCATCGCCTACCTGGATTCACGCCAGGGCATCAAGGGCCGGGCCGCCGTCATCTGGTGGCTCGCACTCGGCGGACTGTTCCTCGACGCCTTTTCCAATTCCGCACTGAGCGCGGGCCTCGGGCCCATGACGCGCAACCTCTCGCTGAGCGCCGCGCAGGTCGCGCTGATGACCTCGATGGCCTCGTGGGTCGCGATCGCCTTCAATCCCATCGGCGGCTGGATGGCCGACCGCTGGGGCCGCATCCGGCCGCTGATCCTCGCCAAGGTGCTGGCCGTCACGGGCGCGGTGATCGTGGTGTTCGCGCCGGGCTTCGAGACGATCCTGGTCGGCCGCTTCTTCGTGGGCGCGGCCTACGGCATCGACTTCGCGATCGCGATGGCGGTGCTGGCCGAGTTCACGCCGGCGCGCTTCAAGAGCCGGCTCAACACCTGGCAGGGCATGTGGTATCTGGCCGTGTGCAGCAACCTGCTGCTGGCGCTGATGTTCTATTCGTGGAACGTGGGCGACTCGATCTGGCGCTACTCGGTGGCCGCCACCGCGGTGTTCGGCCTCGCGATCCTGTTGCTGCAGTTCGCGCTGCTGGTCGAGAGCCCGGTCTGGCTCGCGCGCAAGGAGCGGCTCGACGAGGCCGCCGCCGCCATGAGCCGCATCTATGCCGAGCGCTTCGCCGCCGCGCCGCGCCACGAGCGCGTGCCGGTCACGAACCAGGCGCGCCGCGGCGCGGCCAACGTGCTGCTGATCTTTCGCGGCGTCTACCTGCCGCGCACCATCCTCGCGGCCACGGTGCAGATCGGCCAGTCGATCCAGTATTTCGCGGTCGGCTGGTACCTGCCGCTGATCAGCGCCACGCTGTTCGGCAAGGACTTCGCGCAGGCCACCATCGGCGCGCTGGCCTTCAACGTGTTCGGCATCTTCGGCGGCTTCCTCTCGCCGTGGATCGGCCGCAAGCTCGGCCTGCGCCGCGCCTCGGCCTTCGGCTTCGCGATGGTGTTCCTCATGCTGCTGACGCTCGGCCTGTTCCATGGCCGCATGCCGTTGTGGCTGGCGGTGGCGGTGCCCTCGCTGTTCATCCTGTTCCATTCGGGCGGACCGGGCGCCAACGGCAAGAGCCTGTCCTCGCTGTCCTTCCGCAGCGAACTGCGCGCGGGCGCCAACGGCATCATCGGCGCGCTCGGCTCCATCGGCGCGGCCCTGGGCCTGCTGGTGTTCCCGCTGTTCCGCGAGAAGTACGGGCTCGAGCACACCTTCCTGATCCTCTCGGTGGTGCCGCTGATCGCGAGCGCGATCTGCTTCGCGATCCGCTGGGACCCGACCCGTACCGGAATCAATCCCGACAACGAAGCCGGCGCGCCGCAGTTCAAGGACGACGCGCGCGCCGGCATCGCCTCCGAATCGCTCCAACCCGCCGTGGGAAAAATGAACCGATGAGCTCCACCACCGAGGACGTGATCCTCTCCATCGACGAAGGCACCTCGGGCACGCGCGCCGCGGTCGTCGGCCGCGACGGCCACGTCTCCTGCCTCGAGTACGCGCCCCTTTCGGTCGACACGCCGCGCCCCGGCGTGGTCGAGCAGGACGCCGACGCGATCCTCGCGAAGACCCTGGCCGTGTGCCGCGCCAGCGTGGCGCGCGCGCAGGCCGAGGGCAAGCGCATCGCCGCGCTCGCCATCGCCACCCAGCGCTGCTCGGCCGTGCTGTGGGACACCCACACGGGCCGCGCGCTGGTGCCCGTGATGGTCTGGCAGGACACGCGCCATGTCGACGAACTGGCGCGCCTCGCGCCCGAATGGGACGCGCCGCTGATGCGCCAGCTCGGCCGCCCGGTCGGCGTGCGCTCGCCCTACCTCTGGGCCACGCACCACCTGCGCGACACGCCGGCCGTGGCGCATGCCTTCGAGCAGGGCCGGCTCGGCTTCGGCACCATCGACAGCTGGCTGCTGTGGCACCTGTCGGAGCGGCGCGAATGCGTGACCACGCCGACCAACGTGACCTCGGGCAATGCCTACGTGCTGGCCGAGCACCGCTACCAGCTCGAGTGGATCGACACCCTGGGCTTTCCGCGCGCGCTGCTGCCCGCGCTGCGCGAGGATGCCGGCGACCTGGGCCGCACGCGCGCCGAGCTGCTCGGCATCGCGGTGCCGATCCTCGCCTGCGCGGGCGACCAGCATGCGGGCGCCGTCGGCCTGGGCTGTCTCGACCGCGCGCAGGCCATGTGCGTGCACGGCACCGGCAGCTTCGTCGACGTGATCACCGGCACCGTGCCGCCCCTCGACGCCGGCCTGCATCCGGGCACGCTCGCCATGACGGCGCGACGCTCGGGCGGCGTCTCGCACTTCGCGGTCGAGACCTATGTGGCCACCACCGGCTCCGCGCTCAACTGGGTCTGCGAGAAGCTGCAGTGGTTCGAGAACGCGGCGCAGATCGGCGCGCTGGCGGCCGAGGCCGCGAGCGCGAACGGCGTCTGCTTCGTTCCCGCCCTCACGGGCCTGCGCGTGCCCGCGATGGAGCCGGCCGCGCGTGCCTCGCTCACCGGCATCTCGATGGCGACCACGCGCGCCGAGGTGGCGCGCGCGGTGCTCGAGGGCATCGCGCATTCGGTGGCCGCGTGCATCGCGGCCAACGAGCAGGTCTCGGGCCTGCAGGTGTCCGAACTCGTGGTCGGCGGCGGCCTGTCGGGCAGCTCGACCCTGCTGCAGATCCAGGCCGACCTCAGCGGCATGCCGGTGCGCCGAATGGCCGAGACCGAGCGCGCGAGCCTGCGCGGCGCCGCCTTCCTCGCGGGTGCCTCGGGCCTGCTGTGGCCCTCGCTGCAGGAGGCCCGCGCCACGCTGGCCACCGACGCGGTGTTCGAACCCGCGATCGGCGCCGACGAGCGCGAGGCCCGGCGCGCGCAATGGCAGGCACGGGTCGACTCCGAGCTCGCGCATGCGCAGCGCTTCAAGAACCCACCACTTTCCACCACGCCAGGAGAACTTCCACGATGAGGGTCCTGCCATCCCTTCGACCGGCCAGGGACCGCGCCGAGATGACGGCCACCGAGCCCCTGCGCCTGCACCGCCCCGACCTGCTCGCACGCCTGGGCGACGAGCACTTCGACATGCTGATCGTCGGCGGCGGCATCACCGGCGCCTATGCCGCGCTCGATGCCAGCCTGCGCGGCTACCGCGTCGCGCTGGTCGAGAAGGACGACTTCGCCTTCGGCACCTCGTCGAAGTCCTCGAAGATGGTGCACGGCGGCCTGCGCTACATCGAGCAGGGCAACCTGGGCCTGGTGCGGCACTCGCTGCTCGAGCGCCAGCGCCTGCGCCGCAACGCGCGCCACCTGGTGCAGCGCCTGCCCTTCCTGTTCCCCGTGATGGAGCGCGAGGGCGTGTTCGACAAGCGCCTGGCCAAGGCCTTCGAGAGCCTGCTGTGGACCTACGACATCGCGGGCGGCTGGCGCGAGGGCATCCTGCACCAGAAGCTCAGCAAGGCCGAGGTGCTGTCGCACTGCCCCACCTTCCGCGAGGAGCACCTGACCGGCGGCTTCATGTACTTCGACGCGCGCGTGGACGATGCGCGCCTCACGCTCAACGTGGCGCGCACCGCCGCCTTCCACGGTGCCGCGGTGCTCAATCACGCGAAGGCGATCGAGATCACGCGCGACGCGCACGGCAAGGTCGACGGCGCGATCGTGCAGGCCGACGGCCGCGAGATCCGCGCGCGCGCCCGCGTCGTGGTGATGGCCACCGGCGTCTGGCTGCGCGACTGGGACGGCCGGCGCAAGAACGAGGAGAAGACGCTCAACGTGCGCCCGGCCAAGGGCGTGCACGTGGCGATCCCCTGGCTCAAGATCCGCAACGACTGCACCGTGACCATTCCGGTGCCGGGCCGCAACCGGCGCGCGACCATCACGCGCTGGGGCAACGTCTCCTACCTCGGCACCACCGACGAGGACTACGAGGGCAACCTCGACGACGTCTGCTGCACGCGCGAGGAGCTCGACTTCCTGCTCGAGGGCGCGCGCTCGGCGCTCAAGACCGACCTGCGCGCCGAGGACGTGGTCGGCAGCATCGCGGGCTGCCGACCGCTGGTGGCGCCCCCCGGCGGCAAGACGCTCGAGATCAAGCGCAACCACGAGATCCGCACCACCTCCGACGGGCTGCTGACCATCGTCGGCGGCAAGCTCACCACCTCGCGCCACATGGCCGAGCAGACCATCGATGCCGCGCAGAAGGTGCTGGGCCGGCGCGCCGGCTGCACCACCAAGTCGGCCTTCCTGCTCGGCGCGGCCGGCTACGACGCGCAGGCGATCACCGCCTCGGGCGGGCTCTCGGCCCACCTGGGCGAGCGCTACGGCACCGAGGCGCGCTTCGTCAGCGACATCCTGCAGGACGACCCCGGCCTGCAGAAGCCGATCGTCGAAGGCCTGCCCTACAGCGAGGCCGAGATCGTCTACGCGGTGCGCCACGAACTCGCCCGCACCGTCGACGACGTGCTGTCGCGGCGCATCCGCGCGCGCCTGATGGCGCGCGACGCCTCGGGCCGCGCCGCGGACCGCGTGGGCGAAATCCTCCAGGCCGAACTCGGCCTGTCCCCCGCCGAGACGGCGCAGCAGGTCACCAGCTACCGCGCCGCCCTCGCACACGAAAAATCCATCCTCATGGGAGAAAGCAGATGATCAGCAAGGACGCCATCCAGCGCGGCTACAACCGCCGCAACTACATCGTCGGTGCGCACACACCACCGGCCTATGCCAAGACCATCGCGGCCACCGACGGCCCGCCGGGCCTGCAGCGCGCGCCGATCGCGGTGCCGCCCGCGCAGCTCGAGGCGCTGCGCCAGGCCGCCGACGAGGTGCTCACCGCCACCGCCGACGTGGTGGCCTGGACGCGCGACTGGTGGGCCGGCTCCATGGTCAGCGAGACCGGCGGACGGCCCGCGACGCCGCAGGCCGCGATCGTGCGTGTCTCCACCGTCGAGCAGATCCAGGCCGTGATGCGCATCGCGCACGCGGCATCGATCCCCGTCACCGTGTCGGCCGGCCGCAGCAACGTGACCGGCGCGGCGCTGCCGGTGCGCGGCGGCATCGTGCTCGACGTCTGCGAACTCAACAGGTTCATCGGCTTCGATGCCGAGAGCCAGATCGTCGAGGTCGAGGCCGGCATGTTCGGCGACGTGTTCGAGGAGACCATCCAGCGCGACCACCGGATGACCATGGGCCACTGGCCCTCGTCCTTCGGCATCAGCACGGTCGGCGGCTGGGTCGCCTGCCGCGGCGCGGGCCAGCTCTCGACGCGCTACGGCAAGATCGAGGACATGGTGTTCGGCATGGACGTGGTGCTGGCCGACGGCAGCCTCGTCACCGTGGGCGGCTACTCGCGCGCCGCGGTCGGCGCCGACCTGCAGCAGCTGTTCATCGGCTCCGAGGGCACGCTCGGCGTGATCGTGCGCGTGCGGCTCAAGCTGCACCGCCTGCCCGACTACGGCCGCGCCATCGCCTTCGGCTTCGACAGCTTCGCCTCCGGCCTCGAGGCCTGCCGCCAGATCATGCAGCGCGGCGCCAACCCGGCCGCGCTGCGGCTGTACGACGCGCTCGAGAGCAAGGTGCAGTTCGAGCTGGCCGACACGCACGTGCTGCTGATCGCCGACGAGGGCACGCCCGAGATGGTCGATGCCGTCATGGCGATCAGCGAGCGCGCCTGCCGCGAGCTGGGCCGCGAACTCGACGGCCCGGTGATCTTCGAGCGCTGGCTCGACACCCGCTACCTCACGGGAAAGAGCGCAGAGGGCTTCAAGCGCAGCCCGGGCTTCGTGGCCGACACGCTCGAGATGAGCGGCCGCTGGAGCGATCTGCCCGCGATCTACGACGAGGTGGTGGCCGCGATCAACGCCGTGCCCGGCACGCTGGCCGGCTCGGCCCACCAGTCGCATGCCTACGTGGACGGCGCCTGCCTCTACTTCTCGCTGCGCGGCGAGGTCGAGGTGGCGGACCGCGCGCGCTGGTACCGCGCGGCCTGGGACGCGGCCAACGCGGTGCTGGTGCGCCACAATGCCGCGTTGAGCCACCACCATGGCGTCGGGCTGCTGCGTGCGCCCTACATGGCCGACTCGCTGGGCAGCGCCTTCCCGGTGCTGCAGGCGATCAAGCGCACGCTGGACCCGAAGAACATCCTGAACCCGGGCAAGCTCGGCCTCACCGACGAGCTGCCCCCTTCCGCAGACTGAGCCCCATCGAATGGACCGTTCCCTCGGCGCGCGCCTCGCGCGGCACCCGATCATCGCGACGCTCTACGGCGCGGAGCAGATCGACAGCTTCGTCGACAGCGCGAGCGAGATCGCCATCGTCGCGAACGTGGAGCTGCGCCGGCTGCAGGCCGTGGTCGCGACCATCACGCGCGCGGACAAGATCGCCATCGTCAACATCGACAGCTGCGAGGGCATCTCGCCCGACAAGGGCGGCGTGGAGTACCTGGCCGAGATCGGCGCGACCAGCCTGGTGTCCACGCGCGTGGCGACCATCCAGCGCGCCAACCGCGCCGGCCTGCTGACCATGCAGAAGGTGTTCGTGACCGACCGCTCGACCTGGCCGCGCAGCGTGAAGGCGCTCGAGCAGAGCGACCCGAACCTGGTCCAGCTGATGCCCGCGCCGATGCTGCCGCACATCTCGATCAAGGAGCGCAACGCGCTGCCGCCGATCGTCGCCTCGGGCTTCGTGATCACCACCAACGACGTGCGCAGCGCGCTCGCGGCCGGCGCGGTGGCGGTGTCGACCAGCGACACCGCGATGTGGAGCCTCGACATCCAGGCGCCGAAGACCGGCGCGGCGGGCTAGGATTTCTTCTTCGCGACCTCGCCGGTGGCGATCTGCTGGCGCAGCGCGCGCAGGCTGGCCTTGAGCTTGCGCTCGTTCTCCGGGCCCATGCGCACCATGATCTTCTGGCCCGCGCTGAGCGACTCGAGCTGGGGATCGACGTACTCGTAACGCGTCCACGGGCGCTGCGAGGGATAGTCGCCCTTGACCTCGACCAGCCGCACCTGCACCGGCCCCTTGGGCTCGGGCGCGGCCAGCAGGTGGTCGATGACCGCGATCAACCGGTCGTTGAAATAGCGGCCCGGATAGCCGAGCTCTTCATAGGCCTGCTGGAACAGCGGATAGAGCCGCGCGTACACGCCCGCGGCCTTGGCCGGGTCGACCGATTCGGCGAGCAGCACGAAGCCGTTGTAGCGCGCGGCATTGTTGGCCGCGATGGTCTGGTTGGCGCCCTGGCCCTCGGTGATGAAGCGCTGGCCCGTGGGCTGCACCGGCCAGGCGCTCGCGGGTGCCTGCTCGCGCGCGAGGTTGTCGACCGTGGCGACGAAGCGCCGCACCACGCCGTCGGGGCGCAGGAAGGTGTTGGCGTTCTTGCCGCCGAGCAGTTCGGCCAGCGCCTTCAGCACGCGCGAGTCGGAGTCGGCCAGCGAGGGCAGCGCGGCATCGGGCGGCGCGAGCGCGTCGACCGGGTTCTGCGGCCCCGAGGCCACGGGGGCCGGCGCGGGCGCGGGCGGTGCGTCTTCGGGCGTGGTGGCGGCCACCGGCGGCGCCACGGGCTGTTGCTGCTGCTGGTACCAGCGCCAGCCGAAGTAGCCGGCCACCAGCAGCACCAGCACGAGCAGCGCCCACGGCAGCATGGAGCGCTCGCGACGCGGTGCGTAGTCGCGGGTCTCGCCCGCGGTGCTCATGTCGCGTTCGGCACGGAGTTCGTTGTTGTCGTTCTCGGGCATGTCGGCGTGTCTTTCCTGTGGCGTGCGGTGCGTGATGACGAACCGTCATGTTGCACCAACAAGGGCCCCCGGGAGCCCGGGGCCTCGTAACCCCGTGTGACGCCCTCGCCACACGGAAGTTCAGCCCCGCCCTCGACATGCAGGTGGCGCCACCGGTTTCCGGGGCGCGCGCTCGGCGCTCAGTGCGCGGCCGTCAGCGACTGCAGCCAGGCCAACGTGCCCTGCAGCTCGGCCGGCCGGATCTCGTGGCCGCCAGGGAAATCGCTGCCCGCGAGCGCGAGCGGCAGGCCGCGCGCCAGCTCGCGCGTGGCCTGCGCGGCCGCGGGCGGAATCACGTTGTCGGCGCTGCCATGGCTCACCCACAGCGACTTGCCTTCGAAGGCCTCGGGCGCGGCCACCTGGGGCAGCACCTGCGGCAGCAGCCGGCTGTGCCAGACCATCGCGGCGCGCATCGACGCGGGCTTGGTCAGCAGCAGCGACAGCGCCATGATCCCGCCCTGGCTGAAGCCGCCGACCACCACGCGCTCGGGCGGAATGCCCAGTTGCGCCGAGGCCGAGGCCAGCATCTCGCCGACCAGGAAGCGGCTCTCGCGCTCCTGGTCCTCGTCGATGCGGCGCTGGCCATCGGCCAGCACCTCGAACTCGAACCAGGCATAGGAACCCGGCGTGAGCACATAGGGCGCGCGCAGGCTCAGCACGTGGAACTGCGGCGGCATCAGGCGCGCGAGGCCGAACAGGTCCTGCTCGTTGCTGCCCACGCCATGCATCAGCACCAGCAGCCAGGGATCGCGCGTGCCCGCGGCGGTCGGTTGTTCGAGGAATTGGAGCGGCAGTTGGAGCGTGGTCATGTCGATGGAAGAGAAAGCAAAAGGTCCTGTCAGCGCACCGAAGCCTTGAAGCCTTCGGCCAGCGAGCGCGTGATCTCGGCGGTGGGCTGTTCGCGGCAGCCGCTCGCGTTCTGGCCCGACCACAGCGGCGAGAAGTCGCCGCTGCCCTGGGCCTCGGCCTTGGCGCGCAGCGGCGCGATCGCCGAGGTGGCGAGCGGGAATTCGGGCGCGGGGCCGATCGGGCCCAGCTCGCGGATCACGCGGTTGACGATGCCGCGCGCGGGCCGGCCGGTGAACAGGTTGGTCAGCGCGGTGTGGCGCGCGGCCTCGCTCTTGAGCGCGCCGCGGTGCATGGCGCTGGTGGTGGCCTCGTTGGCCAGCAGGTAGGCCGTGCCGACCTGCACGCCCGCCGCGCCCAGCGCCATCGCGGCCGCCACGCCCTGCGCATCGGCGATGCCGCCCGCGGCGATCACCGGCACGCGCAAGGTCTGCGCCAGTTGCGGCAGCAGCGCGAAGGTGCCCAGCTGCGCCGTGAGGTCGTGCGAGAGGAAATGGCCGCGGTGCCCGCCGGCCTCGAGGCCCTGCGCGATCACCGCGTCGGCGCCGTTCGCCGCGAGCCAGCGGCCCTCCTCGACCGTGGTGGCCGAGGCCAGCACCTTGGCGCCCCAGCCCTTCACGCACGCGAGCAGCTCGGCCGACGGCAACCCGAAATGGAAGCTCACCACCGGCGGACGGAACTCGGCCAGCAGTTCGGCGATCTCGGCGCTGAACGGGTTGCGGCCCGGGCCGGCCGCGATGCCCGCGGGATCGATGCCGAACTCGGCGTAGTAGGGACCGAGCGCGGTGCGCCAGGTGGCTTCGCGCTCGGCACTCGGCACCGGCGGCTGGTGGCAGAAGAAGTTGAGGTTGTAGGGCTTGGTCGTGCCCGCGCGGATCGCCGCGACCTCGCCGCGGATCGCGTCGTTCGAGAGCATCGCGCAGGGCAGCGAGCCCAGCGCGCCCGCGTTGCTCGCGGCGATCGCCATCGCGCTGCCCTGCACGCCCGCCATGGGGGCCTGGATCAGCGGCAGTTCGGTGCCCAGCAGTTGCAACAGCGTCGAGGTGGTGGTCATGAAAGATGCTCCAGTGCGAACGGGGATTCTTCGGAAGGCGCGGCGTGCCGATGCGCGCGCCGCACGCCCCGATTCTGAAGGGAAGCGCGGTCGGGCCGCCCGCGCGGGGTCATCGCCGCGGCTTGAGCAACAATGCCCGCATGCGCACACCGACCCCGTCGAACCGCCCTGCTCGGCACCGCCGCCCCCTTGCATCGCTCGCGGGGCTCGCCGTGAGTACCGTGATGTTCATTCTGCTCACGGCCTGCACGAAGAACGAATCCGAAAGTGCGACATCGGCGCAGGACACCGCCGCCGTGGAGGCCGCGCCCGCCGCCGCGGACCCGGCGCCACCCGCCACGCCCCGGCCCGAGTTCTCGGCCACGCTGCAGCGCGATGCGCTGATGGCGTTGCTGTTCGAGCCGCCGCCCGCCGGCGAGACCGCGAGCCGCACCGATGACGTGCAGCTGCCCGAGATCGGCAACGACGGCAAGCCGATGACCGAGGGCTTCGCGCCGACCCGCGCCCAGGTCTCGCCGCGCGAGGTGGTCCGGCTCGACGACACGCATGCCGTGCTGCTCACCGAGACCGTGCCGGTGGACGACCGCGGCCAGCCGATGGACGCCCACGTGGCGGGTGCATGGCTGGGCGCCTATTTCTTCGAGCATGGCGACGCGGGCTGGAAGCTCGCGGGCCGCAACGACGGCGTCGACTACCTCGGCTTCTCCGGCAACATCGGCCTCACGCGCGTGGAACGCATCGCGCCGCAGCGCTTCGTGCTGACCGTCACGAGCGGCAGCTGCTGGCAGGGCTACTGCGGCAGCTGGCTCTCGGTCTACGAGATCGGCGCCGCCGAAGTGCGACAGCTGATCGAGGGCGTGCCGCTGGGCGCCGACAACGGCGGTGCCGATGGCGCCTGCGAGCCGGTGCTGCAGGCCACGCGCCCGGAGGAAGCGCCGCGCGGCGCCTGCTACCGCATCGATGGCAAGCCCGAGTTCGCGCTCGGCACGCAGGACGATCCGGGCGAGCTGCAGATCGTCTTCAAGGGCGCGCGCACGCGCGATGCAAACAACCTGCGCGTCGAGACCGTCGACGAACAGCTGGTCTACAGCCTGCGCAACGGCGCCTATGCGCTGGTGCAGGGCCGCAATCCCGTGCCCTCGTTCTGAGACGGGCGCCGAGCGATGGGCTTCATCCCCGACCGCCGCATCGAAGCCGAGGCCACCGAGGCCGCGACCGAGATGATCGAGCGCGCGCGCCGCAACTTCGACGTGGCGCTCGACTTCACCGATGCCAGCATCCGCAAGGTCGAGGCGCTGCTGCAGCAGCTGCACCTGCGCGCGCGCAACGACAAGCCGAGCGACGCGCAGGTCTTCGACTACGCCAAGGGCCTGGGCAGCTACGTGGGCGAGGTGTTCCGCCGCAACCATGGCGCCGAATGGGGCGTGGTCGCGCTCGGCGACGACAGCTACCCCGGCATGCGCAGCACTCACCGCGAGCAGCTGTTCTGGCCCTGGCGCCGCGCCTACAACCGCATCGTCAACGGCCCCGAGGACAACGTCTGGCACTACTACCAGCTGCTGGTGGAACGCGCGGGCGGCACCTTGGCCGTGCACGACGACGGCATGCCGTCTAACTTCGCACCGCCGACGATGAACTACGGCCGCGCACGCGCCGCGGCCACCGCGAAGGGCTCGCCGAGCGTGCGCTTCAGCGCGAATGCGATGGGCGGCGCGCCCGGGCGCGCGAAGCGGCCCGCAACCTCGGCCGCGCCCGCGCCGGTGCGCAGGCCCTGGTGGAAGTTCTGGTGAGCCTCACACCAGCTTCAGGTCCTTCGGCGTCACGCCGTCGAACACCTTCGCGACCTGCGCGGGCGACAACCCGTACATGCGCTGGAACAGCCCGCCGAGCACCGCGCGGTACTCGTTGAGCACCGGATAGTCGCGGTTCTGGAACAGCGTGGCGGCCGTCAGCGCCTGCTGCTCGCCGACCACGCGGCCGCCGGCCTGCGCCGAGAGGCCGCCGCCGAGCACCCAGTAGACCGTGCCATGGCCATGGTCGGTGCCCTTGTTGCCGTTCTCGCGGAAGGTGCGGCCGAACTCGCTGATGACCACCACCACGGTCTGGCGCCAGTTCTCGGGCACCATCTCCTGCGCGAAGGCCGCGAGACCGCGGCCCAGTTCCTCGAAGCGGTTCGCGAGGTAGCCGGTGGCCGCGCCCTGCCCCACGTGGGTGTCCCAGCCGCCGACATCGACGAAGCCGAGGTCGTAGCGCTCGCGCATCAGCGCGGCCATGCGGCGGGCGACGAGTTCGAAGCCCTTGGCGGTCATGGCGTTGCGGCTGGCGGCGTCCATCTCGGCTTGCATGGCGCGTTGCACCTCGTCGCGCACCTGGAAGCCCTCGGCCACGGTCTGCGCGAGCGGGGTATCGCGGTACATCGAGGCGATGAGCTGGCTCTGGCGGGCGTCGAGGCCGGGCCGCGCATTGCCCGCGAGCGCCATGTTGGCGGCCCTTGCATCGCCGCGCAGCGAGATCGGCAACTGGTCGGTGAAGGCCATCGGCGAGACGTCGGCGAGCGGCCCCGCGCCGAGCACACCCGCGAGGCGGTTGAGGAAGCCTGAGCGGTAGTCGCGCCGGCGGTCGAGCGCCTGGCCCAGCTCGATACCGTCCTGCGTCTCGAAGTGGCTGCGCGTGAGGTCGTCGGTGCCGGCGAAAGCGATGAACGCGGCCTGCTTCTGCTGGAACAGCGGCATCACGCTCTGCGCCAGCGATGGATGCAGGCCCCAGTCGGCATCGAGCGGCAGCGCGCCGCCGCTGGTGCCCGGTCGTCCGATCGCGATGCCGGGCCGCGAGGCGTAGTAGAAGTCGCTCGAGGTGGGCACCAGCAAGCTGGTGCTGTCGTAGGCACCGCGCAGGAACACGACCAACAGCTTGGCGCCCTCGGCGGCCGGCGCGGCGATCAGGCGGGCGGCGGCGCCGGCCAGCGGCGCGGCGGCGGCGAAACGGAGCAGTTCTCGGCGTTGCATGGACTTGTCCTTTTTCGAGGGGGCGCTAGCGGCGCATCAGCTCGGGCGCGGCCAGCAGCAGCGTGTTCCATTCGGGCGGGTTCTTCGCCTGCGCGAGCACCTCGCGCGTGCCGGCGCCGAAGCCGGTCTGCATCTCGCGCACCGCGGGCGACTCGGCCAGCGGCGGGAAGGCCGGGCTCTCGAGCGGTGCCTTGGCGTCGGTGCGAAACAACAGGGCACCGCTCGCGCCCAGAATGCGCGCGATCTCGAAGCGCGTGTTCATCTGCCCCGCGCTGGCCCACGCAGCCTCGTGCAGCGGATAGCCGTCGGGCGTCTCGTGGCCATAGAGCGGCTGGCCCATGCGATCGATCCAGTTAAGCATATGGCCCACGTTCGCCACCACGCGGCCGTCGTAGGCCAGCCGAACGCCGGCCACTGCATAGTGCACCGGGTCGCGGAACTTGCGGCCCAGCGAGGCCGCGAACTCGGGCGACTCGAACAGCGTGCGCAAGGTGGCGGCGATGTCGCCATCGCTGCGCGTGAAGCTCGCCGCCATGCGCCCGACCAGCGCATTCGATGGATCGTCGGCCACGAAATAGACGGCGAGCTTGCGCGAGACGAAGCGCGCGGTGGCCGGCGCGCGCGCGAGGCGGTCGAGCGCCTCGTCGACCTCGGCCAGGCCGCGGCCGCGGATCGGCTCGCCGAGCAGCGTCTTCGGGCCGTAGTCGTGGCGGTTGGGATTGAACTCGAACAGGCCCTGGCGCCGGTAGTCGGCGGCGATCGCGGCCTTGAGCTTCGGCGGCGGTGCATCGGCCGGCTGCAGACTCACGCCCACGCCGGTGAGCACGCGAGCGAGTTCCTGCACATCGGCCTGCGAGTAGCCGCTGCCCACGCCCAGCGTGTGCAACTCCATCAGCTCGCGCGCGTAGTTCTCGTTGATGCGGTTGGCGGCGTTCTGCGCGTTGTCGAGATAGCCCAGCATCGCGGGATGGTGCAGCGTGGCGCCGAGCAGGTCGCGAAAACGCCCCAGCGCATGCGGACGAATCGCGTTCTCTTCGTAGTCGCCGATCAGCGCGCGCATGTCGCCACCCTTGCGCAGGCTGACGTTGAAGTGGTTCGTCCAGAACCAGGTCATCTGCTCCTGCAGCTGGTTCGGCGAATAGAGCGCGCGCAGCATGGAGCGCTGCTGCGCCTCGCGCGCGAGCCGGTTCAGGTGCTGCTGGTAGGCCTGGCGCGCGGCCTTCTTCTGGTCCTCGTCGGGCAACGCGTCGGTCGCCTTGCGCTCGGCATCGAGCGCGATCGCGAGTGTGTCGACAGGGGTGCGCACGATCTCCATCGCATCGATCTGCGCCTGGGCTTCGCGCGGCAGCGGCTGCGGTGCGGGCTTCAGTTGCCGCCCCATCCACACCGCCAGGCCCTGCTTCGCAACCTCGGCCTGGCCGCTGGCGTTCGCTCCCCAGCTCACGCGGTCGAGCCAGCGCAGCTGGGTCAGTGCATCGGGCGGTGCGCCGCGCAAAGCGAGCGGCGGCGCATCGGGCCGCGTGCCGAGCGCGCAGCCCGCGAGCCACAGTGTGGCGGCCGCCATCCATGCGCCCCTCGCGAGGCGCGACCTGATCGAAGAGATGTGCATGGTGGGTTCAACCCGCGCCGTCGGTGCGCGGTTGACCCCAGCATGCCAGCGCCGTGTAAAGCCGCGAGTCAGCTTCGTTTCAAGGCGAAACGCGCCTGCGGCCCAAGACGGCTTGCAGGCCTCAGGCCGACACCACCCCGCTGGGCTGCGCCCCCGCGATCTGCCGCAGCGCGCGCTCGAACACCTCCACCGGCTGGCCGCCCGAGATCAGGTGCTGGTCGTTGATGATGATCGCGGGCACCGAGTGGATGCCGGCGTCGGTGTACATGCGTTCGCGCGCGCGGGTCTCGGCCGCGTACTCGTCGCTCGCGAGGATCTCGCGTGCCCGCACCGCATCGAGCCCCGCCGCGGCCGCGAGCCGCACCAGCACCTCGGGGTCGGAGGGATTCTCGGCATCGGTGAAGTAGGCCTTGAGCAGCGACTTCTTCAGCGCGACCTGCTTGGCCGCGTCCTCGAGCTCGGCCCAGTGCAGCAGCCGGTGCGCATCGAAGGTGTTGTAGATGCGCGGCCGACCCTCGGGGTTGAAGACGAAGCCGACGGCCTCGCCGCGCTGGCGGATGGCTTCGCGCATCTGGGCCTGCTGTTCGCGCGTGGAACCGTACTTCTGGTTCAGGTGCTCGAAGGTGTCCTGGCCCTCGGGCGGCATCTGCGGGTTGAGCTCGAAGGGCTGGAAGTGCAGCTCGGCCGTCACCCCGGGCGCCACGCGGGCGATCGCGGCCTCGAGCGAACCCAGGCCGACGGCGCACCAGGGGCAGGAGACGTCCGAGACGAAATCGATCTTGAGGTGGGAGGAGGATGGGGTCGTCATGGCCGCCATTCTTCCGCGCGGCGGCGGCCTTGTCAGGTGCAAGGTCTTCCGCCGCCCCAGCCCTGCGGCGTCAGGCCGTGGCGCGCGCCGCCACCGGGCTCGCGCCCAGGGTCTGAGCCCGCAGGCGGTCGTACTCGGCCTTGTCGACCGGCACCGCATCGGGGTCGCCGAGGTCGTTCATGTGCACGCGGTAGGTCTCGCGCGCGCTCATCGCCGCCAGCGCGGCCAGCACGGTCACGGCGAAGGTGATGCTGCCCACGGTGAGCCAGATGTTGGCCGAGCCCGGAGGCGCCACAGTCGCGAACAGCGCGGGCAGCAGGGCCGTGAAGGTGGTGCCGATGTTCTGCGAGATGGCCATGGCCGACACCCGGTTGCGGGTGCGGAACAGCTCGGGATAGAAGCTCGGGAAGGTGGCGTTGTAGCCCTGGTAGACGATGCCCCACATCAGCAGCGACATGCAGATCGCGAGCGGCACGTTGCGCACGCTGATGGCATAGAGGTAGGCGAAGGACAGCAGGCCCGAGGCCAGCGCGCCGACGATGATCGGAGGCTTGCGGCCGATGCGGTCCGAGAGATTGCCCACGAACGGGATCACCAGCACCGCGAGGATGTTGCCGAGCACCGGGATCCACAGGTAGACGTCCTTCTGGAAGCCGATGCCGTAGGCCGACTGCACCGCGTAGGCGGCGCCGAAGATGGTGGCGACCACCGGGATCACGTTCATCAGCGCCATGCAGACCACGCGCAGCATGTCGGCCCAGCTGTCGGTGAAGGCCTGCACGATAGGCGAGCGCGGCACCTCGCCCTTCTTGTCGGCCTCGGCGAAGGCCGGGGTCTCGTCGACCTCGCGGCGGATGATGTAGCCCGCGATGATGACGACGAAGCTCAGCAGGAACGGGATGCGCCAGCCCCACGAATTGAACGCCTCTTCCGGCATGTAGTGCGCGAGCGGCAGGAACACGGCGGCCGCCATGATCTGGCCGGCCTGTACGCCCTGCAAAGTGAAGCTCGCGAAGAAGCCGCGCCGGCCGAAGGGCGCGTGCTCGAGGATCATCGAGCTCGCGCCCGAGATCTCGCCGGCCACCGCGAAGCCCTGGATCAGCCGCAGGATCACCAGCAGCACGGGCGCCGCCAGGCCGATCTGGTCGTAGGTGGGCAGCAGGCCCACGGCCACGGTCGAGAAGCCCATGAGGAACATGCACAGGATCAGCACCTGCTTGCGCCCGTGCGTGTCGCCCCAGTGGCCGAGCACGAAGGCGCCGATGGGCCGCGCGACATAGCCCACGCCGTAGGTCGCGAGCGAGGCGATGATCGCCGTGGTCGGGTCGCCCTTGGGAAAGAAGATCTGCGGAAAGATCAGCGCCGCGGCGGTGGCGTAGATGAAGAAGTCGTAGTACTCGAGCGCCGAGCCGATCCAGCCGCTGGCGGCGGCCTTCTTCGACTGGTGCTTGCCTTGAGGCTCGTGAGCCGTGGTGTTCGCCATGGGTTGTCTCCGGTGTGGACGAGGATGAGCGGGTGAATGAATGAACGAAGGGAAATCAGTCCTGGGCCTGCGAGGCCATGCGCGCCGGCGCGTTGAGTGCGCCATAGGCGTCGTAGCCGCCGATGCGCTGCGCCACCTCGAAGAACAGGCCGTCCTCGAAGCTCTCGGTGTAGATGTGCAGGTAGTCGCCGGCCGGCGAGCGGTCGAACAGCACGCCCGCCGCGCGCATGCGCTCGAGCAGCGCGGCATCGAGATCGATGCGCGTGGCGAGGTCGTCGTAGTAGTTGTCCGAGATCGGCACGAAGCGCACGCCGTTGGCGCGCAGCCGCGCCACCGACGCGAAGATGTCGTCGCTGCGCAGCGCCACGTGGTGCACCGCGCCGCCGCCCTGCGCATGCACGGTGCGCGCGGTGCGCGTGCGCTGGCTCAGCGACACGTTGAGCACCAGGCGCAGGCTGCGCGCGGCATCGGCCACGCCGCGGCTCTTGATCAGGCCGAAGGGATCGGCCAGCTCGAGGCTCTCGCCGACCTCGAGCCCGAGCACGGCGCGCGAGAACAGCACCCAGGTGTCGAGCTGGTCGAGCGCGAGGCCGAGCGCGACGTGGTCGATGGCGCGCAGGCCGGCGCCATCGCCCTCCTCTTCGCCCTGCGCTTCGCCGGGCTCGAGGATGAAGTCGGCCTCGTAGAGCCCCGTGGCGCCGAGCGACGACGGAATGAAATGCAGCAGGTTGCCGCCCGGCACCACGATCGCGGGCACGGCCTGCTCGCCGGGGCCGACCGGGCTGTCGTGCCGCTGCGAGCACAGCGCGGTGGCGCGCGCCACGGCCGCCTGCGGATCGTCGGTGCACACGCCCAGCGCGCAGACCGAGGTGCCGTGCGCCTCGAAGCGCGTGCGCGCAAAGCTCTCGGGCTGCGCATTCACGACCATGTGGATGTCGCCCTGGCGGTAGAGCGTGACGGCCTTCGAGCGATGGCGGCCCGCGCGGCGAAAGCCCAGTTGCTGCAGCAGCGTGCCGAGCGCGCCGGCCGAAGACTCGTCGGCCGCGAACTCGATGAAGGACAGCCCGCGAAAGGCCGGCGCCTGCGGCGGAGCGAACAGCAGCGGCTGCGCCGGCGCAGTGGCCACGCGCTCGCGCACCTGGCTCTCGAGGTACAGCAGCGAGCGCATTGCATCGACCGCGGTGCGGCGGTTCGGCGTCTCGCGGAACAGGTCGTTGAAGATCTCGAGGGACAGCGGCCCGGTGTAGCCAGCGCGCAGCACCTGCGCATGGAAGCCCGCCACGTCGAAATCGCCCTGCCCCGGAAACACGCGGTGGTGGCGCGCCCACTGCAGCACGTCCATCGAGAGCTGCGGCGCATCGGCCATCTGCAGGAAGAAGATCTTCTCGCCCGGGATGTCGGCGATGCCGGCCGGGTCGTCGCGCAGCGACAGCGTGTGGAAGCTGTCGAGGATCAGGCCCAGCGCGGGATGGCCGGCGCGCCGCACGAGGTCCCAGGCCTGGCCATAGCGCGACGTGAAGCGGCCCCAGGCCAGCGCCTCGAAGCCCACGCGCAGGCCATGGGCCGCGGCGCGTTCGGCCAGCGCATGCAGCTGCGCGGCGGCGCGCGCGGGATCGTCGATGGCGAGCGGCGAGGTGTTCGAGCAGCACAGCATCAGCGGCACGCCCAGCGCGGCCATCAGCTCGAACTTGCGCTCGGCGCGCTCCAGGCCGCGGCGGAACTGCGGCTCGGGCATGCCTTCGAAATCGCGAAACGGCTGATAGAGGTCGATCGCCAGGCCCAGGTCGGCCGCGAGGCCGCGCAGGTCGGCGGCCGTGCCCTTGAAGTTGACGAAGTCGCTCTCGAACAGCTCGATGCCGTCGAAGCCCGCTGCGGCGATTGCCTCGAGCTTCTGGCGCAGCGTGCCACTGAGCGAGACGGTGGCGATCGAGCGGTGCATGCGCCGCGCGGTGCGCTGCGAAAGGTCGGCGGAGGGCTGGAGCGTGTTCACGGGAGCGACTTTAGGAACGCCGGCCCGTGCCCACAACCATTTAGCGTCGCCTTTGATCGATCATCGAACGCTATCGTGCGAATTTCGCACGAATCAGGGGTTACACCTAGGTCCGAAGGACCGTCGATGACCCCGCCGAATCAGAGACTGCGCCAGTAATCGATCAGCAGCTGCGCAAATTCGACCGGCCGCTCGACCGCGCTCACATGGGCCGCATCGATGCTGGCGAGCCGCGCGTGGGGGATCGCCGCGGCGATGGCTTCCGACATCGCGAACGGCGTGGCCTCGTCCTGCAGGCCGCCGATCACCAGCGTGGGCACCGCGATGCGGCGGTTGCTGTCGCGGAAATCGATCGCCGCCACCGCGTTGCAGCTCTCGATGTAGGCCTGCGGATCATTGGCCAGCAGCACTGCCTGCAGCTGCTGGGCGGCCACCTGGCCCTCGGGCGTGGCGGCGAAGGCCGGCGTGAGCCAACGCGACACCGCACCCGGCGCGATCGCGGCCACGCCGCGCGCGGCCACGGTCTCGGCGCGCGCGCGCCAGGGCGCCTGGTCGGGATAGTGGGCCGAGGAGTTCGCGATGGTCACGGTGCGCAGCAGCTCGGGATGGCGCACGGCCAGCGCCTGCGCCGTCATGCCGCCCATCGACAGGCCGACGAAGTGCACCGGCTCGCCGCCGGCCTCGCGCTGGATCAGCTCGGCCGCGTCCTGCGCCAGCGTCTCGATGCGCAGCGCGCCCGGCACGCGCTCGGAGGCGCCGTGGTTGCGGTGGTCGTAGCGCAGCACGGTGTGGGCACGCGCGAGCTGCGCGGCCACGCCGTCCCACATGCGGAGGTCGCAGCCGAGCGCATGGCTCAGCACGACGATCGGGCCATTGCCTTCGCGGACGAGGTTCAGACGGGTCATGGGGCGGGTTCCTTCGAGAGGGGATGAAGACGGGGGAGCCAGAAGAAGGCGATGGCCAGCAGCGAGCAGGCGGCGGCGACCATGGGGATCACCATCGGCCACGCGCCGTTCGAATACTCGGCATCGACGAACAGCGCGGCGAACTGCCCGACGCAGAAGGCGACCATCATCATGCCGAAGCCGGACCACGAGACGGCGCGGCCCGCGAGCTGCGGCAGGTCGCCCACCGCGCCGGCCTGGCCGCAGGGCTGGTGGATGCCGTGGCCCAGGCAATAGACCGCGTGGCCCGCGAGCAGCGGCACCGCGCTCAGCGGCGCGAGCCAGCAGCCCAGCGCCTGGATCGTGGCGCCCGCCATGCTCAGCGAGGCGCCCAGTTGCACCGTGCGCACCGGCCCGTGGCGGCGCAGCAGCCGGCGGCACATGGTGGTGCTGAAGATGTAGACCAGCGAACCGCCGGCCGGGATCCAGCCGTACCAGGCCGGCGACCAGCCGAGGTAGCCGATGTAGACCATCGGCGACAGCAGCAGGAAGCAGAACAGCCCGCCATAGGTCGAGGCCGCCACCGAGGCCCAGGCGCGGAAGGCGCGGCTCGCGAACACCACGCGCGTGCTGCCGCGCGGCGCCGAGGGCGTGTCGACGAAGGTCGGCCGGGTCTCGCCGAAGGAGCGCCAGCACAGCGCGAACAGCACCAGCGCATAGAGCGCCATCGCGCCCATCACCCAGCGCCAGCCCGCGCCCTGCACCAGCCAGGCGCCGAGCAGCGGCGCCACCAGCCCGACCACGCCCAGCCCCGTGAGCCCGCGCGCCATGACGTGCGGGCCCTCGTGGGCCGGATAGAGATCGCGCACCGCGGCGCGCGCGCAGACCAGGATCGCCGCCATCGAGAAGCCCTGCAAGGTGCGCCAGCCGGCCAGCATGAACACGCTGCCCGCGAAGGCGCCGCCGAGCGCGGCCAGCGCATAGCAGCCCAGGCCCGCCAACAGCACCGGCCGGCGGCCGAAGCGGTCGGCCAGCGGTCCGCACAGCAGCTGCGCGAAGCCGAAGGCCAGCACGAACAGCGTGAGGCTGGTGCTGGCCGAACCGAGCTCCTTGGCGATCGCGGGCAGCGCCGGCAGGTAGCTGTCGGTGGCCACCGGCTGGGCCGCGAGCAGCAACGGCAGCAGCAGCGCGAAGCCGGCGTGCCAGCGGCCCTTCAGGTTTCCTGGCGGTCCTTGCGGCGCGCTCACTGCGCCGCCGCAGGCAGCAGGCCCTTCTCGCGCAGGATGCCGGTGGCGATGCCGAAGGCGTGGTTGGCGACCGGCACGCCGCAGTAGATGGCGGCCATCATGATCACTTCCTTGATGTCCTCGGGCGTGAGCCGCGACTCGGGCGGACCGTCGAGCGCCGCGCGCACGTGCATCGCGAACTCTTCATAGGCATGGATGCCCAGCATCATCGACAGCACCATGTAGCGGCGCGTCTTGTCGCCCAGCGCGGGGCGGCCCCAGATGTCGTTCCACGCATGGCGCGTGATCAGTTCCTGGAACTCGGCATTGAAGCTGTTGCGGTTGGCCAGCGAGCGGTCGACCCAGGCGTCGCCGAGCACGCGGCGGCGGTTGAGCAGGCCCGATTCGTAGTCGTCGGCGGGGGTGTCGGAAGAGGAAGTCATGTCAGGGAATCCTTGTTCGTGTGTTCTTGCAAATCTCGCAAGGTGTGAAGAAACCGTAGCGAGCGCCCCGAGGTCGCGCCGAGGACCGCAGCCGTACTCACGTACGGTGAGGACCGCAGGTGCGAGATCGGGGCGCGCAGTAGGTTTATTCACACCTTGTCAGGTGGCCGGCAGCCGCGCGCGCAGCGCCTTCACCTCGGCCAGCGCGATCTCGCCGGCACGCACGGCCAGCGCGGGATCGAACCATTCGTCGGCCGCGTCGCGCGGCAGCTCGGCGCGCAACCGGTCGATGTTGGCGCGCATGCGCGCGGCATCCACCTGCAGGCCCGGCAGCGCCGCCGCCATGGCGCGCACGCTGCCGTGCGCCGACATCAGCAGCTGCGGCCATTCGCCGAGCTCGGCCTGCCAGGCGCCGAGCGCGCGCTCGTGCTGCTGAGGCATGGCGCCGAGCAAGGCCGCCACGCGCTGCGGCGCGCGATGCGCGGCGGCGATCGCCACCATCGACGCCACCGGGTTGCGCTTGTGCGGCATGGCCGACGAGCCGCCGCGCCCGGGCTCGCTGGGCTCGGCCACCTCGGCCACCTCGTACTGGCCCAGCAGCGACACGTCGACCGCGATCTTGCCGAGGCTGCCGGTCATGAGGCCGAGCTCGCAGCCCAGCGCCACCCATTCGTCGCGCTGCGTGTGCCAGGTCGCGCCGGGATCGGCCAGCCCCAGTTCCTTCGCCATGCGCGCGCGCACCGCACCCGCCTGCGGCCCCATCTGCGCCAGCGTGCCGACCGCGCCACCGAGTTGCAGTTGCAGCGCATGGCGCGCGGCCTCGCGCAGCCGCAGGCGGCCGCGCACCAGCGGCGCGGCCCAGCCCGCGCACTTGAAGCCGAAGCTGGTGACCGAAGCCGGCTGCATCAATGTGCGCGCGAGCATCGGCGTGGCGGCATGCTGCACCGCGAGCTGCAGCAGCGCCTCGGCCGCCTTCGCGAGGTCGGTCTCGATCAACGCCACCGCCTCGCGCGTGACCAGCGACATCGCGCTGTCGATCACGTCCTGGCTGGTGCTGCCGAAGTGCACGAAAGGCGCGGCCTCGGCATTGAAGAGCCCGACCGCCTCGCGCAGCGCCTTCACCAGCGGGATCGCCACGCTGCCCGCGCGGCCGCTCTCGCGCACGATCTTGGCGACGTCGAACAGCTCGACCTTGCAGCTGCCGACGATCGAGTGCGCCGCGCTCTCGGGGATCAGCCCCTCGGCCGCCTGCGCGCGCGCGAGCGCGGCCTCGAAGCGCAGCATCGCGTCGACGAAGGCGCGGTCGCTGAAGGCGCCCAGGGTTTCGGAAGTGGAGAGGAAGCCTTCGAAGATGCTCATGGTGTTCTTGTCGTGGGATGTCAGTACTGGAGCTTCGCGCTGGCGCGCAGCTCGTCGGCCGTGGCGCTGCCGAAACCGAAGAATTCGAGGTAGGCCGGGATCATCTCGAACAGCATGTCGGTGCCGACCTGCACCGCGCAGCCCTTGGCGCGCGCCGCCTCGAGCAGCGGCGTGTACTCGGTCTTCATCACGACCTCGCCGACGAAGGTGCCGGCATCGATGCGCTCGATGTCGAAGGGCAGCGGATCGTCGGCCTTCATGCCCAGCGGCGTGGCATTGACGATCACGTCGAAGCCCGCCGGGTCCTTCGAGCCGGTGGCCACCTTCAATTGCGGATAGTGTTCACGCAGCCGCCCTGCGAGCGCCTCGGCCGAAGCCGCATGCGCATCGAACAGCATCAGCTCGGCCGCGCCGGCCGCCGCGATCGAGGCCGCGATGGCCGAGCCCACGCCGCCCGCGCCCGATACCAGCACGCGCGTGCCCCGAAAAGGCCGGCCCTTGCGCTCCACCCCGCGCACGAAGCCCGCGCCGTCGAACTGGTCGCCCAGCAGCGTGCCGTCGGGCCGCTTGAGGATCGCGTTGCAGGCGCCCGCGATGCGCGCGGTGGGCGTGACCTCGTCGACCAGCGACATCGTCGTGACCTTGTGCGGCATCGTCACCAGCGCGCCGCGCAGGTTGCTGAAGCGAAAGATCTGCGCGAGCGAGGCCGCGTAGTCCTCGGGCTTCACGCCCATCGGCACCACCACCGCGTCGATGCCCTGTTCCTCGAACCAGGGGTTGTAGATCATCGGGGCCTTGAAGGCCTCGGTGGGATAGCCCAAGTGGGCGATGAGCGTGGTCTTGCCGGAAATCATGCGCGTAGCCGAAGGTAAAAAGAGGTTCAGGCCGCGCCGTAACGCAACGGCGTGGCGATCTCGGCGCGCATCGCGTCGGGATAGACGATTTCGCGCAGGAAGTCCGAGTCGGCACGCAGGGCCGCGGCCGCATCGGCATGGCCGAAGTAGTCGAAGTAGTGCGGCATCTGCTGGATCAGCATCTCGAAGCCCGCCTGCGCGTTGAGGCCGCGCGCGCGTGCCGCGCGCACCAGCGGCGTGGGCTGGTTGCGCAGCAGGATGTCGAACAGGGCAGCGTGGCCGTCCATGCGCGCCACGTCGACCGGCGGCGCATCGTCCTCGGCCAGGCCCAGCGGCGTCGCGTTGACGACCAGGTCGTAGCCCTCGGGTGCGTTGCTGTCCACCGCCACCACACGGGCGTCGAAGAAGGCATCGAGCTTGGCGGCCACGCCCGCGGCCTTGCCCGCGGAGCTGTCGTAGAAGGCGATGTACTCGGCGCCATCGACCGTGCCGCCTTCGGCCAGCGCCACGCCGATGGCCGCGGCGCTCACGCCCGCGCCGAGGATCAGCACGCGCTTGCCACGAAACGGGATCGCGAAGCGGTCGAGCGCGCCGATCAGGCCTTCGCCATCGAACAGGTCGCCCTCTAGCTGGCCGGCCTCGGTGCGGCGCACCACGTTGACCGACCCGGCCACGCGGCCGAACAGGCCTGCGCCCTCGAGCAGGTCGACCACCAGCGGCTTGTGCGGCGGCGCGATCACCATGCCGCGCACATTGCGCGCGAGAAAGGCCGACTTGAAGAACACCGCGAAGTCGCGCACCGGCACCTGCATCGGCAGCAGCACCGCGTCGATGCCGAAGCGCTCGAAGGCGGCGTTGAACATGCGCGGCAGCCGCACATTGCGCACCGGGTCGCCGGGAATCAGGTAGGCCTGGGTGCTGCCGCTGATGGGGAGGCTCATGGGCGTCTTTCCGTTCGTCAATCGCTCGTTTCGAGGCTGGATGCCCGGCTTTATAGTCCTTTCGCCCTGAGTCTGCTGGCGCCAAACAGCCATTTCGTTCGATGATCGATCTTTCAAGATCGTCAATCGTTCAAACCTAGGGTTTTTGCCCACCCATCGAGCACTGCGGTCGGGCGGCGGCGCAGGCACACTCCCCGGTCATGAGCAACGACGACCCACCCGCACCGCCCGGCCTCGACAAGCGCGACTGGATAGCCGGCCTGGAGCGCGGCGTGAGCATCATCGAGGCCTTCGACGACGCCAACCCGCGCCTGACCGCGAGCCAGGCCGGCCAGCGCACCGGCATGACGCGCACGGCCGCGCGCCGCTACCTGCTGACTCTGCAGCACATGGGCTACGTGGCGAGCGACGGCAAGCTGTTCTGGCTCACGCCGCGCGTGCTGCGCCTGGGCCAGTCCTACCTCGAATCGGCGCGGCTGCCGCGCGTGGTGCAGCCCTTTCTGCAGCGCGTGGCCGCCGGCACCAACGAGATCGCCTACCTCAGCGTGATGGACGGCGACGAGGTGGTCTACATCGCGCGCAACGGCCCCAACCGCAGCATGAGCACCGGCTACGTGCTCGGCGCGCGCGTGCCCGCGCAGGTCACGGCCTCGGGCATGCTGATGCTCGCGCTGCGCGGCGACGCCGAACTCAACGAATGGCTCGCCACGCGCCAGCTCACCGTCTTCACCTCGCACACCATCGCCAGCATGGAACGCATGAAGCTCGAGCTCGCGCGCATCCGCGCCCAGGGCTGGGCGCTGTCCGAGCAGCAGCTCGACCTCAACTCGCGCGGCATCGCGGTGCCGCTGCGCGACCGCCACGGCACGCTGGTGGGCGCGCTCAACATCACGATGCCGATGGGGCACGAAAGCTCGGAGGACGCGGTGGCGCGGGTGTTGCCGGTGTTGCGGGAGACGGCGCAGGCGATGCGCAACTTGATCTAGATTGCTGCCCGCAGCGCGCGCCGCGAGCTGCTCACGCCGGTCAGCACCTCCTGCCCCGCACTCTCCGCGCAATAGTCCAGTGCCTGCCGCAACGCCGTATCCACACTGCGCAACGACAGATCGAAGCGCGCCGCCGCCTCCTGCCGTGTCATCTCATTGATACGCAGCGCAATCAGCACCGACCGATGCCGACGCGGCAACCGCTCCATCGCACGCTCCACCGCCGCCACATCGGAACGCGCCTGTGCAATCGACTCGGGCCCAGGCGCCCGGTCGACCAATTCATCGAGCACAACCTGCTCCTCCCCCGCGTACTGCCACGGCCGATGGCTGCGCAGCCGGTCCACGGCGAGGTTGCTCGCCATGCGGTGGATGTAGGCCAGCGGGTTCTGCACATCGTGCGCCAGACCCAGGTCGCCGAGCCGCAGCCAGGCCTCGTGTAGGCATTCGCTCGCGAGGTCGGGGCAGCCCAGGTGGCGCAGCAGCCGGCGCCGCAGGTGCTCGTAGTTCGCGACCAGGATGGCCTGCAAGGCGGCGCACCGCGGCGCCAGATCGGGCGGCTCGCCGCATGAAGCGTCGTCCAAGGAATGGTCTGCAGTGCGGCACGGGATGTTCAGGCTCATGGCGGCTCCGTCTCGGTGTGCATCGGCGGGCGAAAAGAGGCACGCTGCCGCCCCGCCCCCCGGTTCGCGGGAGGCGGGACGCAGGCGCCGGAGGGCGTGGGGCCTAGCGGCCCTGCAAGGCGCGGCGTTCCTCGTCGGTCAGCCGTGCCACCTGCCTGGCATCGAACTGCCGGCCGTTGCCCACGAGCTGCACGGGGTTCGCGGGGTCGTAGCGCACCGCGCTGTCGCCCGCGCGTCCGGCCGCGGGCGACGGCGGGTTGCGGCTGCCGCCCTCGGCTGGCTCGTTGCCGAAGCCGAGCACGCGCACGGTGAACACCGAGGGCAATGCCTGGCGCGCCGCGGTGCGGTCGCGCTGCAGGCTCTCCTGCGCGGCCACCGCGGCCTGGGCCGCGGCCGCGCTGGCATTGGTCAGCGCGCCGACGTTCACGGCCGCGACCACCGGCAGGCCCTTGGTCTCGCCCTTGACCTGGATGTTGTCGGCGTTGAGCACCTGCAGCGCGGCGATGTTGAGATTGCCCGCCACGCGCAGGCCGGCATCGCCGGCATTCACGGTGCCGCTGGGCGCGACTAGGTCGACGTCGCCGTCGCCCACGGTGCCGATGCCGCTGCCGCTCATGTCCGACTTCTCGCGCACCACGGTCACGCCGTCGAGGTCGGTGACGACCTCGGGCGCCGAGGGCACGCGCAATGTCTTCGCGCCGCGGCCGGCATCGATGTTGCCTACCGTGGACCAGATGATCTGGTCGCTGCCCTGCTTCGTCACCTCGGGCACGAAGGACAGGATGCGCGACTGGTTCACCGTGACGTCGTCCTTGGCGAAGATGTCGATGTGGCCCGAGGCCAGCGTGACCAGGCCGTAGCCGGCCGGCACGGTGGCACCGAGCGCCGCCACCTGCAGCCCGCCGCCAGGCGTGAGCACATTGATGTCGCCGCCGGCCATGGTGCGCAGCATCAGCGTGTTGGCCGCCACGTCGCCCTTCCAGTCCTTGCCCGGAAACAGCGTGTCGATCGCCGCGTAGCCGCGGTTGTAGCCGCCGTTGCGCGGCAGGCCGCCCGTGCCCGGCTCGTTCTGGTCGCGGCCGGCCTCGCGCAGCTCGAGCAGGAAGGCCTGGCGCAGGAACTGCTGGCGCGCCGGCTCGGGCAGCGCCTGGAAGCGGGTCCAGGCATCGAGCGGTGCGAGCGTCTCGCCGGTCATGTCCTTCATGTACGACACGAGGCCGCGACGCACGGTCTTCTCCTGCCCGCCGGGGCGCGTCTCGACCTGGTCCACCAGGTAGATCGGCACCTGCGTGCCGTCGGGCGCGCGGGTCTTGAGGTAGTCGGGCATCGCGGCCACGCGGGCCGGATCGAGGTAGGCCGCGGCGAAGGCGTCGTAGCCCACGGCGCCGTTCAGTCCGGCCATGACGGTGATCGCGGCGCTGTTGGCCGGCAGGCCATTGATCTGCGTGTCGGGCTGCGGCCGGTTGTTCCGGTCGTAGCGCTGGTTGCCCACCGTGCGCACCTGCAGGTTGTCGGCGTAGACGTCGCGACCGGCGGCCAGCGTCAGCGTGCCCGGGCCCTGCATCTCGATGTTGCCGGTCAGGCTGTTGCTGATGGCGTTCTCGCGCTCGATCGGATCCACCCGCACCGTGGCCAGGATGTCGTTGCCCGCCTCCAGCAAGGTGGTGTCGGAAGCGCGCAGGTTGCGCCCCGCCACGCGCACGCCGCGGATGTCCTTGCCCGCGCGCACCCAGGTCTGCTCGTTGGCCTTGAGGTCGAGCCCGAAGATCGAGCCCTCGGCGGCATAGATGCGGCTGGGCTCGTAGTCGCCGGCCAGCGGCAGCACCGACGGATTGCTCACGCTGCGCAGGTACGGGTCCTTGATGAAGGAAGCGCCCGACCAGTTGATCCAGTTGTCGAGCATGTCCTCCATGTTCATCTGGCTGAAGGGCGAGCCGGCACCGGCGGGCATGGTCGGCGAGGGCATCATCGCCGGCGTGGCATAGGCCATCGCGAGCGGCGCGGCGAAGCGGATGTCGTTCTTCGCGGCCAGCGAGACGTCGTTGGTGGTGCCCGGCAGCACGTACAGCGGGCCCTCGATCGACAGCCCGCCGTTGAGCGACACCGCCGACAGCCGCGCCGGATAGCGGTTGCCGCCGAAGCCCACCAGCGTGTCGTGGTCGAAGCTGCGCAGCAGCACGTCGCGGAAGATGAACTCCGCGCGGTTGACGAAGTGGATGTCGCCGCCGGTGGAGACCAGCTTCAGCGCGCTGCGGTCGGTGTAGCCGCTCATGTAGGCGCCGTAGTTGAGCTGCTGCCCGTCGGGGCGCAGGCCCTCGCCGTAGGTGACCAGCAGCGGATCGACCACTGTCTGCAGCACCAGGTCGCCCGCGGTGCGCAGGCTCAGCGTGGCATCGCCGAGCGCGAGCACCGGCGCCACGCCGTAGCTGGTGCGCGTGATGCCGCCCATGCTGTCGTCGCGGCTCAGGGTCACGGTGCGGCCGACCGCGGTCTCGCCCGCGCGGATCTCGCCCGCGCCGCGCGCGACGTAGTACTGGCCGCCGCGGATCGCGCCGCCGGCCTCGACCTGCATGGCGCCGCCGTTGCGCATCTCGACGGTCATCGCCTCGCCCGCCGAGAGTCCGCCGCGCACGCGCATGTTGGTGGGCAGCGCGACCAGCAGGTTGCGCAGGTCGCCGCCGGCATGGACCGCCACGTTGCCGCCGCCGAGCGCGCCCACGCCCTGCTGGAAGCGGCCGTAGTCGATCCACCAGCTCGACTGCTCGGTCGGATGGATCAGGGGGCCGAAGCTGCCATCGGGCCGCATGCCCAGCTCGCCGTTCTCGTACTCGCCGAAATAGCGCTGCGCATTCAGCGTGCCCTGGCGGTTGAGCCACTCGGTGAAGCGCTGTCCCGCGGGCGCGGCGTCGATGCTGCCCTGCACGCCGATGTCGAGGTTGCCGCCGTCGACGCCGTAGCTGGCCTTCGGGTTGGCGGTGGTGAAGTCGCTCCACACCGTCGTGTCCTTGCGGCCCGCGGTGTAGATCGCCGACTCCTTGTGCGCCAGCGTGAGGTCGCGCCCCGCGCGCACCTCGAGGTCGCCGGTGCCGGTGCGCACCAGCTTGCCGGCGCCGTTGTCGGGCGCGGGATCGCTGTCGCTCGGCTGCGCGGTGTTGGCGGTGCCGATCACGATCGAGCCCTTGCCCGCGGCCTGCGCGGCCAGCGGCCGCAGTGCCAGCGCATTGGCCGAGTCGAGGTCGCCGCCGGCCACCAGCCGCAGGTTCCACGAGGCGCCGGGCTGCAGCACGCCGCTGCGGTCCGCCGCATCGAAGCCGTCGCTCAGGTGGCCGTTGATCAGCAGGTTGCCGCCGGCGCGCAGGGTCAGCGTGCCGTCGCGCGCGCCCGGCAGATCGGCGAACAGGTTCCAGTCGCCGTTGAGCGCCAGGTCGCCGGCGCTACGGATCTCGATGCCCGGCATGACCGCGAGCCCGGTGCCCAGGCGGCCGGCGATCGCGCCGGCGGCGGCGCTGAAGCGGCGCGCATCGGCGATCGCCTCGGCCTTGACCGCATCGACCGTGCCGTCCTGCGCCTCGTAGCGGCTGGTGCCCTCGAGCACCGCCGAGCGCGCGCCCGTGACCGAAACGTTCAGCGCGCCGACCTCGATCTCGTCGTGGCCCGCGTTCTGCCGCGCGCGCAGGCGCACCTTGCCGCCCTCGTTGCCCGCCACGTCGATCTGGCCGCCGCGCAGCTCGAGCCGGCCGCCGGCCGCCTCGAGCGTGACGCGGCCGCTGCCGAGTTCGCCGGTCGCGCCGGCCAGCAGCTTCGCGCCGTCGCGCATCGCCACGCCGTTGCCGCCGGTGATGCGGATCGTGCCGCCATAGGCCGAGCGCGCGTCCACGGTGCCGGCGATGTCGATGCTGCCGCGGTCGGTGGTGAGGCCGAAGTCCTCGACCGTCGTGAGCCCGCCGAGCACCACGTCGCCCTGGCGGATGCGGAACTGGCGCGAGCGGTTGAAGCCGGCATCGTTGAGCCGCTGGCTGAAGCCCGCGAAGTCGGGCAGCGCCTCGATGTCGAGCGAGAAGCTGCCGGCCTTGCCGCCGGCGCCGGCCTGCGCGGCGATGGTGCCGTCGAGCACCACGGTGCCGCCGTTCGATGCGGCCAGGGCCAGGGTGCCGGCGCTGCCGCCGCCCGGGTGCGCCGCGAGGCCGAGCCGGCTGCCGGCCTCGAGCCGGACGTCGCCGCCCACGGCCGACAGGTCGATGCGACCCGCGTCGGCGTACTCGGCCAGGTCGAAGAAGCGCTTGGCGAAACCGCCCACGTCGATCAGCGCGCCCTCGCCCACCACCAGGTGGCCGCCGGTCGCCGTCATGCCGATGCTGCCGCCGAGCGCGACCGCGCGGCCGCCGAAATCGATGCTCTTGCCGCTCAGCGTCAGGCGCGCGCCCAGGCTGTCCTGCAGGTCCGAAGGCGTGGCCGTCCCCGCGCCGCCGCCCGTCACGCGCAGCGCGCCCTGGGTGGCGATGGTCTGGGCCGCGCCGCCGCGGCCGGTCAAGAGCGGCGTGGCCAGGGTCAGCGCCGCGGCGCCGGTGTCCACCGCGCCCGCGCCCTCGCCGACGATCTGGTCGCGCCCCGCCAGCGTGACCGACCCGAAGCCGGCGAAGTCCTTGCGGCCCGCGCCCAGCACCAGCGTGCCCGCATCGAGCGTGAAGGCGCCGTTGCCGGTGCCGCTGCCGCCCGTGCCGCCGCCGCTGTTGATCAGCGTGACCGCATCGCCGCGGATCGTCACGTCGCCCGTGCCGCGGCCGACGAAGGCGGCGCCGTCGAAGGTCAGCGAATGCAGGCCGGCCGCGCCGAGGTCGAGCGAACCGTAGAAGTCGAAGTCCGAGTAGCTGCGCAGCGTCAGGCGCTGCGAGTTGGCGAGCTGCGCCAGCGCGCCGCTGTCGAGCACCATGCCCTCGGTGCCGCCGCCGAAGCCGATGCGGCCGGCCGACACCGACAGGTCGGCGCCGGCGATCCGCGCCGAGCTCGCGAGCTCGGTGGTGCGCGTCGCGTCGATCAGCAGCGCGGCGCCGCCGTCGACCAGCGCGCCCGCGCCGATCGTGACCAGGCCGCCGCGCGTGGTGTCCACGTTCTGGCGCAGCACCTGCACCGCATCGCCGGTGGCCAGGCGCACCAGCGCGCCCCAGTCCTTCGTCGGCGAGGTGAGCACGTCGTCGGCCGCGTCCCTGGCGTCGATCACGCCGTCGCCGTTGTCGTCGAGGTTGCCGTCGGGGTCGGTGTAGACCGCCGGCGCCATCGGCTTCATCACCAGGTTGCCCGAGCCGCGGCCGCCCGCGCCCTTGGCGCGCACCCGGCTGCCGCCCTCGATCGCCACCTGCTCGCTGGCCGCGAGGATGATCTCGGGCCCGCTGAGCTCGGAGCCCTCGCCGTTGCGCACCACGATGTCGGTGGCCGTCACGTCGATCTCGAGGCCGAGCGCATTGCCCTGGCGCTTGCCGCCCACCAGCAGGCTGCCGGCGCCGAAGTTCGACAGGCTCGCCGAATCGATCACGAGGTAGCCGTCGGCCTGCAGGCCGGTCGCGTCCAGGCCGGCGCCGACGATCGCGATCTTGCTGCCCGCGATGTCGACCAGCCCGCCGCGGCCGCCCGCGTCGGGCGCCGAGCGCAGCGTGCCGTCGAGCGTGAGCCGCTTGCCGGCATCGAACACCACGGCGCCGCCGTCGCGCGGCAGCCGCGGCGTGACGACGTTCTGGCCGGTCAGCCGGTACTGCGTGAGCTTGAAGGCCTCGGACGAGAAGAAGTCGTTGGCCGTGGCCTCGTTGTATTCGGTGTACTTGCGCAGCGTGTCGCCCGACATCACGCGCCAGGCCGAGGCCTGCGCGTCCTGCTGGCCGCTGTAGGCATTGCCGCCGCGGCCCTGCATCACCAGGCTGCCGTCCGAGGCCAGCGTGGCCGGCGCCAGCGCGCCGCCCCAGGCCTTGCCGGTGGCCTGCACCGCGAAGGCGCCGGGCAACAGCGCATAGCGCGCCGGCAGCAGGGTGTACCAGCCGGCCGCCAGGCCCGGCCCGCCCGCGAGCCAGACCCGCTGGCCCGCTTCGGCGGCGCTCGCCGGCGCGGCGGCGGTCTGCCCCGGCAGGATCGCGTAGGTGCCGGGCCGGTTCAGCACGTCGTGCGAGCCGCCGGGCCCGGGCACGAACTCCCAGGCATAGAGGTCGCCGCCGCCCGTGATGTCCACGGTCGCGCCGCGCGCCAGCGCCACGTCGGGCGACTTCAGCGTGATCCGCTTCTCGGGCGGCGCGCTCAGCGAGCCGCCCGAGGGATTGGCCGCGTCCACCGCCTTGGTGGGATCGTGCCAGTGCTCGTCGTTGAGCAAGGTGCCGTAGGGCACGACCACGCCGGCGCCCGACACCGAGGTCAGGCTGTTGGCGCCCAGCGCGAGGCGCTCGCTCGCGGCCAGTTCGATCTGGCCATGCGGCGCGCGCAGCACGCCGTTCTGCGCGATCGTCGGTGCCTCCAGCCGCAGGGTGCCGCCGGCCGACAGCGGCGCGTCGCCCGGCTCGCCGAGCCGCTCGACGGCGATCGAACCGGTGGCGCGGATCACGCCGGTCATGGCCGTGCTCGGATAGACCTGGCCGGCCGCGAGCACCAGTTGCCCGTCGACGTCGAGGTTCAGCTGCAGCCGGGTGTCGTCGTTGATCTGATCGGGCAGCGCGCCGCCGATGCGGATCTCGCCGGCCTCGAACCGCGTGCGGCCGAAGCCGCCGATGCGCACGGTGCCTTCGGGCGACACGCCCGCCTCGTTGCCCGAGACGATCTCGATCAACTGGCCCGCGAGCTTCAGTTCGCCCTTGGCATCGGGCACCTCGGCCACCAGCGAGGCAGAGGCCGGCCCCGGCACGGTCAGCAGCGTGAGGTGCGGCGCGCTCAGCGACGACGAGGTGTCGGCGTGTCCGAGGCTCCGGCCCTGCAGCGAGATCGCGCGGCCCATCCTGATGTGCGCGTCGTCGAGGCGGATCGGCCCCTGCGAGGAGTTCACCAGCGCGAGGTCGGCGAAGCCGCCGTTCGCGAAGGACTGCGGGCGCAGCGTCAGCGCGAAGGCCTGGCCCGGCTTCTGCAGGATCTCGCGCAGCAGCTCGCCGCCGAACAGGGTGTCGCGGAACAGGTCGAGCGTGGCCGGCGTCAGCCCGAACTGCGCCGGGTCGAGCGCCCCGACCGGGCCGGGCGCCGGCAGGCGGTCGGACAGCACCAGTTCCTTGCTCTCCGCCAGGTGCGCCAGCAGGCTCGACGGGATGATCATCGTGCCGTCGACCTCGTAGCCGAAGCTGCGCAGGCCCGGCGCCCAGTCGTAGTCCAGGCCCTGGCGCCAGTTGTTGCAGGCGCCGTCGACGAAGAAGCCGAAGCAGTCCGGGTCCTGCAGCGTCTGGCTCAGGCGCTCCAGCGGCGAGCCGCCGGGCGCGGCGGGCACGTCCATGTTGATCCGGATGCGCCCGCCGATGCCGCCGGGGCCGCCCGCGTTGCCCACCAGCGTGCTCTCGATCAAGCCCTGGCCCTTGACCTGGATCAGGCCGCCGTCGCTGTCGAGCCGGATCTTCGGCGTCGCCTTCGGCAGCTGCGTGCCGGTGCGGCCGGTGTCGGCCACGCCGTCGATCTCGCCGGTGGCGCCCGACACGTCGATCAGCGCGCCCTTCTCGAGCTGCACCTCGCCGGCCTGGATGTCGACCGAGCCGCCGTCGCGCACCTCGCCCACCTGGCGGCCGCGGTTGTCGAGGTAGGTCAGCGGCACGCCGCGCGCCAGCAGTTCGCCGCCGGCCCGCAACGTGACCTTGCCGCCCGACAGCGAGATGCTGCCGGCCGGCGCGTCGAGCCGGCCGGCCACGGTGATGGTGCCGAGCTCGCCGCCGGCACCGAGCGACAGGTTGCCGCCGATGTCGGTGCGCACCACCGCGCCCGCCCCGATCGAGATCGCGCCGTTGGTGGTGCCCAGCGACAGCGCGGTGGGCTTGCGCGCCGCGCGCTCCTCGGGCCGCAGCATGCCGATCGGTGCGGCATCGGCCAGGCTGGCACCGCCGGGCAGGTGGCGCCAGTCGAAGTTCGCGAGATCGAGGCTCGACGCCTGCTGCGACACCGTCACGCCCTCGGGCACCACGATGCCGCCCTCGCCGCGCACCGAGACCGTGACGCGGCCGAAGCCGCGCTCGCCGTAGAGCGTGGGCGGCAGCAGCGTCACGAGCGGCTTGCCGGTCTCGGGATCGGTGGCCGCGCTGCCGCCGATCTGCACCGGCGAGAACACGTCGAGCACCAGGCTGCCCGCGGAACCGGCCGCGAAGGCGCGCAGGTTCAGCGCGCCCAGGTCCAGCTCGGGTGTCACGCCCACCAGCGTGACCGAACCCGCATTGCCCGCGCGCAACGCGGGCAGGCCGTTCTTCGCGACATCGACGCGGCCGCCGCCCGAGACGTCGAAGACCGCCGCCGGATCGGCCGCGATCTTCCCCACGCTGATCGAGATCGCGCCGCCATCGATGGCCCAGGCGCCGCTGCCCGGGCCTTCGCGCCAGGTGTTGAGCCACTGGCCGCTGGCATCGAGCCGGCCCTGCGCGCCGATCTCGAGCGCGCCGTTGCTCGACGACAGGCCGATGCGCCCGCCGGGCGTGCGGATCTGGCCGAAGATGCGGATGTCCCGGGTCGAGCCTTCGGTGCCCGCCACCGTCAGCGAGGCGCCCGGCGACAGCTGCAGCTTCGCGCCGGCCGCGAGCTCGAAGTCGCCGTTGATGGTGTTCAGCACGATGCTGCCCATGCCCGAATTGCTGAGCATGTCGTCCGACAGGAAGCTCAGCTTGCGCGAGCCCTGTTCGTCGGGCTTGAGTTGCACGTAGAAATCGTCGCCGAGCGTGGTGAGCGCGCCGAAGTCCTTGGCCAGCCGCTTCGGATCGTGGCTCACGATGATCGTGCCCGGCGACCAGGGCCGGCCGTCGGGCGTGTTCTCGCCGAGCTCGACCCGGCCGCCGAGGCTGGCCGCGGCCTTGGCCTGCGGCCGGTCGCCCGCCACCACGCCGCCGAGCATGTCGCCCTCGAGCACCATCGCGTCGCCCGCGTAGATGCGCAGGTCGCCGGCCTTGCGGCCCTCGGTATAGCCCGCTTCCTTGTAGTTGGCGCCGATCAGCGGCGAGCGCCAGTTCTCCTTCACGCCCCAGCGCGCATGCTCGCTCGCGAACTCGCCCGCGATGCCGGTGTAGGTGATGTCGGGCAGCGCCTTGTCCATGGTGTGCACGCGGCCGTCGGCGCCCATGAGCTTGGTCGCCGTGTTCATGCCGTCGGAATAGCGCACCGAGCCGCCCGACACGTCGAGCACCGAGCCCGCGCGCGTGATCACCGCGCCGCCCGCGCGCAGGTTGATGCTGCCCGCGCTGGCCGAGAGCTCGGCGAGGTCGGTCTTGCCGACACCGACCCAGCCCGACACGTCGGCCAGCGGCGTGCCGACCCAGGCGCCCGGCACCAGCGTCTTGCCGTCGGGCCCGGTCACCCACTGCACGCCCGACATCGGGCCGGCGTCGAACAGGCCGTTGGCGCGCCGGTCGACGATCACCTTCTTGCCGCGCAGCCAGGAGTCGAGCAGCAGCGGCGAATCGCGCAGCTCGTTGATGCGCAGCTCGGCCTCGACGAAGTTGCGCGACATGTCGACCTGCATGCCCTGCAGCCCGGCCACGCTCAGGAAGGCCTCGCTGTCGATGTAGATGCGGCTGGCGTCGCCGAGGCTGCCGGGCTTGAAGTACGGCAGCTGCGTGAACAGCGGGTTGACCGCCGACTCGGCCACGATGCTGCCCGCGGGCACCAGCACGCCCGCCTTCGGCCGCACGTCGATCAGCTGGCCGTACAGGGCCACGCGGCCCGGCTGGTAGCGCGTGACCAGCGCCGAGGCCTCGATCTCGCTGCGGTCGCCCGCGTCCGGCAGCACCTGCGTGATGCTGCCCTCGCCCAGCGTGAGCGTGCCGGCCGACCAGTTGATCAGGTCGTTGACGCCGTCCGAGTACATGTGCGTGCCCAGGCCCCAGGCGCGCAGCAGGATCGAGCCGTTGCGGTTGTTGAGCGCGGTGGTCGAGGCCAGCACGCCCGACTGCCGCACGTCCTGCGCCTGCAGCGTGATGTTGCCGCGGTCGGACTGCACAGTGCCGGTGTTCACCACCTCGTAGCCCACCGACTTGGCGCGCGCCGCCATCTCGGGCATCACCACGTCGCGCAGGCTGTTGACGAAGTTCGCGTCGCCATACACCGGCACGAGCTTCAGCGCGCCCTGCACCTGCCCGCCGGTGAAGGCCCAGCCCGGCACGGCCGACACCGCCACGTCGAGGCCGCGCGGCGCGTTCGGGTCCTGGGTCGAGGGCGTCTTCAGGTAGACGTTCTCGCCGGCCGCGAGGATCACCTGGCCGTCGGGCGCCGTGATGTGGCCCGCGTTGCGCACCTTGGGCGCGAACAGCATGACCTTGCCGCCCGACTCGACCGCCAGCCGCGCGCCGGCGTCCACGCGCACCTCGCCCGGTGCCGCGCCGGGATCGAAGCGGTCCACGCCGCCCATGCGGTCGGGCGCGCCGCCCTCGCCGGGCACGAAGCCCGACGGGCCGAAGACCTCGGGCTTGATCGACGTGAACAGGCCGAACTGGGGAATCGCGAAGTCGTTGCCCTGGCCGTCGAACTTCTGCTGGTTGTTGATGCCGAGGTTGAACTGCTTGTCCGACAGCGCGAGGCTCGAGGCGATCAGCGAGCGCGTGTTGACCTGGCTGGTGCCGTTGAAGACGATGCCGTTGCGGTTGATCAGGTAGACCGAGCCGTCGGCCTTGATCTGGCCCGCGATCTGGCTCGGCCGGCCGCTCGGATCGTTGATGCGGTTCAGCGCGATCCATGCATTGGTGCCGTCGGGCTTCGCCCCGCCCTTCTGGTCGAACTGCACCGTGGTGTTGCGGCCCACGTTGAAGCTCTCCCAGTTGAGGATCGCCTTGTCCGCGGTCTGCTGGATATTGACCTGGGTGCGTCCGCCCGCGGCCGTCTGCACCGGCGCATTGGCGTTGAGCCAGCCCGCGGTGAGGCTGTTGGTGTCGACCGCGAGCCCGCCGGGCGCGAGGCCGTCGGGGATGTCGGTGCCGTCGTTCTGCGCCGCCTGGCGCGCGGCCGCCTGCGCCGCCTGCTGGGCAGCGATGGTGCGCGCCGCCATGTCGAGGTTGCCGATCGAGCGCCGCAGTTCGTCGCTGGCCCGTTGCTGCCCGGCGGGGTTCGTCAGCATCGACGCGGGCATGCCGTTGGGCAGCCGGCCCGTGGCCGCGGCCGCGCCCTGCACCGTGGTCTTGTTGGCGAACCAGGCACCGCTGAAGGCACGCTGCGCCTGCGCATCGACGAGCGCGCCGTTGGCGACCAGCGTCACGGCGATGGCGCGCGCGATCGGTGCCATGCGGAAGCGCCGCCGGGCCGGCTGGTTGGTCGATGGGTGGGGGGTGCCCAGGGATCCGCGTGTGCTCATGAGAAGTGCTTGCCCGAAAGTGAAGGTCGTGGAGTTCCACGCACCGTGGGTGGTGCGCTGAATTTCCGGTGCGCTAAGACGAACGGGCCGTGCGCAAACCCCCAACTTTTTTTGAGCCGCCGCTTCAGCTCAAGAGCAGCAGCCCGCCGGGCAGCGATCGCGCACGCAGCCCGAAGGTGTGCTCGAGCTGCGCCAGCGCCGAATCGAGCGAGGCCAGCCGGAAGCGGCCACTGACCCGCTTCTCGCCCGCGGCGCCGTTCACCAGCAGCACGCGGCCCGCGCGGTAGCGGTTGATCTCGGCCAGCACCTCGGCCAGCCGCGTCTGGTCGAACACCAGCTCGCCGCGCCGCCAGGCCGACACGTTCTCGAGCGCGACGCGCGCGATGCCGCTGAGCGACTGCGCGTCGTACACCGCCTGCTGGCCGGCCTGCAGCGCGCGCACGCCAGCCGGATGCTCGATGCGCAGCGCGCCCTCGATGCAGGTCACGCAGACCTTGCCGTCGAGGTGCCGCACCTCGAAGCGCCCCGCGTGCGCGAGGCTGCGCCCGGCGCCGGCCACCACGCCGAACGGGCCGCCCTCGGCCAGCAGGTCGATCGCGGCCTCGCCCGACAGCAGGTCGATGCCCGTGAGCTGGCCGGCCGCGCGCTCGCGGCGGATCCGGGTCTGGGTGTTGAGCGTCACCTGCACGCGCGAGGCCAGCGCCAGCGTGCGCTGCTCGCCGACGGCCGTGCGGTCGTCGGCCGTGCCCTCGCCCGCCGCGGGCCAGAGCCCGCTCTGTGGGTAGGCCACCACCGCCACGCCGGCCACCGCGGCGGCGCTCACGGCCGCGCCCAGAAAAGCGCGGCGCCCGAAGTTCCGGCCCTGCAGCGCGCGCTCGTGCGCCGCGGCCGCCGCCGGGCGGGTGCGCAGGTACTCGCCGCTCACGGGCCGCAGCGACGCCCAGCGCTGCTTGACCTCGTGGAAGGCCGCGCGGTGCGCCTCGCTGGTGTGGAGCCAGCGCTGGAAGGCCTCGGCGTCCGAGGCCTTGACCTCGCCCGAAGCGAGCAGGCGCAGCCAGACGCGCGCCTGCGCCGGCAGCGCGCCACCCGATGTATCGCGGTCGTCGGCCGATGCCGTCATGGCTTCATGCCGGACAGCCCCGGTGCGCCGAAGAAACGATGGAAAAGTGCTTCACCCACCCAGACGAACGGCGCCACCCCAAACCCCCAACTATTTTTTGTCATGGTTCATCTGCGCGTCGAGGTAGTCGTGGGCGCGCTTGAGTTCGTGCTCGACCACGCGTATGGAGAGGCCCAGGCGCGCCGCCACGTCCTTCTGCTGCAGCCCCTCCCAGCGCACCAGCATCAGGATCGTGCGGCGGCGCTCGGGCATGCGGTCGATGAACTTCAGCAGGCTCGTCACCTCGGAGCGCAGCTCGGCCGTGCGCGCCGGGCCCGGCGCCGGGTCCGACAGCTCCATCAGCGACTGCACCTCGTCGATCGACAGCGAGCGGCTCTGGCGGCGCTGGATGTCCATCGCGATGTTGACGGCCACGCGCACCAGGTAGCTGCCCGGGCTCTGGATCGCGTCCTCCTCCTCGCGGCTCTGCAGCCGAAGCCAGGTGTCCTGCAGCGCGTCGCCGGCCAGGTCGCTGTTGCCCAGCAGCCGCGTCACGCGCCGCTTGAGGCTGGCGTAGTGCCGCGACAGGTAGTCCGACAGGATCGGGCGCGCGTCCTCGGTCATGGCCGGTTCTCGCAGCGCGGCGCGTCGGGGTCGGCGGGGTCGCGCGGCAGCAGCACCAGGGTCAGCGGCTGCGCCATCGCGGGCGGCGGCGCGCGGTCCACGCGCACGCGCTGCAGGGCCTCGCGCACCGCGGCGTCGCGGCGCGCATTGCCGGTCGAGGTCAGCAGGCGCGGCTTCTGCAGCGCACCGGTGGCATCGACCTCGAAGCGCAGCAGGGTGCGGTAGCTGCCGGGCGCGGTGCGCGCATCGGCGCACAGGGCCTGCCAGACGCGTGCCTGCACCCAGGCACCGTAGTCGGTGTCCACGCCGTCCGCGGCCGTTCGCGCCGCCAGCGCGCGCGCGTCGACCGGCCTCAGCACGAAGGCATCGGCCGGCCCGTCGCGCATGCTTTCGGCGGCCAGGCCCGTGCCCTCGAGCAGCAGGCGCAGCGCGGTTTCGGGTGCGTGGTGGCCGCGCACGGCGGCCGAAGTGCGGCCGCTCACGACCGCGCTGTCGAACAGCGCCGGGCGGCCCGACTGCAGTGCATAGCGCTGCAGCGCGGCGGCCAGGGGCTGCGCCGCGATGTCGAAATCGACGCCGGGCGCGGCGGCCTCGGGCAGGGCGGGCGCGTCATCCACGCGCGCCGCGTCGCTGTCGCCGGCCGCGGCCGGCGCGGGCATCCAGAGCCCACACAGCAGCGACAGCGCCAGGGCATGGCGCTGCCCACGGGCGGCGAGCGGGCGCACCCTGCGAGGAGACGAATCGAGCCGGCAAGGTGGGTGCGCCATTCTGGAAGCCCGCCATCCTCGCGCCCGAATATGACGTCGGTGCTACACCAAAGCATTCCTGGTGCCCGGCAGCGGATGCGCGGATCGGGCAATATCGCCGGCTCGCCCCGGGGGCCGGCCGCCGGGCCGAAGCGCCCTCTTCCGTCATTCCAAGAAAGAAAGGCTCACGCCATGACCTCCCTCGCCGACTTCCCGATCACCCAGAAGTGGCCCGCCCAGCACCCCGAGCGGCTGCAGCTCTACTCGCTGCCCACGCCCAACGGCGTGAAGGTCTCGATCATGCTGGAGGAGATCGGCCTGCCCTACGAGCCGCACCTCGTGAGCTTCGGCAGCAACGACCAGATGTCGGAGGCCTTCCTCTCGCTGAACCCCAACAACAAGATCCCCGCCATCATCGATCCCGATGGCCCGGGCGGAAAGCCGCTGCCGCTGTTCGAGTCGGGCGCGATCCTGTTCTACCTGGCCGAGAAGACCGGCAAGCTGCTGAGCGCCGACCCCGCGAAGCGCTACGAGACCCTGCAGTGGGTGATGTTCCAGATGGGCGGCATCGGTCCGATGTTCGGCCAGCTCGGTTTCTTCCACAAGTTCGCCGGCAAGGAGTTCGAGGACAAGCGCCCGCGCGACCGCTACGTGGCCGAATCGAAGCGCCTGCTCGGCGTGCTCGACAAGCACCTGGCCGGCCGCGAATGGATCATGGGCGACGACTACAGCATCGCCGACATCGCGAGCTTCCCGTGGATCCGCAACCTGATCGGCTTCTACGAGGCGCGCGAGCTGGTCGGCTTCGACAGCTTCCCGAACGTGGCGCGCGTGCTCGAGCGCTTCGTGGCGCGGCCCGCGGTGATCGCGGGGCTGACGATTCCGAAGGCGGCGTGATGCCTAGGGCGAGGTGCTCGCGAGTTCGGTCGCCACGCACCCGAGCCGGCGCTTCTTCATCACGACGCGCCTGAAGGGTCGAGCGGCCGCCGTCCGCGGTTCAGTGCGCGGCCAGCTCGGGTTCCGAAGCGGACTCGCGCGGCACTTCGTAGAGATGGAACGGCGGCACGTCGGGCCGGCTGCGCTGCAGCAGCGGCTTGGCAACGTTGTAGACCGGCGTGCCGTTGATGGTGCGGCCCTCGAGCGTGCCGCGGTGCGCATGACCGTGGAACACGGCATCGATCGGGTAGCGCAGCAGCGGCTCCTCGAGCCTGCTGCTGCCGAGGAAGGCGAAGATCTCGCTCGGCTCGCCCTGCACCGTGCCCACGATCGGCGCGTAATGCAGCATCGCGATGCGGCGCCGGGTGCGCAGCTTGGCGAGCGCCGACTCGAGCTTCATCGCCTCGTTGAGCGCCTCCTGCACGAACATCTTGATCGCGGGCTCGCCCCACGCGCCGAGCGAGGCGCGGCCGAAGCCGCCCGCGAAGCCCTTGACGCCCGCGATGCCCACGCCCTCGATCTCGCAGGCCGAGCCGTCGAGCATGCGCACGCCGATCCGCGTCAGCGCCTCGTTCACCACCTCGGGCGTGCCCGACTCGAAGTCGTGGTTGCCCAGCACGGCGACGATGGGAATCGAGAGGCCGCCGAGCTCCTCGGCCAGCACCCGCGCCTCCTCCGCCGTGCCGTAGTCGGTCAGGTCGCCGCACAACAGCAGCGCGTCGGCCTCGTCGGCGGCCTGGGCGAAGAAGTCGCGCAGCGAACCCGCGGAGTCCTTCTGCACATGGATGTCGCCGACGGCGGCGAAGCGGACGTGGGTGGATGATTTGGGGGTAGGCATGCAATCCACCGTGCACCCCGCCGCCGCGCGCCGTCATCGGCCTCATCCCGCTGCGCTTGTAGGCGCCCGTCTGACATTCGATGGGGCCCTTTGCCCCTGCCCTGCCTCCGGCGCGGCGGCATTCACTGCGTGCATGACGCCCTCCACCATGCTCGCGCCCTCGCTCGAAGACGAAGTCGAGCCGCAGGTGGCCGATTTCTACCGGCGCGCGCTGCGCGCGCTCGACGAGGCCGGCATTCCGTTCCTCGTCGGCGGCGCGTTCGCGCAGGCCTGCTACACCGGCATCCGCCGCTCGACCAAGGACCTCGACCTCTTCATCCGCCGCGAGGACTACGAGCGCATCGCGCAGGTCGCGCTTCGGCATGGCTGGCGCACCGAGATGACCTTTCCGCACTGGCTCGGCAAGGTCTACGACGGCCAGGAGTTCATCGACCTGATCTTCAATTCGGGCAACGGCCTCATGCCGGTGGACGCGCGCTGGTTCCACGGCAACTGCCGCGCCGACGTGCTCGGCGTTTCCGTCTGCGTCGCCAACGTGGAGGACTGCCTGGTGTCGAAGGCCTTCATCATGGAACGCGAGCGCTACGACGGCGGCGACATCGCGCACCTGCTGCAGGTCAACGCGCAGCGGCTCGACTGGCCCGGGCTGCTGGAGCGCTTCGGCGCGCACTGGCGCGTGCTGCTCGCGCACCTGACGCTGTTCGGCTACATCTATCCCGCCGAGCGCGACCACGTGCCCGGCTGGGTGATGACGATGCTGATGGGCCGCCTCGCCGGCGAGCTGCGCGCGACGGAGGCCCCGGGGGACAACGTGTGCGCCGGCACCCTGCTCTCGCGCGAGCAGTTCCTGCACGACATCGAGCGGCTCGGCTATGTCGACGGACGCCTCACGCCCGCGAGCACGATGACACCCGAGGACATCGCTGTGTGGACCGAGGCGATTCCCGCGCGGGCCGAGGCCCAGGGCGGGAAGCCTCCGGACTGAAATCTCACCACTTCACGCGCACACCCACCCCCGCATTGACCGAGCTGCCCACGCGCGCCACGCCACCCGAAGCCCACTGCTTGCCGAGCTCGCCATACAGGCTCGTGCGCTGGCTCAGTGCCAGCGTGAAGCCCGCGGCCAGCTCGGTGCTCGTGCCGCCGATCGGTGCACCCACCGGCGTGATGGCTGCCGGGTTCACGAAGCGGGCGATGTCGTTGCCCTTCGAGCTGCGATAGACGTTCAGGCGCGCATAGGGCTGCAGCGTGCCCGCTCCCGTCGCGAAGCTGCCCTTGATCCGCACGCCCGCGCGTGCGGTCCAGCTGCTGTCTGCGTCCTGCTGCACCAGCGCACCGGGGATCGCCACGTCGTCCAGGCGCAGGCGCTGATGGATCAGCTGCAGTTGCGGCTCCACCGACCAGCCGCCCGTGCCGAGCGCGAAGGCCTTGCCGACCTCGATCGAGGCCAGCAGGCTGTTGCCCTTGCCCGTGACGCCCGCGCTCAGTTGCGGTTGCACCGTGTAGCGATGACGACCTGCCTGCAGCACCGTGTCGGCATAGAAGCCGTCGTCGCTCGTGAACGTGCCGTACAGGCCCAGGTACTGGCTGCGCAGGTCGTTGCGGCCCGCGGCGCCGTTCAAGAGCCCGCTGCTGAAGCCGCTCACACGCGTGTCGCCCTCGAGCTGGCCCACGTAGATGCCGGCGCGCCAGTTCGGGTTGGCCCACAGGTCGGTGCCGGCCTGCAGCCCGCTCACGCGGCCCTCGGCATGTGGCGAGACGGTACCTCCCTGGCGGATGTCCATGTCGGTGGAGATCAGCCGGCCCCAGGCCCTGCGGTTGCCGCCATCCACGCTCGTGCTCGCGCCGCCGCTGCCGCGCACGTCGTCGTCGCCGATGCGCTGGCTCAGGCTTGCGAGCATGCCCAGGTTGCTTTGGCGCAGCTGGTTCGGCAGCGCAGCGAACAGCGAGGCTTCGGCGCGGTAGGTCGGCAGCGATGCGCCCGGTTCTGCTTCGGTGCGCAGGTACCAGTTCTCGCCCTCGCCGCCCGCATCGCCGGCGTACAGGCGGTACTCGTAGGCACCGGCGTCGACACGGCCGCCCGAGAGCACGAAGGCGTCCTTGCTGCTCTGCGCGGTGGTGGTCGCGCCGTTCTTGGCGCTGATCAGCTCGATGCCCGCGCCGCTGGTGCGTGCACCCAGGCCGCCGAGGTTGGTCACCTGCACCGTGGTCTTGCCGCTCGCGCTGGCCGATGCACCGTCGAGCACGAGGCGGTCGGCGATGCCTGGGTTGTCGAGCTTCGCGCCCAGGCGCAGCAGCCCGTTGTTGCCGACGTAGGGGCCGGTCAAGGTGAGCGTGGTGCCGGGGACCGTGCCCAGCAGGGAGACGGTGCCGGCGTTGGTCAGGCCGGCCATCTTCTGGCTGAAGCCGCCGAGGTCGAGGGTGGCGCCGCTGGCCACTACAGCGCTCGATGCTGCGCTGAAGGCGTTGGTGGCGCCGGCCTTCAAGGTGCCGCCCGTCACGCGGGTCTCGCCTGCGTACGTTGCAGTGCCTGCCAGCGTGAGCGTGCCTGCGCCGACCTTGACGAGCGAACCTGTGGTGCCGGTGATGGCACCTGAGATCGTGTTGTCGCCGCCGATGGCGCCGGTCGTCAGCGTCTTCGCGCCGAGCACCACATCGCCCGCGCCACTGAGCGAGCCGATGCTCGTGCCGGCGGTCGTGAGGTCGATACGCACCTGGCCGCTCGCCGCGTTGGTCACCGTGGCGCCCGCGGCACTCGCGGTGTCCTGCAGACGCAAGGTGCCCGCGTTGGCGATCGCGAGCTTGCCCGCATCGGCCTTGCCGCCGAACTGCAGCGTGGCACCCGAAGCGATGCTGGCAGGACCAGTTCCCAACGCACCCGTGGTGTCAGTCGTCAGCGTGCCCGCATCCACCAGCGTGCCACCGCTGTAGCTGTTGGCGCCGCTCAAGGTCAGCGTGCCCGCGCCGATCTTGCGCAGCTTGCCCGTGCCGCTCATCGCGCCCGCATAGGTGCCCGCCGTCTTGCCTTGGTCGAACGCCACCTCGGCGTTGTTGACGATAGTGCCCTGCAGGCTCGTCGCGCTGCCCTGCAGCACGCCACCCTTGACGGTGGTGCCGCCGGTATAGGTGTTGGTGCCACCGAGGATCAACCGGCCCGCGTCCTCCTTCGAGATCCCGCCCGTACCGCTCAGCGCGACATTGAGCGTGGCCGTCATCGCCGCACCCGCGGCCGTGCCGTCGCCCACGCGGATCACCGAGTTCGCGTTGTCCACCACGATGCCATCGCCCTGCACCACATAGCCGTCGGTCGCGAACTGCGCACCGGCAATGCGCACCGCGCCGCCAACAGCATCCACGGTCACGGTGCCGGCCTTGCCGCCGAACACCGCGAACTGGTTCTGTGCCCAGTTGGCGTTGAGCTTGCCGTCCATGTCGGTCCAGCCGTCCATCGAGGGCTGCGGGTTGCCCACGCGCCAGGTGCCGCTGCCGCCGGCCACCTGGCCGTCGTTGTACTTGGTGCTGTCGCCGCCATCCCAGAAGTTCAGCGACAGGCCCGCGCGGTTCACCAGGTTCACCTGGTTCGCCACCGAGGTCTGCACCTGCAGGTCGACAGCCTTGGCCGAGCCCGGCACCGTACCGATGTCCAGGCCGTTGTCGGTGAAGCTGCCGCCGTAGCTCATCAAGCGATACAAGCCAGGGCCGAAGCTACCGCCCGCCGACTGCGCGATGTTCAGCGTGCCGTCGAGGTTCAGGTTGCCCGTCACATTGATCAGGTCGTTGAGCGCGCCGCCAGGAACGCCGGCTTGGCCGAGTTCGTAGTTCAGCGTGGAGCCGCCGGCCAGGGTCAGTGCACCGAGTGTCAGCGTGCCGGGGCTGTTGCCCGCGGCAAGGATGCCGCCCTTGTCGACGGTGACCGCGCCCGCGATGCTGCCGCTGCCCGCGAGCGTCGCGCCACTCTGGATCTGAACCGCACCCGTGCCCGTGGCACTGCCGCTCTTGTTGTTCACGCTCAACGTGCCCGCGCCCACGGTGGTGCCGCCGGTGTAGGTGTTGGCACCGGTCAGCGTCAGCGTGCCGCTGCCCACCTTGACGACCGAACCACCCGTGCCGCTGATCGTGCCCGACAGCGTGGCGTTGTCGCCGCTCGCGCCCAGCGTCAGCGCCTTGGCACCGAGCACGAGGTCGCCGGCGCCGCCGATCGAGCCGAAGCTCACGCCGGTCGTCGCCTGGTCGATGCGCACCTGCGCGCCGGCCTGGTTGAGCACCGTGGCCTTGTCGGCCGAGGCGTCGTCCGCGAAGGCCAGCACGCCGCCCGCGGCGTTGGTGATGGTCGACGTGCCCGCGTTCGCCTTGCCCTGGAAGCGCACTGTTCCCTGGTTGCCGATGGCCGTGGTGCGTGCATCGAAGCCGCCACCCAGTTGCAGCGTGCCGCCCGAGGCCACGCTCGCCGCGCCGCTGCCGAGGGCGCCCGTGATGTCGGTGGCCAGCGTGCCCGCGTCGACGAAGGTGCCGCCTGCGTAGCTGTTGGCACTGGTCAAGGTCAGCGTACCGCTGCCGATCTTGCGCAGCTTGCCGCTGCCGCTCATCGTGCCGGCATAGCTGCCGGTCTTGGCTTGGTCGAACACCACCTCGGCACCGTTGACGATGCCACCTTGCAGGCTCGCCGTGTTCCCTTGCAGCACACCGGCCTTGACCGTGGTGCCACCGGTGTAGGTGTTGGTGCCACCGAGGATCAGGCGACCCACGTCGTCCTTGACCAGACCGCCCGCACCGGTCAGCGCGACGTTCACCGTGGCACTGCGCGTGGCGTCAGTGCCCGAGCCATCGCCCACGCGCACCACCGTGCCCGAAGCACCGAGCTCGATCGCATCGCCCTGCAGCACATAGCCATCGGCCGCGAACTGCGCGCCATTGATGCGCACCGTGCCACCCGCGTTGCTGACCGTGACCGTGCCACCCGTGCCGCCGAACACCGCGAACTGGTCCTGTGCCCAGGCCGCGTTGATCTTGCCGTCCGCACCGGTCCAGCCGTCGCCCGGCACGCCCACACGCCAAGTGCCCGCGCCGCCGGCGATCTTGCCGTCGTTGTACTTCGTGTTGTCGCCGCCATCCCAGAAGTTGAGCGACAGGCCCGTGCGATTCACGAGATTGACCTGCTGCGCCAGCGAGGTCTGCACCTGCAGGTCCTTCGCCGCGATCGGCGCGCTGCCGATGTCCAGGCCGTTGTCGGTCAGGCTGCCGGTGTAGTCGATCAGGCGGTAGATGCCCGCGCCGAACACACCGCCCTTCGATTGCGCCACGTTGAGCGTGCCGTCGAGCTGCAGGTTGCCGTTGACCTGGACGCGGTCGTTGAGCGCGCCGCCCACGGTGTTCGCTTGACCGAGGTCGTAGTTGAGCACTGCACCATCGGTGAGGCTGAGGCTGCCGAGCGTCAGCGTGCCGACGCCTGCATTGCCAGCCGACAGCACACCACCCTTGGCGATGCTCACCGCACCCGCCACGCTGCCATTGCCCGCGAGCGTTGCGCCGCCCTGCACTTGCACGGCACCCGTGCCGGTCGCGCTGCCACTCGTGTTGTTCACTGCCAGCGTGCCGCCCGCCACCGTCGTGCCACCGGTGTAGGTATTGGCACCGTTCAGGCCGAGCGTTCCGCTGCCGACCTTCACGACCGACCCACCGTTGCCGCTGATCGTGCCCGACAGCGTGGTGCTCGTGTTCAACCCGCCCGTGGTCAACGCCTTGGCCCCCAGCTGCACGTCGCCCGCGCCCTCGAGCGAGCCGATCGACACGCCCGCCGTGCTGAGCTTGCTGATGCGCAGCAGCGCCCCCGCGTTGTTCACCACCGTCGCCTGGTCCGCACTCGCGCGGTCGGCGAAATCGATCACCCCACCGCTCTCGTTGACCAGGCGCGCCTGCCCGGCGCTCGCGTCGTCGAGCAGGTTGACCTGCCCGCCGGCGAAGTTCGTGATCTGTGCCTTTCCGCCATTCGCGTTGAACCACAGCGTGGTCGAGCCACCGCGGTTCTCGATCACCGCATTGCCCGCGCTCGAGGCGTCGCGGAACTCGACCGAGGCCCCCTGGTTCACCGTGATGCTCGCGTTGCCGGCCGAGCTGCTGTCGCGGAACGCGACGAAGCCGCCGTTGTCGGTCTGTGCCTTGCCGCGCGCAGCCACGGTGATCGCGAGCGCGCCCGCTTCGGCCGTGTTGGCGAAGGCCAGCGAGGCGTTGTCCGCCACGGACACCGGGCCGCTGCCCAGTGCGCCCGTGACCAGCGCCTCGACCGCGCCCGCGGCGACGTCGGTGCCGCCGGCGTATGCATTGGCCGCACCGAGCTGCAAGATGCCCGCGCCGATCTTGCGCAGGCTGCCCGCGCCGCTCATGGTGCCGTTGAGCGCGACGGTCCGGTCGATGTCGAAGCTGTTGACACCCGCCCCCAGGCTCACGGCGCGCGTCCCGGCGGTGTCGCCGGTCACATGCAGGGTGGTGCCCTCGAGCGCGAGGCCGCCCGTGGCCGCGCCGAGGTTGGCGTCCGACGCGATCTGCAGGATGCCCCCCTTGACCGTGGTGCCGCCGCTATAGCTGTTGCTGCCATCGAGCACCAGGGTGCCCTGGTCTTCCTTGACCAGGCCGCCCGTGCCGGTCAGCGAGGATGCGATGGTCGCGGTCATGCCCGCGCCGGCCGCGGTGCCGTCGCCCACGCGCACGGTGGTCGCGGCATTGCCGAGCTCGATCGCATCGCCCTGCACGCGGTAGCCGTCGGTGGCGAACTGCGCGCCGGTGATGCGCACCGTGCCGCCCGCGTCATTGACCGTGACAGTACCGGCAGTGCCGCCGAACACCGCGAACTGGCCTTGCGCCCAGGCCGCATTGATCTTGCCGTCGACACCGGTCCAGCCGTCGCCCGGAATCCCGACACGCCAGGTGCCCGAGCCGCCGGCCACCTGGCCGTCGTTGTACTTGCTCGCGTCGCCGCCATCCCAGAAGTTCAGCGACAGGCCCGCGCGGTTGATCAGGTTGACCTGCTGCGCCACCGAGGTCTGCACCTGCAGGTCGGTCTTGGCGCCGGGTGCGGTGCCGATGTCCAGGCCGTTGTCGGTCAGGCTGCCCGTGTAGCTGATGAGCCGGTACAGGCCCGCGCCGAAGCTGCCGCCCGCGGACTGCGCCACGTTGAGCGTGCCGTCGAGCTGCAGGTTGCCGTTGACGTTGACGAGGTCGTTGAGCGGACCGCCGACGGTGTTGGCCTGGCCGAGCTGGTAGTTCAGCGCCGCGCCATCGGCCAGGCTCAGGCTGCCGAGCGTCAAGGTGCCTGGGCCCCCATTGCCCGCCGACAGCGCGCCGCCCTTGGCGATGCTCACCGCGCCCGCGATGCTGCCGCTGCCCGACAGCACCGCGCCGCCGAGGATCTGCACCGCGCCCGTGCCGGTCGCGCTGCCGCTCGCGTTGTTCACCGCGAGCGTGCCCGCGGCGACGGTGGTGCCGCCGGTGTAGCTGTTGGCGCCGCTGAGCGTGAGCGTGCCCGCGCCGACCTTGACGATCGAACCGCCCGTGCCCGAACCCGGCTGTGCGAACACGCTGCCCTTGTCGCTGACGGTGCCCGAGATCGTGTCGCTGCCGCCCAGGCCGCCCACCGTGAGTTGCGTGGCGCCGAGCACCACGCTGCCCGCGCCCGAGAGCGAGCCCAGTTCCACACCGGTCTTGGCGGTCGAGCCCGAGACATCGACCACGCCGCCCGCGGCATTGGCGACCGTGGCACCCGTGCCCGAGCTGTTGTCGGCGAAGCGCACCAGGCCGCCCGATGCATTGCCGATCTGCGCACCGCCGGCCGTGGCGTTGCCGCCGAAGCTCAGCTGGCTCTTGCCGCCGTTGGCGATGGTCGCGCTGCCGGCGCTGGCATCCTGGAAGAAGTAGACCGACCCGCCCGCGTTGGCGATGGTCGACGTGCCGGCGCTGGTGTTGCCGCTGAACTGCACCGAGTTCACGCCCGCTGTCTGCCAGCCCGCGCCGTTGAGCGTGATCTTCGAGCTCGCGGCCGTGGCGTTCTGCGCGAAGGCCAGCATGTTGCCGCTGTCCGCGCTCGCGGCACGGCCCACGGTGTAGTCGTTGCCGCCCGCGCTCGCCTTGTCGGTGTAGAGCAGCGTGGTGCCGTTGCCCTGCTGGCGCACCGCGCCGCTGCCGAGCACGCCGCTCGCGGTGGTGGTGATGCTCGCGCCGTCCTGCAGCAGCGTGCCGCCGCTGTAGCTGTTGGCCGCCACCAGGCCCAGGGTGCCGCCCTTGCCGGTCACGGTGAGCAGCCCGTTGCCGCTGATGAGACCGCCCACGCCGAAGACGCTGTTGCCCAGGTCGATGGTGCCGCCGCCCGCGCCCAGCGCGAGCGCGCGCGAGGCGAAGAACGGCGCGGAGCCGGTCGCGATGCGCAAGGTGCCGCCGTCGAGCGCCAGGCCCTTGCCGAACGCACCGAGGTTGTTGTCGGCCGAGATCTGCAGGATGCCGCCCTTGACCGTGGTGCCGCCCGCATAGCTGTTGTTGCCGGTCAGCACCAGCGTGCCGCCGTCGTCCTTCACGAGGCCGCCCGCGCCGCCGATCGACGCCGCGATGGTCGCGGTCATGCCCGCGCTCGCGCTGGAGCCGTCGCCCACGCGCACCACCGTCTGGGGGGCGCTGATGGTGAGCGGGTCGCCGTTGATCGTGTAGCCGTCGACCGCGAACTGCGCGCCGCCCAGGCGCACCGCACCGCCCGCGCCCTTGTTGTCCACCGTGACCGTGCCGGCCTGGCCGCCGAAGATCGCGAAGCCGTCCTGCACCCAGGTGCCGTTGGCCAGCCCGTTGGCGTCGGTCCAGTTGTCGCCGGGCGCGCCCGCGCGCCAGGTGCCCGCGCCGCCCGCGATCTTGCCGTCGTTGAAGTTGGCGCTGTTGCCGCCGTCCCAGAGGTTCAGCACCAGGCCGTCGCTGTTGAGCAGGTTGACCTGGTTCGCCACCGAGGTCTGCACCGAGAGCTTGCCCGTCGGAGCGGTGCCGATGTCCAGCCCGTTGTCGGTCAGCGTGCCGGTGTAGTTGATGAGGCGGTACAGCCCCGCGCCGAACTTGCCGCCCGCGCTCTCGGCCACGTTGAGCGTGCCGTCGAGCTGCAGGTTGCCGTTGACGTTGATCAGGTCGTTGAGCGAGCCGCCGGCCACGCCGGCCTGGCCCAGCTCGTAGTTCAGCGTCGAGCCGGCATCCAGGCTCAGCGCGCCGACGCTCAGGGTGCCGACGCCGCCATTGCCCGCCGACAGGGTGCCGCCCTTGGCGACCGTGACCGCGCCCGCGATGCTGCCGGTGCCCGTGAGCGTGGCGCCGCCCTGCACCTGCACGGCGCCCGTGCCGGTCGCGCTGCCGCTCGCGTTGTTCGCGGCCAGCGTGCCGCCCGCCACCGTGGTGCCGCCCGTGTAGCTGTTGGCCCCCGTGAGCGCCAGCGTTCCGCTGCCCACCTTGACGACCGAGCCACCGGCTCCGCTGATCGTGCCCGACAGGGTGGTGCTGGTGTTGAGCCCACCCGTGGTCAGCGCCTTCGCGCCCAGCAGCACGTCGCCCGCGCCGTCGAGCGCACCGACGCTGGTGCCCGCATTGACGAGGCTGCCGATATCGAGCTTCGCGCCCGCGTTGTTGACCACCGTGGCCTGGTCGGCGCTCGCGCGGTCGAAGAAGTCGATCAGCCCGCCGCTTTCGTTGACCAGCCGTGCCTGCCCCGCGCTCGCGTCGTCGAACAGGCGGATGCGGCCACCCGCGAGGTTGGTGATCTGCGCCTGGCCCGCGCTGGCATTGAGCCGGAAGTCGGTCGAGCCACCGCGGTTCTCGATCACGGCCTTGCCCGCGCTCGAGGTGTTGCGAAATTCGATCGAGGCACCCTGGTTCGCCACGAGGGTCGCTTCGCCGGCCGAGCTGCCGTTGAGGAACTGCACGAAGCCGCCCGTGTCGGCCGGCGCGCCGCCACTCGCGGCCGCGGTGATCGCGAGCTTGCCCGCCTCGGCCGTGTTGGCGAAGACCAGCGTGGCATTGCCCGCCACCGACACCGGCCCGCTGCCGAGCGCGTCCGTCACCGTCGCATTGATCCTGCCCTGCGCGATCTCGGTGCCGCCCGTGTAGTCGTTGGCCACGATGAGCTGCAGCAGCCCCGCGCCGGTCTTGCGCAGGCGGCCCGCGCCGCTGACCTTGCCCCCGAGGCTCAGGGTCTCGACCGGGACCACCTCGAAGGTGGCCACACCCGCGCCCAGGCTCACGGCCCGCGTGCCCGAAGCGCCGCCGGTCACGTGCAGCGTGGCGCCGTCCTCGAGCGCGAGGCCGCCCGTCTCCGCGCCGAGGTTGCCGTCGGAAGCGATCTGCAGCACGCCGCCCTTGATGGTGGTGCCGCCGCTGTAGCTGTTGACGCTGTCGAGCACCAGCGTGCCGAGGTCTTCCTTCACCAGGCCGCCGGTACCGGTCAGCGCGGACGCGATGGTCGCCGTCATGCCCGCGCCCGCGTTGGTGCCGTCGCCCACGCGCACCACCGTCTGGGGTGCGGTGATCGTGAGCGCGTCGCCGTTGATCGTGTAGCCGCTCACCGCGAACTGCGCGCCGCCGAGGCGCACCGGATTCGCACCCACCTGCGTGTCGACCGTGACGGTGCCGGCCTGGCCGCTGAAGACGGCCACGCCGTCCTGCTGCCAGCCGCCGTTGAGCTTGCCGTCGATGCCGGTCCAGCTCGAGCTGGAGCCACCCGCGCGCCAGGTGCCGCTGCCGCCCGCGACCTTGCCGTCGTTGAAGTTCGCGGGCGTGCTGCCATCCCACAAGGTGAGCGTCACGCCTTCGCTGTTGACCAGGTTGACCTGGTTCGCCACCGCGGTCTGCACCTGCAGGTTCTTCGCGTCGGTCGGCGCGCTGCCGATGTCCAGCCCGTTGTCGGTCAGCGTGCCGGTGTAGTCGATGAGCCGGTAGAGGCCGGCGCCGAACTTTCCGCCCGCGGACTGCGCGATGTTGAGCGTGCCGTCGAGCTGCAGGTTGCCGTTGACGCTGATCAGGTCGTTGAGCGCGCCGCCCGCCACGCCGGCCTGACCGAGCTCGTAGTTCAGCACGGAGCCGGCCGCGAGGTTCAGGCCACCGAGCGTGAGCGTGCCGACACCGCCATTGCCGGCCGACAGCACGCCGCCGTCGGCGACCGTGACCGTGCCCGCGATGCTGCCGGAGCCCGCGAGCGTGGCACCCGACTGCACCTGCACGCCACCGGTGCCGGTGGCGCTGCCGCTCGCGTTGTTCGCGGCGAGCGTGCCGCCCGCCACCGTGGTGCCACCGGTGTAGGTATTGGCACCGTTCAAGCCGAGCGCGCCGCTGCCGACCTTCACGACCGACCCACCATTGCCGCTGATCGTGCCCGACAGCGTGGTGCTCGTGTTCAACCCGCCGGTGGTCAACGCCTTGGCCCCCAGCTGCACGTCGCCCGCGCCCTCGAGCGAGCCGATGCTCACACCCGCCGTAGTGAGCTTGCTGATGCGCAGCAGCGCCCCCGCGTCGTTCACCACCGTGGCCTGGTCCGCGCTCGCACGGTCGGCGATGTCGATCACACCGCCGTTCCCATTGACCAGGCGCGCCTGCCCCGCGCTCGCGTCGTCGAGCAGGTTGACCAGCCCGCCGGCGAAATTCGTGATCTGTGCCTTGCCGCCATTCGCGTTGAACCACAGCGTGGTCGAGCCGCCGCGGTTCTCGATCACCGCATTGCCCGCGCTCGAGGCGTCGCGGAACTCGACCGAGGCGCCCTGGTTCGTCGTGATGCTCGCGTCGCCGGCCGAGCTGCTGTCGCGGAACGCGACGAAGCCGCCGTTGTCGCCCGGCGCGCCACCGCGCGCGGCCACGGTGATCGCGAGCGCGCCCGCTTCGGCTGTGTTGGTGAAGGCCAGCGAGGCGTTGTCGGCCACGGACACCGGGCCGCTGCCCAGTGCGCCCGTGACCAGGGCCTCGACCGCGCCCGCGGCCACGTCGGTGCCGCCGACGTATGCATTGGCCGCACCGAGCTGCAAGGTGCCCGTGCCGATCTTGCGCAGGCTGCCCGCGCCGCTGACCGTGCCGTCCAGCGCGACGGTCTGGTCGATGTCGAAGCTGTTGACCCCCGTGCCCAGGCTCACGGCGCGCTTGCTGGCCGTGTCGCCCGTCACGTGCAAGGTGGCGCCTTCGAGCGCGAGGCTGCCCCCGACCGCGCCGAGGTTGGCATCCGACGCGATCTGCAGGATGCCGCCCTTGACGGTGGTGCCGCCGCTGTAGCTGTTGCTGCCGTCCAGCACCAGCGTGCCCAGGTCGTCCTTGACCAGGCCGCCCGCGCCGGCGATCTCGGAAGCGATGGTCGCGGTCATGCCCGCACCCGCCGCGGTGCCGTCGCCCACGCGCACCACCGTGGCCGGCGCGCCGATCGTGAGCGCATCGCCGTTGACCGTGTAGCCGTCGACCGCGAACTGCGCGCCGCCGATGCCCACCGGCTTCGCCCCGCCCTGGGTGTCGACCGTGACGATGCCGGCCTGGCCGCTGAAGATGGCCACGCCATCCTGCTGCCAGCCGGCGTTGAGCGTGCCGTCGACGCCGGTCCAGCTCGAGGTCGAGCCCCCTGCGCGCCAGGTGCCGCTGCCGCCCGCGATCTTGCCGTCGTTGAAGTTCGCCGGATCGGCGCCGTCCCACAAGGTGAGCGTCACGCCGTCGCTGTTGACCAGGTTGACCTGGTTCGCGACGCTGGTCTGCACCTGCAGGTTCTTCGCGTCGGTCGGCGCGGTGCCGATCTCCAGGCCGTTGTCGGTCAGCGTGCCGGTGTAGTCGATGAGCCGGTAGAGACCGGCGCCGAACTTGCCGCCCTGCGACTGCGTCACGTTGAGCGTGCCGTCGAGCTGCAGGTTGCCGTTGACGCTGATCAGGTCGTTGAGCGCCCCGCCCGCCACGCCGGCCTGGCCGAGCTCGTAGTTCAGCGTCGAGCCGGCCGCGAGGTTCAGGCCGCCGACGGTCAGCGTGCCCGCGCCGCCGGCACCGGGCGACAGGATGCCCTCGCCGACGTTCACCGTGCCCGCGATGCTGCCGCTGCCGCCGAGCGTGCCGCCGCCCTGCACCTGCACCGCGCCGCTGCCGGTGGCGCTGCCGCTGGTGTTGGCGACGATCAGCGTGGTGCCCGTGACGGTCGTGCCGCCGCCGTAGGTGTTGGCACCGGTCAGACCCACCGCGCCCGTGCCGGACAACGCGAGCGCGCCGTCGCCGTCGATGGTGCCGGTCAGCGTCAGCGGGTTGCTGCCGTCCACGCCGAGCGTGGCGCCGGCACCCAGCGACACGCCGTTGTTCACCCCGATGTTCGCCACGCCGCTGCGCAGGTTCGCGTTGCCGGCCACCAAGAGCTTGCCGCTCCCCAGCGCGAGGCCGTCGCCGAGGCTCAGCGTGCCGCTGTTGAGCGTGGTGCCGCCGGTGAAGCCGTTGGCCTTGCCGAGCGTCAAGGTGCCGGTGCCGCTGTAGATGATGCCCCCGGTGCCCAGGATCTGGCCGCCGAGCGCGATGTCGTTCGCGCCATCGACGTTCAGGTTCGCATTGAGCACCACGTCGTTCGCGAGGTTCACGGCCGCGCTCGCGTCGAGCGCGGCGGTGCCGCTCACCGTCAGGTCGCCCCCGCCGAGCGAGGTGTCGGTGCCCACGCGCAGCGCGCCGGATTGCAGGTCCACCCCGCCCGAGAAGGTGTTCGCGCCACCCAGCGTGAGGCGGCCCGTGCCGTTCTTCGTCAATGCGCGCAGTCCGGTGATCGCGCCGTTGAGCGCGAGGTCGTTGCTGCCGCCGACGGTGAGCGCCGCATTGAGGCGGAAGTCGTTGGCGAGGCTCACCGCCTGGTTCGCCTCGAACGAGCTCGGGCCGCTGACCGTGACGCCGGCCTGGCCCAGCGCCGTGTCGTTGCCCACGGTGAGCGTGCCGGCGCCGAGGTTGAAGCCACCGGTGAAGGTGTTGGCACCGTTGAGCGTGACGCCCGGCGCGCCGGCCAGGCTGATGCCGCCGGCGCCGCTGATCACGCCATTGAGCGTGAGCGCGCCGCCGCTGCCGGCCGCGCCGAAGTTCAGCGTGTTGTTAAGCACCACGTTGTTGGCGAGCGTCACGCCGGCCGCGCCGGTCAGCACGGAGGCGCCGTCGATGGTGAGGTCGCCGGTGCCGAGCGCCGTGTTGCTGCCCACGTCCAGCCTGCCGCCGCCCATCGTCGTGCCGCCGCCATAGGTGTTGCTGGCGGCCAGTGCAAGGTTGCCGTTCGACCTCAGGCTGCCGCCGCCCGAGATGGGTGCGCCGAAGGTCAGCGTGCCCGTCCCGTCGAGCGTCAGCGCGCCGCTGAGCTGCACCTGGTTGTTGAGCGTGCCGGTGAAGAAGGTGTTGAGAGCGACATTGCCGCCCACCAGGAACAGGCCCGAGCCGAGCGCACTCGCGTTGCCCAGCGTCAGGCCGCCGCCGTTGAGCGCGAAACCGCCGTTGAAGGTGTTGACGCCGTTCAGCGTGAGCGTACCGGTGCCGTTCTTGGTGAATCCGCTGCCGCCGCTGACGGTACCGTTCAGCGTGAAGCTGTTGTCACCCTGCACGATCAGGCCGCTGACGAGGTTCACGTTCTGGCCCAGCGTGAGGCCGTTCACCGCGGCCTGCATCGCGCCGCCCCTGCCCGTCAGCGTGCCGGTACCGAAGGCGCCCGCATCGTCGAAGATCGCGACGCCGCCGCGAAGCAGGGCGCTGCCGCTGACCACCGCACCGTTCAGGGTCCAGGTGCCGCTGTCGACCTGGAGGTTCTCGAAGTTCAGGTACTGCGAGGCCTTGATCGTGCCCTCGCCGGCATTGCCCGAACCGGGACCGCTGAGGGTGTTGCGCAGCACCAGCAGGTCGGTGCCGCCCAGGCCCGCATCGACCGTGCCGCCGGCCGCGAAGTTCAGGCTGCCGCCCGACGGCAATGCCAGCAAGCTGGCCGCTGCGGATCCACCGGTGATGCTCGAGCCGGTGACCGCGAAGAAGGTGTCGTCGCGCTCCCCGGTGCCGAGCGAAACGCTGCCGTTGATCGTGCCCGCGTTGGTGAAGCTGTTGCCGCCGCTGGTCGGGCTCTCGAACGCGATGCGGCCGGTGATCGTTCCGGTCTCCGTGTTCACCATGTTGACCTGCGCGCCGCCGTAGGCAGCGACCACGGCCGCGTCGGCCGCATTCATGGTCGAGCCGACGACGGGCCCCGTGGTCATCGTTCCCGTGTTGGTGATCGATGTGATGCCGCTGTTCTGCACCGCAAGCGCGAGGCCGGTCAGACCGATGGAGAAGAGCCTGGTCCCGCCGATCATCCCGTTATTGATGACGGTGGCCGTGCTGGAATTGGCGTTGCCCAACACGACGCCCGAGGACAGGATGCCGCCGCCGCCGCCGAACAACTGCGGATCGATCCGGCCATTGTTCGTGAGCTTGACGTCGGAACCCGTCAGCGTCATCGCATTGCCGCCCACACCCAGCAGCACGCCGACGGTCGCCCCGGGGTTCAGTGTCACGTTCAGATTGCTGCCGCCGTTCGCAAAACTCGGCGCCAGCGGGTTGGCTGCGCCGTTGCAGGTCACGTTGCTGCCCGCAGACGTGCACACCGCCTGCGCTGGAAAGAAGCCGGTGGCGAGAAATACGGGCGCCGCCAGCATGCCTGCCTTCGTCAGCCCCACGAGACCTGCCGTGCGGCCCGCGCGCCGGCTGGTGCTGCGCTTGCCGCGCGCACGCGTCGTTTCCGAGACGGCCACCCAGGCGCCGATCGCGGCATTCCAGATCGTCTTGTAGGCGCTGTTCATGAACGGCTCGCTTCCGTGGTCGGCGTGCGGAAGGCGCTTCGGACAGAAGCGAATGCAGCCGATGCCGCGTGGGCGATGGCTGTCGAATGGCTGTTCATGGGGGTCTCCTCCTGCCATGCAGTCGCGAGGAGGCGCATGGCATGTGCGGCATCACTGCGCTGCCGCTTCGAGCGAAATTCTCAAGTTCCGCTACTCGATTTGCACCTTACTTTTTCTTGCAATGAACCCCGCAAATCCCTCTGGAAAACCGTGGCCCCGCCGACAAAGGAATGCCTTCGTACTCGCCTGGATCAAGGCTCGATGCGCGCATCCCCCTGGAAGCTGTAGCCCTCGCCGCGCACCGCGACGATCGGCAGCTTCTCGCCGCTGGCCTGCTCGGCCTTGCGCCGCAGGCGCGAGACCGTGACATCGAGGTTGCGCTCATAGGCTTCGAGGCCGGGCCGCCCCATCGCCGCGAGCAGCGTGCCGCGGTCCACCACTTCGCGCGGCTGCTCGATCAGGCATTGCAGCAGCCGCGCTTCCGCGTTCGACAACTGCACGCGCTGGCCGGTGGGCGACAGCAGCAGCCAGGTGGTGTAGTGATAGCGCCAGGGCGCGTGCACGGCGAGTTCGCCGGCCTCCGCGACGCCGGGCTCGCGCATCCCCTGCCCCGGCGTTTCCTGGCTGCGCTGCAGCAGGTTGTTGAGCACCATCTCGAGCTCGCGCAGGTTCACCGGCTTGACCAGGTAGTAGTCGGCGCCCAGTCCCAGTCCATGCAGGCGGTCGTTCAGCATGCCGCGCGCAGTCAGCATCACGATGCGCATGGCGCTGCGCGATCGCAGCCGCGCCAGCACGCTGAATCCATCCTCGCCCGGCAGGTTGACGTCGCACACCACGGCATCGAAATCCTGCCGCTCCAGTTCCGCGTCGAGCTTCTCGGCGCTGTCCACGCCATGGGCCAGCATGCCCACGCCGCGCAGGTAGCGCAGCACCGTGTCGCGCAGGTCCTCGTCGTCCTCGATGACCAGCACGCGGGTGGCGGCGGTCATCGGCCGCCTCCGGGGTCGGCCATCGACATCGCGATCGCACGACGGGTTTCCGGCGGCTCGGCGCTGCCCAGCAGCGGCAACGTCAGCGTCAGCACGGCGCCCTCGCCGGGCCCGTTGGACGCGACCACGCTGCCACCGTGAACCGTGGCGATGCGGTGCACCATGTGCAGGCCCAGCCCGATGCCCGGAATGCGCCGCACGCCGGCCGCGCGATAGAAGCGCTCGAACACGTGCGTCAGGTCCTGCGGCATGAAGCCCGGGCCTTCGTCGCACACCTGGATGCAGACGCCCGGTATCGCGTCGCCCTCGGGAAAATCGTCGGAACGGCAGCGCCGGATGCCGGCGCGCACGCGCACCGGCGAATGCGGCGGCGCGTACTTGATGGCGTTGGTCAGCAGGTTGTCCATCGCGATGTGCATCAGCGTCTCGTCCGCCAGCACCGGCAGCTCGCGCGCGTCGAGCTGCAGCGAGATGCGCCCGCCGGCGACGCCCTCGTTGTGCTCCTCGATCTTCTCGCGCAGGAACACCGCGAGCTCGATCGGCGCCAGGCTCAGGTTGTTGCTCGAGGCATCGAGCCATTCGTCGGCCAGCAGGGTGTCGACCAGGTCACGCATGCGAAAGACCGTGCGGCTGATCTTCTCGGCCTCCTTCTTGACCTCCTCGCGCGCCAGCCCGAGCCGGTCGTCCGAGAGGATCTGCGCCGAGCCGCCGATGGTGCCGAGCGGCGTGCGGAACTCGTGCGACACCATGGCCAGCAGGCCGCGCTGCTCGCGCAACGCCAGCGCCAGCTGGTCGTGGGTGCGATGGTGCTCGGCGATCTCCTGGCGCAGGTCGCGCGTGCGCTCGTTCACGCGCCGCGCGAGCCGCGCGCGATGCCGCAGCGACAGCGACAGCGCCCGCCGCTCGCGATGGCGCACGCGCCAGCCCAGCGCGAAGAAGAAGGCCATGATGTGCAGGATGCTGCCGAACACATAGCTGTACTGCGTGAGCTGCGTGTAGGGCAGCCACTGCAGGTTCTTGGCGAAGTGCACCGAGCCCATCAGGAAGTAGATCGCATAGCCGATCAGCCCCGGCCAGGCCTGGATGTTCCGGCGCAGCGCCATGACGCACATCGGCACCACGCAGGCCGCGAAGACCACCCACGCCAGGTTCAGCGGCCGCGCGACATGCCCGTAGCCGCCGGCGATGGCCACCGCGCACGCCGCGAGGCAGACCAGCGTCATGACCTGGAACACGCGGTTCATGCGCGGGAACTGCCGCTCCATGTCGAGCAGCACGCGGGCGAAGCCGAACGCGGCCGCCGTGTGCAGGCAGACCGAGAAGTTGTGCAGCCGAACGGCGGCCACGGGGCTGTTCTGCAGCCACAGGAATGCCGGCATGCCCTCCGAGCTCCCGAACAGCAGGCCGAGCGTGACGAGGTAGCCGGCGTAGGCGATGAAGCGGCGGTCCGGCAGCGCAATGCCCATCATCAGGCTGACCACCGCCATCAACAGGGCCATGCCGACGACCGCCGCGTCGGCGTAGTTGAGCCGCTGCTGCACCGTGGCCAGTTCCCTCAACGGCGAGACACCGCCGGCGAGGCTCAGGGTGCGGTCGCCCGCCAGGCGCACCCAGACCCAGCGCGGCTCGGTATCGGGCAGCGCGGGCAGGCGCACGGCCGAGATCGACCAGGGCATCTCGCGCTGGGCGCTGGCACGCATCCCGCCCAGCGCGCGGTGCGCGAAGCCACCGTTCGCGCCGGCGCCGGCATCGGGCCACCAGACGTCGAGGTAGTCGACATACGGTGCATTGAGCCGCAACCACCAGCCGCTCTCGAGCGGGCGCTCGACCTCCGCGGGCGAAGCCTGGACCTGGAAGCGCACCCACCACGCGCCCCGGGCGTAGCCGCCGTTGAGGGCGCCTGGCAGCGTCTCGAATCGTTCCTGGTAGGGCGACGATGCCACCTGCTCGCGCGTCAGCTGGCCGGTGGCGTCGTAGTAGGCCTGCGAACGCCCGTCGAGGTTGCGCTCGAACATGCTCAGGCCGGCATCGAGCCGCAGCGGCCCCGGCTGCGCCTGGCTCGGCAGCGCCAGGCACGCGAGCAGCAACCAGGCGAGTCCCAGCGCCGCGCGGATCGCGGCGCACCGCAACCCGAACATCGTCCGGCATGGCGCCATGAATGAAGTGGCCGTCCGGGTCCTCGAATTCATGCGGGGCTTCGCGGGAATGGGTGTGCTCGTCCGTCAGGGGTTCTGGAACTACCGGCATCCGTGGCGCCTGCTCGCCGCCCTCGGGATGGGTGGAGGCCGGGCGCCATCGCCGCGCGGACTCCGCCGCCGTTTCGCCCCGGATTCTGGGGCGCGGCCGCGGAGTTTGCACCTTACTTTTTCTTTCACCCTGCTGTTTCGCGGCCCCCCGGCCCGGCGCCCGGGTCCCTCAGGCCGCAGCGCTGCCCGCGGGCCTGGCCATCGCCGCCGGATCGACGAGCCGGTCGTACGCGTCGCCGTCGATGAGCTGCAAGGCGATGGCCGCCGCCCGCGGCGTGATGCCGCGCGCGAGCGCCTCGCGCGTGATGCGCGCCACGCGGTCGTAGCCCAGCACGGGATTCAGCGCCGTCACCGCCAGCAAGGCGTTGTCGACGTTCGCCGCGAGCCGCGCGCGCTCGGGCTCGATGTCCTTCACCAGCCGCTCGGCGAACACGCGCGAGGCATCGGCCAGCACGCGGATCGACTGCAGCAGGTTCTGGATGATCAGCGGCTTGGCCACGTTGAGCTCGAAGTTGCCCGAGGCGCCCGCCATGGTGATGGTGAGGTGGTTGCCCATGGCCTGCAGCCCGGCCTGCACCACCACTTCGGCGATGGTCGGGTTGCGCTTGCCCGGCATGATCGAGCTCGTGAGCCCGTCGTCCGGAATGCGCAGCTCGCCCAGGCCGCAGCGCGGGCCCGAGCCCAGGAGCCGCAGGTCGTTGGCCATCTTCACGAGCGAGGTCGCGAGCACGTTGAGCGCGCCCGACACCTCCACCAGCGCGTCGTGCGAGGCCATGCCTTCGAACTTGCTGGGGTTGGGCGCGAAGGCGATGCCGCTGAGCGCGCTCAGTTCCTCGCAGAAGGCGGCATCGAAGCCCGGCGGCGCATTGAGCCCGGTGCCCGCCGCGGTGCCGCCCTGGGCCAGCAGTTGCAGCCGCGCGAAGGTGGCGTCGATGCGGTCGATGCCGTGGCCGACCTGGCGCGCGAAGGCGTCGAAGCTCTGCCCCAAGGTCATCGGCACCGCGTCCATCAGGTGGGTGCGCGCGATCTTCAGCACGTCCGCGAAGGCTTCGCTGCGCTCGTGCAGGTGCTGCTGCAGCAACTGCAGCGCGGGCCGCAGGCGCTCGCGCAGTTCGAGCGCGGTCGCGATGTGCATCACGGTCGGAAAGCTGTCGTTCGACGACTGCGAGGCGTTGACGTGGTCGTTCGGATGCACCGGCGACTTGGTACCGAGCGGCTGCCCCAGCAGTTCGTTCGCGCGGTTGGCGATGACCTCGTTCGCGTTCATGTTGGTCTGCGTGCCCGAGCCCGTCTGCCACACGGTGAGCGGAAAGTGGTCGTCGAAGCGACCGTCGCGCAGCTCGGCGGCGGCCTCGAGGATCGGCGCCGCCTGCGCCGCGTCGAGCGCGCCGCAGCGCACATTGGCGCGCGCCGCGGCCATCTTCTGCAGGCCGAAGGCGTGGATCAGGCCCGCGGGAAAACGCTCCTCGCCGATCTCGAAGACCCCCAGCGCGCGCTGGGTCTGTGCGCCCCAGTAGCGGTCGGCCGGAATCTCGACGGGGCCGAAGGCGTCGTGTTCGATGCGCATGGCGGTCATGGCAGTCATGGCATCAGGCCCGCGCGGCATGGGCGTCGACGGGCGCCACGCCGTCGTCGAGGTCCTGGTCGGCCTGCGCGGTGTCGGGGTAGCGCTCCGGGTAGAGGTGGCGCTCGGCCTGCTGCGCGTCGAAGGTGCCCGACCACTTGGCGACCACCACCGTGGCCACGCTGTTGCCGATCACGTTGCAGGTCGAGATGGCCATCGACAGGAAGCGGTAGACGCCGAAGATCACCGCCAGGCCCTCGACCGGCAGCAGCCCGGTCGAGGTGACGGTGGCCGCGAACACCACGAACGAGCCGCCCGAAACCGTGGCCGCGCCCTTCGAGGTCAGCAGCATCAGCAGCAGGATGCCGATCTGGTGGTCGAGCGTGAGCGGCACGCCGTAGGCATGCGCGATGAACATCACGCCCATGGCCATGAAGATCGAGGTGCCGTCGAGGTTGAAGGCATAGCCCGTGGGCAGCACCAGGCCCACGGTCTGCTTGGCGCAGCCCAGGCGCTCGAGCTTCACGAGCAGGCGCGGCAGCGCGCTCTCCGAGGAGGCGGTGCCCAGCACGATCAGGATCTCGTCCTTGATGTAGCGCAGGAAGCGCCACAGGCTGAAGCCCGCGAACTTCGCGACCAGCCCCAGCACCACCGCGATGAACAGCACGATCACCGCATAGAAGCTCAGCACCAGCTGCGCCAGCGCCACCAGCACCGCGGAGCCGTTGCTGCCCACCGAATAGGCCACCGCGCCGAAGGTGCCGATGGGCGCGAGCTTCATCACCAGGTTGATGAACGAGAACAGCACCTCCGAGATGATGTCGAGGCCGCCGTTGATCTTCTCGCGCCGGCTCTCGGGGATCGCGAGGATGCCGATGCCCACCATCACCGCCAGCACCACCACCTGCAGCAGCTCGCCCTTGGCGAAGGCGCCGACGAAGTTGTCGGGCACGATGTGCGCCATGAATTCGAGGAAGCCCTGCGGCGCGGCGGCCTTCACCGCCGGTGCCGCGGCCGCGCCGGCCACCGAGGCCATGCCCTTGCCGGTCTGCAGCAGGTTGCCCGCGAGCAGGCCGATGACCAGCGCGATGGTCGAGATCACCTCGAAATACACCAGCGAGCGCCAGCCCACGCGCCCCGCGCTGCGCACGTCGCCGGCCGAGGCGATGCCGTGCACGATGGTGAGGAACACCAGCGGCGCCACGCCCGCCTTGATGAGCGACAGGAACATGTCGCCCAGCAGCTTGAGCTGCCCCGCGAACTTCGGGAACAGGAAGCCGACCGCGATGCCCAGCAGCAGCGCGACCAGCACCTGCATGCCTAGCTTGCGGTACCAGGGCAGCTTCTTCGGCGGCGCGACCAGGGTGGAATCGTTGAGCATGGTTGTCTCCTTGGGTGCCCGGGCTCAGCCCCGGGCCTGGGCGGACAGCGCCAGCGCGCGGTCCACCATCCGGGGCGCGAGGCCCAGGTAGTTGGCGGGGTCGGTCAGGCGATCGATGGCCGCGCGGTCGAAATGCGCCGTGACCTCGGGCAGCGCGGCCAGCGCTTCGGCCAGCGTGCCGCCCTTCTCGTTGACGGTGCGGCAGGCGTCGTAGACCACGTCGTGCGCCTGCTGGCGACCGATGTGCGGCGCCATGCCCATCATCACGGCCTCGGCCACGATCAGGCCGCGGCTGATGCCCAGGTTGTGCTTCATGCGCGCCTCGTCGACGATCAGCCCGCCGAGCGCGAACTTGGCCTGGTGCAACGCACCGGCCGTGAGGATGAAGCTCTCGGGAATCGCGATCCACTCGGCATGCCAGGGGCCGGTGGCGCGCTCGAAGTCCTGCACCATCGCATCGACCATCAGGCCCGCATGCTGGCGCACCGCCTTCGAGGCCGCGAGCATCAGCTCGCTCGAGATCGGGTTGCGCTTCTGCGGCATGGTGCTGCTCGCGCCGCGTCCCTTCACGAAGGGCTCGTAGACCTCGGCGAACTCGGTCGAGGCCATGATCATGATGTCGAGCGCGATCTTGCCGAGCGAACCGGTGATGAGCGCCAGCAGGTTCACCGCCTCGGCGAAGCCGTCGCGCGCCACGTGCCAGGTGGTCGCGGGCACGCCGAGCTCGAGTTCCTCGGCCATCGCCGCCTGCACCTCGAAGCCCTTGTCGCCCAGCGAGGCCAGCGTGCCGGCCGCGCCCGCGAACTCGACCACGGCCACGCGCGGGCGCAGCTCGGCCAGGCGCTGCTGGTGGCGGTCGAACATGGCGAGCCAGATCGCGACCTTGTAGCCGAAGGTCACGGGCAGCGCCTGCTGCAGGTGCGTGCGCCCGGCCATCGGCGTGTCGCGGTGCTTGCGCGCGAGGTCGGCCAGGATGCCGCGCAGCTCGCGGATCTCGGCGTCGACCAGGTCGAGCGCATCGCGCACCTGCAGCGCGACGGCCGTGTCCATGATGTCCTGCGTGGTCGCACCCCAGTGCACGTAGCGGCCCGCCTCGCCGCACATGGCGACCAGCTGGTGCACCAGCGGCAGGATCGGGTAGCCCACGATGTCGGTCTCGTGGCGCATGTGGTCGAAGTCGATGCGCTCGATGCGCGACTCGCGCGCGATGACCTCGGCCGCGTCGGCCGGGATCACGCCCACCTTGGCTTCGGCGCGCGCCAGCGCGATCTCGGCATCGATGTAGCGCTGGATCAGCGCCACGTCGGAGAACAGCGCGCGCATCGGCGCGGTGCCGAAGGCGTCGCGGAAAAGGATCGAATCGACGACGGTGCTGGCCATCGGGAGGGAGGCGGAGGACATGGACGGGCCTTGATATGTTCGGACATATTTAATTTAATATGTTCGGACATATGCATGAATAGGGTTTACCCTTAGGTCAAAATCGAGCCACCATGAACAAGCCGCGCTTCACCGACATCGCCCAGGAACTGAAGGAAGGCATCGCCTCGGGCCGCTTCCCGCTGGGCTCGCTGCTGCCGACCGAACTCGAGCTGCGCGACCACTATGGGATCAGCCGCCACACGGTGCGCATGGCGCTGCAGGAACTGCAGGACGCGGGTCTGGTGTCGCGGCGCAAGAACGTGGGCACGCGCGTCGAGTCGACGGTGGCGCGCATGGGCTTCCAGCAGTCGCTGGCCTCGGTGGAGGACCTGATGCAGTACGGCGCCGCCCACCTGCGCCTGGCGCCCGAGATCGACACCATCGCGAGCAATGCCGCGCTGTCGCGCCTGCTCGGTTGCGAGGAAGGCACGCGCTGGCTGCGCATCTCGAGCCTGCGCATGGAGGAAGGCCCGCAGGGCCTGCCGCTGGGCTGGACCGACATCTACGTCGACACCCAGTACGCGGCGCTCGAGGCGCTGGTGCGCGCCGCGCCCGACACGCTGGTCAGCGCGCTGCTCGAGCAGCACTACGGCCTGCGCGTGGCCGAGATCGTGCAGCAGGTGCGCGCGGTCGACGCCTCGGCGGCCATGGCGCGCAAGCTGCGCATCGAGGCCGGCAGCGCGACCTTGCAGATCCTGCGGCGCTACCTCGACGCCGAGGGCGAGGTGCTCGTGAGTTCGGTCGCCACGCACCCGGGCGAACGCTTCTTCATCACCACGCACCTGCAGCGCGCGAAGGGTTGAGAAGGTGTGAATGAACCTGCTGCGCGGCCGCCAGCGGGACTGACAGCATTCCGACAGCCAGCCCCAGGCACCATGCGGCCTTCCCGAAAAACCACGGAGACAAGACCGATGCGCCTCGACCTTCCCCATGACCTGGGTTCGCCCACCCGCCGCCAATGGTTGCAATCGGGTAGCGCCCTCGCCCTCGGCGGCCTGCTGCCGGGCTTCGCCGGCCTCGCGCGCGCCGACGACACCTGGCCCAACAAGTCGGTGCGCTTCGTCGTGCCCTTCGCGCCGGGCGGCAGCTCGGAGATCGTGGCGCGCTCGACCGCGGTGGAGCTGTCGCGCACGCTGGGCCAGAGCGTGTTCGTCGACAACAAGCCCGGCGCGGCCGGCAACATCGCGATGAGCGAGGTGGCGCGCAGCACCGACCAGCACACGCTGATCCTGGGCCACATCGGCACGCTGGCGGTCAACCCCTACATCTTCGCCAAGCTGCCCTACGACGCGAACAAGGACTTCAAGCCCGTGAGCCTGCTGGCCAAGGTGCCCAGCCTCTACGTGGTGCACCCCGACGTGCCCGCGAAGAACCTCAAGGAGTTCATCGCCTATGCCAAGAGCAAGCCCGGCAAGCTCAGCTACGGCTCGGCCGGCAACGGCAGCGCGGGCCACCTCGCCTTCGAATACCTCAAGATGACCTCCGAGGTCTTCATGCTGCACGTGCCCTACCGCGGCACCGGCCCGATGGTGACCGATCTGCTCTCGGGCCGGCTCGATGCCTCGGCCATCGGCGCGGCGGCGGTCATCCCCTTCATCAAGGCCGGCAAGGTGCGCTGCATCGCCACCGGTTCGGCCAAGCGGCTGGCCCAGTTGCCCGACGTGCCGACCGTGGCCGAGCAGGGCTTCCCGGGCTTCGAGATGACGCAGTGGTACGGCATGCTCGCGCCGGCCAACATCACGCCGGCCCAGCTCGCCAAGCTCTCGACCGAGACCATGAGCGCCGTGAAGTCGCCCGAGTCGATGCGCCGCCTGACCGGCGACGCGGCCGAGGCCGTGGGCGGCACGCCCGAGCAGTTCGCGCAGTTCATCGCGAGCGAGCAGGCGCGCTGGCAGAAGGTGATCGCACGGGCGGGCATCAAGCCCGATTGAGCGCGGACCTGCGGGAAAGCCGCCTGGGCGGCGGCACCGCCGCGCCCTACAGTCGCCCCATGCGCATCCTGCTGGCCGAAGACGAACACACCCTGGGCACCTGGCTCAGCAAGGCGCTCGAGCATGCGGGCATCCAGGTCGAATGGGTGGACGACGGCCGGCTGGCCGACCGCGCGCTGCAGCAGCGCGACCACGATGCGCTGGTGCTCGACCTCGGCCTGCCCGGGCTCGACGGCCACGCGGTGCTGCAGCGGCTGCGCGAACGCGACCAGCGGCTGCCCGCGCTGATCCTCACGGCGCGCGACTCGCTCGACGAGCGCGTGAGCGCGCTCAATGCCGGCGCCGACGACTTCCTCGCCAAGCCCTTCGCGCTGGCCGAGCTCGAGGCCCGGCTGCATGCGCTGGTGCGCCGCGCGCGCGGCGTCGAGCATCCGCGGCTGGCCTGCGGGCCGCTGGTGTACGACGGCGCGCGGCGGCAGTTCACGCTGGCCGGCGAGGCGCTCGCGCTGTCGCCGCGCGAGCTCGCGGTGCTGCGCGTGCTGGTGCAGCGCAGCGGCGAGCCGCTGTCGAAGCAGCAGATCCTCGAGCGCGTGTTCTCCGACGACGAGGAGGTGCATCCCGAGGCCGTCGAGGTGCTGGTCTACCGGCTGCGCAAGCGCCTGGACGGCAGCGGCGTGCGCATCGTCACGCTGCGCGGCCTGGGCTACGTGCTCGAGGCGGACTGAAGACGGCATGGTGCGTTCCTCGGTCGCCTGGCTGCGCCGCGCCAGCCTCTGGCAGCGGCTCGCGCTGCTGCTGCTGCCCGCGCTGATCGCCGTCACCGGCATCGAGCTGTGGCGCACGCGGCACGATGCGCTCGCGTCGGCCAACGCGGCCTACGACCGCTCGCTGCTCGGCGCGCTCAAGTCCATCGACGCCAACATCTCGACCGCCTCGGGCGGGCTCTCGGTCGAGCTGCCCTACACCATGTTCGAGTTCTTCGAGCTCACGGCCAGCGGCCAGGTGTTCTTTCGCGTCGCCACCTCCGACGGGCTGGTGGAACTCGGCAGCGCCGACCTGCCCGCGCCGCCCGCTTCGCTCGCGCTCGGCGTGCCGGCCTTCTACGACGCCGAGTATTTCGGCGAGGCCGTGCGGCTCGCGGCCTACCGGCGCGAGCTCGACCGCGCGCCCGCGGGCAGCGCCGGGCGCAGCGTGCTGATCCAGGTCGGCGAGAGCACGCGCTCGCGCCAGGAATTCAGCACCCGCTTCGTGCGCAGCGCGGCCCTGCGCGACGCGCTGGTGCTGGCGCTGCTGGTGTTCGGCACCGGTGCCGCGCTGGCGGCGGCGCTGCGGCCGCTGTCGCGCCTCGCGCGCGAGGTCGAGGCGCGCAAGCCCGACGACCTCACGCGCATCGCCGACACCGACCTGCCCGCCGACGTGCGGCCGCTGGTGGCCGCGGTCAATCGCCAGATGTCGCGCACGCAGGACCTGGTGGCGCAGCAGCGCCAGTTCCTCGACGATGCCTCGCACCAGCTGCGCACCCACCTCACCACCTTGCAGATGCAGGCCGACTACGCGCAGCGCCAGCACGATCCACTGCAGGTGCGCGCCGCGCTCGACGCGCTCGGCACCGAGATCGGCCGCGCCACGCGCAGCGCACAGCAGTTGCTGGCGCTGGGCCGCAGCGACACCGTGGCCGTGGCGCCAGCCGCGTTCGAACTGGCCGGCCTGCTGCGCGAGGTGGCCGTCGACCTGCTGCCGCAGGCGCGCGCCAAGCGCATCGACCTCGGCATCCAGGCACCCGACGAGGCCGCGGGGCATGCGCAGGTCGAACTCGTTGCGGTGGCCGACCGCGCGCTGCTGCGCGAGGCGCTCACCAACCTCGTCGCCAACGCCATCGCCTACACGCCGGCCGAGGGCACCATCACCGTGTTCGCGGCCGGCGATGCGGCCGGCTGGAGCCTCAATGTCGAGGACGACGGCCCCGGCCTCGGCGAGGAGGAACGCGCCCAGCTCGGCCAGCGCTTCCGGCGCGGCGCGCGCGCCGGCAAGGGCGGCTTCGGGCTCGGCCTGGCCATCGCGCGCTCGATCGCGCAGCGCCATGGCGGCGAACTGCGGCTCGAGGCACGCGAAGGCGGCAGCGGGCTGCATGCCATCATCTGGTGGCCGAAGCCGGGCACGGCCTGAGCGCCTTCGCGCCTCGTTTCGCGGCCAGAATCCCCGCCATGCCGATCCGCATCGATCACCCTCGACGCCACGCGCTGCGCGCGCTCTCGGCGCTGCTGCTGCCCGGCGGCGCGATGCGCGCCTTCGCGGCGCCGCAGCTCGATCCGGCCGACCCGTCGCAGGCCGCGGCCGAATGCATCATCCCCGCCAAGGCCGGCGGCGGCTTCGCCCTCACCTGCGCGCTCGCGCGCGACGCGCTGCAGGCCGTGCGTCCCGCGCGCGCGCCGCTCGCGCAGCGCTTCCTGCCGGGCGGCATCGGCGCCGTCGCCTTCGACCGCATCGCCACCGGCCGCCTCGGCGGCCCGGGCACGCTGGTCGCGTTCTCGAGCGGCTCGCTGCTCAACCTCGCGCAGGGCCGCTTCGGCCCGCATCCGACCAGTGCCGTGCGCTGGGTCGCCGCGCTCGGCACCGACTACGGCGTGGTCGTGGTGCACCGCGATTCGCCCTACCGCAGCCTGCGCGAGCTGATGGCCGCGCTGCGCCAGTCGCCGTCGCGCATCGTGTTCGGCGCCGGCGGCACCGTCGGCAGCCAGGACTGGGTGAAGGCCGCGCTGCTGGTGCGCGCCGCCGGCGGCGACCACCGCGCGATGCGCTTCGTCTCCTTCGAAGGCGGCGGCGATGCGCTCGGCGCGCTGCAGGGCCGGCATGTCGACGTGTTCGCGGGCGACGCCGCCGAGGCGCTGCAGGCCATGGCCGGCGGCACCGCCGTGCGCCTGCTCGCGGTGCTGTCGGAAGCGCGGCTCGGCGGTGCGCTCGCGGGCGTGCCGACCGCGCGCGAACAGGGCGTGGACCTCGTGTGGCCCACCGTGCGCGGCCTCTACATCAGCGCCGACGTGCCCGACGCCGCGCTGCGCGCCTGGACCACCGCGTTCGAGGAGGCCATGGCCGCGCCCGGCTATGCTGCGCTGCGCGAGCGGCATGGGCTCTATCCCTTCGCGCTCACGGGGGCCGCGCTCGATGCCTATGTGCGGGAACGCATCCAGGCGTATCGGCAGCAGGCGGAGGAACTGGGGTTGCGGCGGTGGAATCCTTGAGACGGATCGCGAACGGCAACGGCAACACGAGATGAAGCGCTACTTTCATTCGAAGCTCGACGCGGCCTTGCAGCTGCTCGAAACCCTCATCGGCTTCGGCCTGGTGTCAGGCGCCGCGGTGGCCGCGGCCCTGGGGCAGTTCATCCTCGGCGGGATCCTGGCGGCGCTGGCGATCGGGGTGTTCCTGCGCTTCAAGCGGGGGCGGGTGCGCAAGTAGACCGCCGGCCGATATGCTCGAAGCCCTGATCTCCCCCACCTCCTGCGTCGGCGCAGCGGCAGGCCTGCTCATCGGCCTCGCGGTCCACTGGTTCGCCCCGGCCGACATCGACACCGTGCAGCTCGGCGCCTGGCTCGTGGGCATCGGCTGGGCCGCGGGCCTGGCGTGGGACCTCATGCACACGCACCGGCCGAAGTAGCACGACACACACATCCCAAAGAGACCACCGCATTGAACCCCGCAGACCTGGAGCACTACCTCCACGACCATATCCCGCTCTCGAAGGCCATGGCCGTGTCCGTCGCCTCGGTGGCGCCGCATGAAGTGGTGCTGCGCGCACCGCTCGCGCCCAACATCAACCACCGCGACACCGTGTTCGGCGGCAGCGCCTCGGCGGTCGCGATCCTCGCGGCCTGGTCGCTGCTCAACACGCGGCTGACGGCCGAGGGCCTGGCCAGCCGGCTCGTGATCCAGCGCAACACCATGGCCTACGAGCTGCCGATCGAGGGCGACTTCATCGCGCGCTCGGCCTTCGACGAACCCGCGCAGTGGCTGCCGTTCGCGCGCATGCTGGCGCGCAAGGGCAAGGCCCGCATCTCGGTGTCGTCGCAGCTCGAATACGGCGGGCAGGTCGTGGGGCGGTTGACGGGCGAATTCGTGGCGCTGCGGCCGCCGCCCGAACCGACCGCGTAGCAACGGCCATGCAGAACACCCTCGTGAAATCCGCAGTGCGGGTCTTCGAACTGCTCGAGCTGTTCGAGGCCGAGCAGCGGCCGCTGCGCGTGGCGGAGATCGTGCAGAAGCTGGGCGCGCCGCAATCGAGCGTCTCGATGCTGCTCAAGACTCTGGCCAGCCAGGGCTACATGGAGTACGAGCGCGCGACGCGCAGCTACTGCCCGTCGGTGCGGGTCGCGTTCCTCTGCGAATGGGCCACGCACATGCCGGGCCAGCGCGAAACCATCCATGACACGCTGCGCCGCCTGGCCAACGAGACCGGCGAGTCGGTGCTGCTCGGGCGCAAGAGCGGCCTCTCGATGCAGTACATCTCGGTGATCCAGTCGCAGCATGCGCTGCGCTTCTCGCCCTCGCCGGGCGTGAAGCGGCCCATGCACCACGCCGCCATCGGCATCATGCTGCTGAGCGAGATGAAGGACGAGCAGATCGAGCTGCTGCTGCGGCGCTACAACGCCGAGCGCGGCAAGAGCGGCCCGATCGCACGGATCGCGCAGACCCTGCGCGCGGTCGAGCAGGCCCGCGAACAGGGCTGGTACGAATCGGCCAATCTCGCGACCTCGGGCGCGGGCGTGATCGCCACCCTGATTCCCACCAAGATCCGCAGCCAGCGGCTGGCGATCGGCATCGGTGCGCCGGTCGATCGGCTGCACCAGCGGCGCAAGCAACTGCTGCCCGCGCTGCTGGCCGCCGCCGGCAACTGCTGAGAAGGTGTGAATGAACCTGCTGCGCGCGACGGTTCCTTCACACCTTCTGAGCCCGCCCTTCAGCGGCTGTTGCCGCGCGCCTCGATCGCAGCCTGCATCGCCAGCAGACGCTGCGCCTGCGCGAGGTGCAGCCGCTCGACCATCCGGCCCTCGAGGTTGATGACGCCCGCGCCGGCATGCCGAGGCAGCTCGAAGGCCGCGACGATCGCCCGCGCCTCCGCGAGCGCCGCCGCCGACGGAGAGAAGGCCGCGTTCGCCGGCGCAATCTGCGACGGGTGGATCAAGGTCTTGCCATCGAAGGCCATGCGCGCCGACTGCAGGGCCTCCGCATCGAAGCCCGCGGTGTCGGCGAAGTCGTTCCAGACGCCGTCGAGCACGCAGACGCCATGCCGCTTCGCGCTCAATACGACACCCATGAGCCAGGGCATCAGGTAGCGACGGCCGTCGCCCGCGAACACACCGGTTTCCTTCGCGAGGTCGTTGGTGCCGACCACGAGGGCATCGAGCCGTGGCCGCGCGCCGAGGCCCGCGCGCACGATGTCGTCGAGCGCCGCGAGCGCATCGGCCGTCTCGACCATCAGCCATAGCCGCAATTCAGCGCCCAGGCCATGGCGCAGCGCCGCCTCCGACAGGAAGCGCACATCGTTCGCGCTGCCGATCTTGGGCACCAGCAGCGCATCGGGGCGGCAGCGCGCCACGGTGCGCATGTCGGCATCGAAGTCCGCGCTGCCGATGGCGTTGATGCGCACCACCCTGTACTGCGGCCCGGGCCGTCCGGCTTCGAAGACCTGCAGCAGGTGGCCGCGCGCCGCCTCCTTCATCTCGGGAGCGACGGCATCTTCGAGGTCGAAGACGACGGCATCGGCATCGAGGCCGCCGACCTTGGCGAGGGCGCGTGGATTGGAGGCCGGAACGTAGAGCGCCGAGCGGCGCGGTGGGTGCTGAAGTGCATTCATGGGCGTGCAGTCTGCCGCTTCGCTCGCGCGCCCTCCATCGCATATGTGATGGTTCTCGCGCGTCTTCAACCATCACATCCATGATGCTTTTCGCCGACGCACGCCCGGATACTTCAGCGAACGAGACAACCAGACGGCAGGAAAAAGATGAGCGAAGCGCACACCGGCGTGACGAAGGACGTGGAGGCCACGCGGCTGCTGGCCGAATGGATCGGCGGCGGCGCACAGCAGGCGATCACGCCGCTGGCGCTCGAATGGGCGCGGCACGTGATGCTCGACTGGCTCGCCGTGACCATCGCCGGCAGCAGCGAACCGCTGGTGCGGATACTCGCGGAAGAATATGGCGGCAGCAGCGGCGAAGCCTCCTCGCTGATCGCGAGCGGCCGCCGTGCGCGGCCGCTGGACGCAGCACTGATCAACGGCGCCGCCGGCCATGCGCTCGACTTCGACGACGTGGCCTCGCGCATGTTCGGCCATCCCAGCGTGCCGGTGGTGCCCGCGGCGCTGGCACTGGCACAGGCGCGCGACGCTTCCGGCCCCGCGCTGCTGCGCGCCGTGGTGGTCGGCCACGAGATCGAGAGCCGCGTCGGCGAGATGGTGGGCCCGAGCCACTACCGCCACGGCTTCCATGCGACCGGCACCGTCGGCACGCTGGGCGCCGCGGCGGCCTGTGCCCACCTGCAAGGGCTCGACCCGTCGCGCACAGCGCATGCACTGGGCCTCGCGGCCACCCAGGCCGCCGGTCTCAAGTCGATGTTCGGCACCATGGCCAAGCCGCTGCACGCGGGCAAGGCCGCGATGAACGGGCTGATGGCCGCGCAGCTCGCGGCGCGCGGCTTCACCGCGAACGAGCAGGCGATCGAGGGCGCTCAGGGTTTCGCGCGCACGCTGGCACCGGAGCTCAACCCCTTCCCCGCCACCATCGACACCGCGTCCGGCTTCGCGATCGAGCGCACGCTGTTCAAGTACCACGCCGCCTGCTACCTCACGCACTCGTCGATCGAGGCCATCCGCGAACTGCGCGCGCGCCACGGCGTCGGCCTCGACGACCTGGAGACGCTGACGCTGACGGTCTCGGGCGAAGGCAACCATCGCGGCGTCTGCGACATCGAGGCTCCGGCGACCGGGCTCGAAGTCAAGTTCTCGATCCGCCACCTGGCCGCGCTGGCGCTGGACGGCGCCGACACCGCGGCACTCGGTCTCTACACCGACGAGACGGCAAGCAATCCGCGCTGGCGCCGGGCGCGCGAGCGCGTGACGCTCGATGTCGCCGACACGCAGCAGCGCGACACCGCGACCGCCACCTTGCGCACGCGCGATGGCCGCGTGCTGAGCGCGCAGGCCAATGTCGCCATTCCCGCCACCGACCTCGATGCGCAATGGCAACGGCTGCATGCCAAGGCGCGCGCGATCGCCGAGCCGGTGATCGGCGCCGCGCGCTTCGAGCAGTTGGTGCACGCGGTCGCGGCACTCCCCACCTCCCCCCACCTCCACTCCCTGATCGAAGCGATTCAATGACGCCCAACGACATCACGGTCCAACGCCTGAAGGCCGAGGCCAGGCCCAGGACACGCGGCAACCGGTACGAGGATTTCGACATCGGCCGCCGCTTCGCGCACCACTGGGGCCGCACGGTCACGGCCGCGGACAACACGCTGTTCTCCACGCTGACGCTGCACTACAACCCGCACTACACCAACGAGGCCTTCGCCCAGGCCCATGGCCACCCGACCACGCCGGTCAATCCGCTGCTGGTGTTCAACACGGTGTTCGGCCTGTCGGTGGAAGACCTGTCCGAGGGCGGCGGTCCCTTCCTCGGCGTGGACGAGCTCAGCTACCTGCGGCCCGTCTATCCGGGCGACACGCTCGAGGCCCGCTCCGAAGTGGTGGCCGCGCGCCTGGCGAGCAACCGCCCGGGCTACGGCATCGTCACCTGGCACACGCGCGGCAGCAACCAACGCGGCGAGGAGGTCATCGCCTTCAAGCGCACGAACCTGGTCAAAACGAGGAACTGAAACGATGTCGGAAGATGGTCTGGGCTACATGACGCAAGAGCGTCGCATGATCCGCGACGCGGCGCGCGAATTCACGATGAAGGAGGTGCTGCCGGTCGCCAACAGGCTCGACGGTCCGGAGGGCGAGATCCCGATGGAACTGCGCCAGAAGATCGCCGACATGGGCTACTTCGGGATCATGATTCCCGAGCAGTACGGCGGCCTCGGCCTCGGCTATTTCGAGTACTGCCTGATCTGCGAGGAGCTGGCACGCGGCTGGATGTCGGTCGCCTCGATCGTCGCGCGCGCCCAGGGCGGCTGGATCAAGGCCGCCATGCCCGAGGAGATGCGCGCCAGGTACCTGCCGCGCGTGGTGCGCGGCGAGTTCCTCAACGCCAGCGCGCTGTCCGAGCCCGATACCGGCTCCGACCTGGCCTCGATCTCCTGCCGCGCGGTGCGCGACGGCGACGAATGGGTGATCACCGGCAACAAGTACTGGTGCACCTTCGCGGACGGCGCCGACTACATCACGCTGTTTGCGCGCACCGCGCCGCCGCCCAACGCCGACAAGCGCTGGCTCGGCATCTCCTGCTTCCTGATCGAGAAGGAGCGCGGCAGCTTTCCGAAGGGCATGACCGGCGCGCCGATCCCCAAGATCGGCTACTTCGGCTGGAAGACCTTCGAGCTCGCGCTCGACGGCCTGCGCGTGCCGGCGGACTGCCTGATCGGCGAGGAAGGCAAGGCCTTCCACCTGATGACCAAGGGCCTGGAAGGCGCGCGCGCCCACACGGCCGCGCGTGCCATCGGGCTGGCCCAGGGGGCGCTCGAGGACGCCATCGCCTACGCGGGCGAACGCAAGCAGTTCGGCATGCCGATCGCCGAGTACCAGGCGATCCGCTTCAAGATCGCCACCATGGCGACCGAGATCGAGGCGGCCCGCCAGCTCATGCACTTCGTCTGCAGCGAGATCGACAGCGGCCGGCGCTGCGACAAGGAAGCCTCGATGGCGAAGTACTTCGCCTCCGAGATGGCCGAGCGCGTGACCTCCGAGGCGATGCAGATCTTCGGCGGCGCGGGCTACACCAGGCTGTTCCCGGTCGAACGCTACTGGCGCGACGCGCGGCTCACGAAGATCTTCGAGGGCACCTCGGAGATCCAGCAGCGCATCATCGCGACCAGCCTGCTGGGCAAGTCGGAGGTCGAGGCCATGATCGCCGGGCGCGCCTTCGCGGCCGTGGCGCAGAAAGGCGGCGCGGCATGAGAAGCGCCGAACTCACCAGCACCGACAACTATTTCGAGGACTTCGAGGTCGGCCTGCTGCTGCGCCACCACCGCGGCAAGACCGTGACCGAGATGGACAACGTGCTGCTCACCAATCTGGTGATGAACACCGCCGAGGGCCATTTCAACGAGGACGCGATGAAGAAGCAGGATGCGCGCGGCATCTTCGCGCAGCGCGTGGTGTTCGGCGGCATCAACCTGTCGATGGTGCTCGGGCTCGCGGCCCAGGACACGGCCGAACAGTGCCTGCAGGAACTGGCGCTCGACCGGATCCGCCTGTCGCACCCGGTGTTCCATGGCGACACCCTCTATGCCTACAGCGAGGTGCTGGAAGCGCGCGCGGCCGACCGCGACGACGCCGGCATCGTGCGCTTCCGGCACTACGGCCTGAACCAGGACGACAAGCTCTGCGTCGAGGCCGAGCGCACCGTGCTGCTCAAGCGCAAGAGCCATTGGGCGCAACAGTGACGCAGGCTGCCCCCGCCGCCACCGGCGCGCTCGACGGCCTGGTCGTGCTCGACCTCACGCGCATGCTGGCCGGCCCCTACGCCACCATGATGCTGGCCGACCAGGGCGCGCGCGTGGTGAAGATCGAGCCGCCCGGTGGCGACCCCACGCGCCGGACCGGCCCGCACCTGCCCGGCGCGCTGACCATCGCCGAAGGCGGCTTCGGCGGCTACTTCGCCTCGATCAACCGCAACAAGCAGTCGCTTGCGCTCGACCTCAAGCAGCCCGCCGGCAAGGCCGCGCTGCTGCGCATGGTGCGCGGCGCCGACGTGCTGGTCGAGAACTACCGCTGCGGCGTGATGGAACGGCTGGGCCTGGGCTACGAGGCGCTGATCGCCGAGAACCCGCGCCTGGTGTATGCCGCGATGCGCGGCTTCGGCGACCCGCGCAGCGGCCGGAGCCCCTACGCCGACTGGCCGGCCTACGACCCGGTCGCGCAGGCGATGGGCGGCATCATGGGCATCACCGGCCCGGTGCCCGCGGGTGCGCCGACCAAGATCGGACCAGGCGTCGGCGACCTGGTGCCCGCGACCTTCCTCGCCTTCGGCATCGCCTCGGCCTGCTGGCGCGCGCAGCGCACCGGGCGTGGCCAGTTCGTCGACGTGTCGATGGTCGATGCGGTGCTGGCGATCTGCGAGCGGCTGGTCTACCAGTACAGCGCCTCGCACGAGTCGCCGGGCCCCGAGGGCAACGGCCACCCGCTGCTGTGTCCCTTCGGACTGTTCCCCGCGAAGGACGGCCACGTGAGTCTCGGCGTGCCCAACGACCGCTTCTGGGTGCCGCTGGTGCAGCGCATGGGCCGGCCCGAGCTCGCGAGCGATCCGCGCTACGCGAGCAACGAGGCGCGCATGGCGCACCGCGCCGAGGTCGAGGCCCTGGTCGGCGAATGGACCGCGCGCCACACCAAGGCCGAGCTGTCGTCGCTGCTCGGCGCCGAGATTCCGTTCGGCCCGGTGTTCGATGCGCAGGACATCTTCGAGGACGCGCATTTCCGCGCGCGCGGGATGCTGGTGGAGACCGAGCAGCCGGGCGCCGCGCGCGCGCTGACCGTGGCCGGCACGCCCGTCCACATGAGCGACACGCCCGGCGGCGTGCACCGGCGCGCGCCGCTCACCGGCGAGCACAGCGACGCGGTGCTCCAGGGCTTCGGCTTCGCGCCGGCCGAGATCGCGGCGCTGCGCGCCGACCACGTCATCCACTGAAACCACTGCCTGAAGGAAACGAGTTCCATGCAAGAACGACCCCAGAGACTGCGCCGCTGCCAGCTGTCCGTGCCCGGCTCGAGCGAGAAGATGATGCAGAAAGCCGCGGGAATGGACGTCGACTTCGTCTTCCTCGATCTCGAGGATGCGGTCGCGCCGTCGGAGAAACGCCCCGCGCGCGCGAAGATCGTGCACGCGCTCAACGGCCTCGACTGGGGCCGCACCACGCGCTGCGTGCGCATCAACGACCTGACGACCGAGTACGCCTACGAGGACATCATCGAGGTGGTCGAGGGCGCGCGCGAGAACCTCGACGTGATCATGCTGCCCAAGGCGATGAGCGCGGCCGACGTGCAGTTCGTCGACAAGCTGCTGTCGATGATGGAGAAGAAGCTGGGCTTGAAGAAACGCATCGGCATCGACGTGCTGATCGAGGAGGTCGAGGCCATGATGCGGGTCGAGGAGATCGCGGCCTCCACGCCGCGGCTCGAGTGCCTGATCTTCGGCATGGGCGACTACTCGGCGAGCCAGGGCATCTCGCTGCGCGACATCGGCGGCGCCAGCGGCTACCCCGGCGACATCTGGCACTACCAGCGCCACAAGCTGACCATTGCCGCGCGTGCGCACCGCATCGATGCCGTCGACGGCCCCTTCGCCGACTTCAGGGACCCCGATGCCTTCCGCGAGGAATGCCGGCGCTCGATGATCCTCGGCATGGTCGGCAAGTGGGCCATCCATCCCTCGCAGGTCGCGCTCGCGCAGGAAGCTTTCTCGCCGCCGGCCGCCGACGTCGCGCGTGCGCGCGACATGATCCAGGCCTACGACCAGGCCCTCGCGCAGGGCCTCGGCGCCGTGCAGTACGACGGAAAGATGATCGACATCGCGTCGGTGCGCATCGTGCGCAACCTGGTCGAGCGGGCCGACCGCATCGGCATGTAGGCGCGCGTGCCCGTGGACGCGCTGCCGCCGGCAGCCGCGTCACCTGAAGCGACCCGAAGGAGACAAACAAATGCAACGAGACAAGATCGAACCGTCCCTGCCCCTGGATTCCGCCCGGCGGCGGCAGCTGCTCGCGGCCGGCCTGGCGCTGGGCGCCGGCGCACTGCCGCGGCTGGCCTTCGCGCAGGACTGGCCCACCAAGCCGGTGCGGCTGGTGGCCGCGCAGGCGCCCGGCTCGTCCAACGACGCCACCGCGCGCGCGGTGGCCGAGTACATGACCTCGAGCCTGGGCCAGGCGGTGGTGGTGGAGAACAAGCCCGGCGGCATCGGAATGATCGCGGCGGACAACGTGGCGCGCTCGCCCGCGGACGGCTACACCCTGCTCATCACGCTGCACAGCCAGCTCGCGCAGGCACCGGTGATGCTCAAGAAGGTGCCGCTCGACACCTCGAAGGACCTGGTGCCGATCGCGGCCTTCAGCACCGGCGTGTCGCCGATGGTGGTGAAGAAGGACCTGCCGGTGAAGAACTTCAAGGAACTGCTCGCGCTCGCGCGCCAGCGGCCGGTGTCGGTGGGCAACTACGGCATCGGCTCGGGCTGGCAGATCATGATGACCCAGCTCGCCAAGCAGACCGGCGCCAGGCTCGACATCGTGAACTACAAGGGCACGGGCCCGATGGTGTTCGACCTGATGGCGGGCAACATCGACATCGGTGCTGGTTCGCTGGCGGGCCTGGGCCCCGGGATCCAGAAAGGCAGCTTCCGGCCGGTGCTGGTCATCTCGGGCGGGCGCTCGGAGAAACTGCTGCCCGGCATTCCGACCTGGGCCGACGAGGGCTTCACCGGAGCCGCATTCGAGAACCTCACCGAGTGCAACATGATCCTGGGCCCCGCGGGCCTTCCGGCCGACGTGGTGCGCCGCGTCGCCGATGCCTGCCGCGAATCGGCGTCCAGGTCGGAGGCCGTCAGGAACGTGCTGGCGCAGCTCGGCGTGGAGGAAGCGCCGCTCACGGGCGCCGAGCTGCAGCGCTTCATCCAGCGCACCTGGCCCACCTACCAGGCGATGACGAGGGAGCTCGGGCTGCAGGCGCAGTAGCCGCGCGCGCTGCGCGGGAAGCGGAAGGGACGCCGCGGGCGGCGGCCGGACCGGGATTACCCCCCGGTGACTGGCCCGGAAAATGCATGAGAATTCGCGCACTTTCGACTGCCTCGGCGCTCGCCGCCTCTTCCCGAACGCACCTCATGCTGCCCCTGCGCGACCTCAACGACATGGAAGACCTGTGGGGCCTGCGCAGCGCCGGTGCGCTGATGAACCTGCCGTCGACCGGGGTGTCGGTGCTGCGCTGGACGCGCAAGACGGCCGGGCCCTTCCAGTTCGACATCGAGACCTCGCAGGACTTCATGATGTTCTCGATGGTGCTGCTGCCGATGGACGCCTGCTCGCGCGTGGACGACACGGTGATCTGGGACGGCCCGATCGAAGGCGGCAGCGTGCGGCTGATCGACTCGCGCACCATCGAGCGCACGGGCTTCGAATCGCCCAGCCCCTTCGACCTGCTGCACATCCATTTCTCGCTCGGCGAGCTGCGCGCGACCGCGCGCCGCTTCGGCATCGACTTCGAGGACTTCGAGCCGCGCGACGGCCCGCTGTACCGCGACGACCGCGTGGGCCGCCTGCTCGGCGCGCAACTCGTGGCGGCGCTCGATGCCGACGGCGCGGCCGGGCGCATGTATGCCGACGGCATCGCGCAGTCGCTGGTGGCGCACCTGCTGCGCAGCTACGGGCGCGTGGTCCATGCCGAGGCGCCGCCGGCGCATGAAGGCCTGCAGGCGGCCTTCGACCACGTGGAGCGCCATCCGCACGAGCCGCTCAGCGTGGCGCGGCTCGCGCGCCTGGCCGAGATGAGCGAATTCCATTTCGCGCGCCGCTTCAAGCAGCGCTACGGGCTCACGCCGCACGCGCACCTGGTGGCGGCGCGGCTGCGGCTGGCCAAGGCCGACCTGGCCTTCTCGGACAAGAACATCCTGCAGATCGCCATGGACTGCGGCTTCTCCGACTCCAGCCATCTCGCGCGGCTGTTCCGCCGCACCGAGGGCATGACGCCGCAGGTCTACCGGCAGGCCCGGCGCCAGTAGCGGGCCGCGCCACTGCGCCCTCCCGCCGGCCCGGCAGCAAGAACATGCTGTCCGCCGCGCAGGATTGACCGAGACGGCCTGCCCCCTCGCTCGAAAGAATCGCCCTCGCCATCCGGCTTCTCCGGGTGATGTTCGAGGAGATTCGAGTGACAGCAGCAACTGCGATGCAGGACAGCATGCCGGGCGTCGAGGCCGGCGACGAGATCGCGGCCGGACTCCGGCTGCGCGGCGGCACCGAGAAGGCGCGCGCCACGCGGCGCGACCGTGGCGAAGGACCGTTCGAGCGCCTGGTGCTGCGTGGCGCCACCGTGATCGACGGCACCGGCGCGCCGCCCTGGGGGCCGGTGGACATCGTGATCGAGCGCGACCGCATCGTCGAGATGCGCAGCGTGGGCGCGCCGCGCCTCGCCATCGATCCGGCCGGGCGCCCGGCCGCGGGCCAACACGAGATCGACTGCCACGGCAAGTTCGTCACGCCGGGCTTCGTCGATGCCCATGCCCACATCGGCTCGCCCTTCGTGAGCCGCGATGCGCCGCCGGCCGACTACGTCTACAAGCTGTGGCTGGCGCATGGCGTGACCACGGTGCGCGAGATGGGCTGCTTCAACGGCCTGGGCTGGACCCTGGACCAGCGCGAGCGCGCAGCCGCCGGCACCATCGCGGCGCCGCGCATCCTCGCGCACGCCTACTTCCCGGCCGTCAACGACATCCTCAAGACCCTGCACACGCCGGCGCAGGCGCGCGACTGGCTGGGCCGGCTCAAGGCGCGCGGCGCCGACGGCGTGAAATTCTTCGGCGCGCCGCCGGCCCTCATGCAGGCCGCGCTGGCCGAGTGCGCGAGCCTGGGCCTGCGCAGCGGCTGCCACCATGCGCAGATGGCCGTGACGCGCATGAACGCGCTGACCACCGCGCAGTGGGGCCTGACCAGCGCCGAGCACTACTACGGCCTGCCCGAGGCGCTGTTCGAGGAGCGCGTGGTGCAGAACTACCCGGCCGACTACGACTACGGCGACGAGTACTTCCGCTTCTCGGTCGCGGGCCAGACCTTCGGCCAGGCCGCGCAGCCCGGCAGCGCCACCTGGCGCAACGCGATGGACCGCTTCCTCGAACTCGGCTTCGCCTTCGTGCCCACCTTCGGCATCTACGACGCCAACCGCGACCTGATGCGCACGCGCCGCGCCGACTGGCACGACGACTACACCTGGCAGGCCTACTGGGACAACTTCCAGCCCCACCGCGGCGGCCACGGCTCGTACTGGTACCGCTGGTCGACGAAGAACGAGATCGAGTGGAAGGAGAACTACCGGCTCTGGATGCGCTTCATCAACGAGTACAAGAACCGCGGCGGCCGCGTCTGCGCGGGCAGCGACTCGGGCTTCATCTTCCAGCTGTTCGGCTTCGGCTTCGTGCGCGAGCTCGAGATGCTGCAGGAGGCCGGCTTCCATCCGCTCGAGGTGATCCGCGCCGCCTCGCTCGAGGGCGCGCACCTGCTGGGCATCGAGGCCGACTGCGGCAGCCTCGAGGTCGGCAAGCGCGCCGACCTGCTGGTGCACGACCAGAACCCGCTCGAGGACTTCAAGCTGCTCTACGGCACCGGCGCGATGCGCCTGAACGACGACAGCCGGCGCGTGGAATGGCAGCGCGGCCTGAGCCGCACCATCGCGGGCGGCATCTGCTACGACACGGCCGAGCTGCTGGCCGACGTGCGCGCGATGGTCGCGGCCAACCGCACCGAGACGGCCACGGCATGAATCCGGCGAGCGACTTCCATCCGGTGCCGATCGAACTGACCGTGCTCACCGGCTTCCTCGGCAGCGGCAAGACCACGCTGCTGTCGAGCTACCTGCGGCTGCCGCAGGCGGCCGACACGGCCGTGATCGTCAACGAGATCGGCGAGGTCGACCTCGACGGCGCGGTGCTCGCCGCCACCGCCGCCAAGGTGCCGATGGCCTTGCTGAGCAACGGCTGCGTGTGCTGCGCGATGGGCGGCGACCTGCCGGGCACCATCGCGGCGCTGATCGAGGAACGCGAGACGCAGGGCCTGCCGCCGCTCGCGCGCATCGTGCTCGAGACCACCGGCCTCGCGCGGCCCGGCCCCGTGCTGCGCAGCCTCGGGCCGCTGGCCGCGCACCTGCGCGCGCAGGTGGTCGCCACCTTCGACTGCGTGCGCGGCGAGTCGCTGCTGGCACTGCCCGAGGCGGCCGCGCAGATCGCGGGCGCGCAGCGCATCGTGCTGACGCGGCAGGACCTCGCGCCCGCGGGCGCCACCGAGGCGGCGCGCGCGCTGCTCGCGCGGGTCAATCCGCTGGCCGAACTGGTGGCCGAGCCGACGGCGGCAGCGCGCGCATTGGCCGCGCTCGCGCCGCCGGCCGCGCGCTCGCCGATGCCCGAACCGGCCGAGTCGGACGACACGCCCGCGCACAGCGACATCCGCACCGCGCTGTGCCGCTTCGCCGCGCCGGTGGCACGCGACGCCCTCGCCGAATGGCTCGACAACCTCGCGGGCCTGTGCGGCGAGCGGCTGCTGCGCGTCAAGGGCGTGGTCGCGGTGCACGGCGAGCGGCTGCCGCTGCTGGTGCAATGCGTGGGCACGCTGTTCGCCCCGCTGCTGCCGTTTGCCGCCACGGCGAACGGATCCTTCCTGGTCGTGATCGTGCGCGGCATGCGGCTCGACGAGCTGCGCGAACTGCAGCCGCCGCTGCCAATCGCCGTGCACGCGGCGACGCGGCCGAATGCGATCGGCCGGCCGCTGTCGGCCGTGCTCGAGGAAAGCTGCGCATGAGGCCCACCACCGTCGCGCGCCGGCTGCTGGTGGGCGCCACCTATGCCGCGATGCTGCTGCCGCTGGTCACCGTGGCCTGGCTCAGCGTGTTCGCGCAGCCGATCATGAGCTTCCCGCCCGAGGGCTATTCGCTGCACTGGTACGCCAATGCCTGGAGCAAGCCGCAGTTCGCGAGCAGCTTCGTGCTGTCGTTGCAGCTGGCGGCGATCTCGGCGCTGCTCGGCGTGGGCACCGGCACGGCGGCGGCCTATGCGATCGAGCGCGGCCGGTTCCGCGGCCGGCGCGCACTGTCGGCGCTGCTGCTGTCGCCGCTGGCCTTTCCGGGCGTGGTGCTGGGCACCGGCATCTACGTGTTCTTCGTGCGCGTGGACAACGCCATCGACCTGCAGATCGTCGCCACGCTGCCGGGCCTGATCGCCGCGCATGCGCTGCTGGCCATTCCGTGGACCGTGCGCCTGGTCTCGGCCAGCCTGCAGGGCCTGGGCCGCGCGCCCGAGGAGGCCGCGGCCAACCTGGGCGCGCGCCCGCTCACGGTGTTCCTGCGCGTCACGCTGCCCTCGATGCGCGCCGGCATCGTGGCCGCGGCGGTGTTCAGCTTCATCGCCAGCTTCGAGAACCTCGAGATGACGATGATGCTCACGGGCCCCGGGTACGCCACCCTGCCGGTGGAAATGCTGAGCTACCTCAACTTCAACATGGACCCGACGCTGGCCGCGGTCGGCACGGTGCAGACCGTGCTGATCGCCGTGCTGCTGCTGGTCGCCGATCGTTTCGTCAGTCTGTCCCGGGTGACCTCTTGAGCCATCTCCATCTCGACAACCTCCAGTGCACCTACGACCGCACGGTCGCGGTGCGCCATCTCGACCTGCGCGTGGCCCAGGGCGAACTGCTCGCGCTGCTCGGCCCCTCGGGCTGCGGCAAGAGCACCACGCTGCGCATGGTGGCCGGCTTCGTGCCGCCGAGCGCGGGCCGCATCCTGTTCGGCGAACGCGACGTGACGCATGCGCCGCCGCATGCGCGCGACACCGGCATGGTGTTCCAGGGCTATGCGCTGTTCATGCACATGAGCGTGGCCGAGAACGTGGCCTTCGGGCTGCAGATGCGCAAGGTGCCGCGCGCCGAGCAGGCCGCGCGCGTGAAGGAAGCGCTGCGGCTGGTGCAGCTCGAGCACCTGGCCGAGCGCCGGCCCGCCGCGCTCTCGGGCGGCCAGCAGCAACGCGTGGCGCTGGCGCGCGCGCTGGTGGTGCGGCCCGCGGTGTTCCTGCTCGACGAGCCGATGTCGAACCTCGACGCGCGGCTGCGCACCGAGGTGCGGCTCGAGATCCGCGCGCTGCAGCAGCGCCTGGGCCTCACCACGCTGCTGGTGACGCACGACCAGGAAGAGGCGCTGACCACCGCCGACCGGCTCGCCGTGATGGACCATGGCCGGGTACGGCAGGTCGGCACGCCGCAGCAGGTGTACGAGCAGCCGGTCGACCAGTTCGTCGCCAACTTCATCGGGCGCTGCAACCTGGTGCCGGGACGGCTCGAGGCGCCCGGTGCTTTCCGCGCGGGCGCGCAGCTGCTGCCCTGCGCCACCGCGGCGACGCCGCCGCGCGCGACCGGCGAACTCGCGCTGATGGTGCGACCCGACCGCATCCGCATCGCCGAAGCCGGCGCGCCCGGCCTGCCGGCGCGCGTGAAGCTCGGCACCTACCTGGGCGGCACGACCGAATGGCACTTCGAGACCGAGGTCGGCCCGGTCTCGGTCGCGCAGCCCAGCGTGCCGGCACGGGGCGCTCCCGCGATCGGCGAGCGCGTGAGCCTGCAGTGGTCGGCGGAGCACGCGCTGCCCCTGCCCGCGGATGCCACGGCTTCCTGAGCTTCCCTTTCCCTTTCTCTCCACTCCGATCATGTCCATGCATTCCACACGCCGTTCCCTGCTGCTGGCCGCAGCCTCGTTGCCGCTGGCCACGGCCCGCCCCGCCCTGGCCGCCATCGGCGGCCGCGTCGTCGTCGCCACCTGGGGCGGCGACTACGGCGACCTGCTCGGCAAGCATGTCGAGCAGCCGCTGCTCAAGCCGCTGGGCATCGAGGCGGTGCAGAGCGTGGACGACGGTCCGCCGCGCAAGGCCAAGCTGCTGGCCGAGCGCAACGGCCGCCGCGGCAGCCTCGACGTGGTGTCGATGGTCGACTTCGAGGCCAGTGGCCTCGCGCAGCTGGGCCTGTTCGAGACGCTGACCGAGGCCAACGTGCCGAACGCGAGGAACGCCATCGCCGCGCTGCGCCAGCCGCAGGCGCTGCCGCACATCTACTCGGGCCTGGTGATCGCCTACAACCCCGCGAAGATCAAGGCGGCGCCGAAGTCGCTCGCCGACCTCTGGGACCCGAAGTACAAGGGCCGCGTCGGCTTCGCCGACATCCTGTTCCCCTACAACATCGCCGCGGCCTCGCTCGCGGCCGGCGGCACGCTGGGCGACCTCGCGCCCGGCATGGCCAAGCTCGGCGAGATGAAGACACTGGCGCCCAAGATCTTCGCCACCAACGAGGCGGTGGCGCAGGCGCTCAAGGCCGAGGACATCTGGATCACCCTGGCCTGGCGCGCCCGCGTCCACCAGTGGCGGCGCGCCGGCGTGAGCGTGGCGGCGGCCGTGCCGGCCGAGGGCATCGTGCCGACCACCTTCACCGCCTCGGTGCCGAGGAACAGCCAGCAGAAGGACAACGCCTTCGCCTACCTGAACGCCATGCTCGATGCCGGCGCGCAATCGGCCTTCGCCGAGCGCATGGGCTACGTGCCCACCGTCACCAATGCCAGGCTGCCGCCCGAGCTGGCCGCGCAGATCGCCTTCACGCCCGAGGAGCAGTCGCGCTTCAAGGTGCCCGATTTCGGCTACTTCGCGCAGGCGATGCCGACGCTGCAGCAGTACTGGTCGCGCGACTTCAAGGCAGCCTGAGCGATGCGCCTTTTGACCCTGCCCGCCATCGCGATCGTGCTGGCGCTGATGGTGGCGCCGATGGCGATGCTGCTGCGCTACTCGCTCAACCTCTACACGCCGACCGAGCTGATGGTCGAGGCCTTCACGGCGCGCAACTACGTGCAGCTGTTCGCCGACCCGTACTTTCGCGAGGTGCTGGGGGTGACGCTGAAGGTGGCCGCGCTGACCACGGGCATCGCCCTGCTGCTCGGCCTGCCCGCGGGCTACACGCTGGCGCGCATGCCGCGGCGCTGGAAGATGTGGCTCACGCTGGCCACCATCCTGCCGCTGATGGTGGGCAACGTGGTGCGCTCGGCCGGCTGGATGGCGCTGCTGGGCAACAGCGGGCTGTTCAATGCGCTGGCGCAATGGAGCGGGCTGGCGCGCGAGCCGCTGCAGCTGATGTTCCACCAGCCCGCGGTGGTGGGCGTGATGGTCACGATCGTGCTGCCGCTGATGGTGATGACGCTGGCCAGCGTGATCGAGGGCATTCCGCGCAACGTCGAGGAGGCCGCGGCCAACCTCGGCGCGCGGCCCTTCACCGCCTTTCGCCGCGTGGTGCTGCCGCAGGCCATGCCGGGGGTGATCGCGGGCATGTCGCTGGTGTTCATCCTCTGCATGAATGCCTATGCCACGCCGGTACTGATCGGCGGGCCGCGCTTTCGCATGATGACGCCCGAGATCTACCAGCAGTTCGTGGGGCTCAACAACTGGCCCTTCGGCGCGGCGCTGGCCTTCATGCTGCTGGCGGTGACGCTGGTCGCGGTGCTCGGGATCGGGATGGCGCTGCAGGCCGGCCTCAGGCCCGCAAGGCCGACAGCGCCCGCAGGCGCCGATGCGCCTCGCCCTGCGCATCGATCGGCGACTGGTTCTTCGCCTGCAGGTAGTGGTGGGTGAAGACCGCGAGGTAGGCGTCGAGGATCTGCGCGGCCAGCGCGTCGCCGGCCAGTTCCATGCACAGGCTCGCGACCTCGCTGGTGCAGAGGTGATCGTCGCGGCCCGACTGGCGCAGCCGGTACTGCGTGCTGCGCGCGAGCACCGGGCTCAGCACCGGCAACTGCGCGAGGTAGGTGCTGCGCCGGAACATCTTGCGCCCCTCGGCCCAGGTGCCGTCGAGCAGCACGAACAGCGGGCGCTTCGCGGGGTGGCCTTGCGAGGCCTCGGGCGGCGCGACGGTCTCCACCACCCGCCCGGGCGCGGCGTACTGCCCCGGAAACACCACGTACGGCTGCCATTGCGGATCGGCCAGCAGGGCCAGCAGCGCGGGATCGGCCTCGGTGCGCGACCAGCCGAAGGCGAAGGTGTCCTCGACCACGTCGGCGATCAGCCAGCCGGTGTTGCTGGGCTTGAGCGCCTCGATGTCGCCCATGATCAGGCAGACGCCCGCGCGCGTCGCCATCGAGGGCCGCAGCGCGCACAGGCAATGGCTGGGCGCGAGCCGGCAGCCGGCGCAGCGTTCGCGCTTGAAGCCGCCACGGGCCAGGAAGGGTTTGACGCTGCGCGCGAGGCGTTCGGCGCGCAGCAGGGAGACGGCGTGGGGCATGCGCCGATTCTCGGGCATGCCCGCCTGCCGGCCGGCCTTCAACCGGCCTTGAGGAACACGTCATGGTCGGGGGCGAAGTTGGCGTGCAGCGGCAGCATCGCGCCGCCCAGCGCGCAGGCCTGCGCGCCGACGCGGCCGCCATGCAGTTGCGGGCGCCACAGGCCCTCCCAGTTGCAGCCGTCGAGCGCGGCGCGCGTGGCCTCGAGCAGCGCCTGCTGCAGCGGGCGCGACATCGAGCCGTCCATCACCACGTCGGCCAGGTCGAGCATCGCGGTGCCGCTCGCGATCGCATGGGCCAGCGCCTCGGCGGCCGAGGCAAGCCAGGCCGCGGTGGCGTCGGCGAACGGCGGCTGCAGCGCGCGCTCGTCGTAGGCCGCGTCGGGGTCGACGCCCTCGCGCTGCAGCCGCTGCTCGAGCTCCCACAGCGAGGCCTCGGCGATCAGCTGCGGCGGCGCCGCGTCGGCATCGCCATCACGCTGGGCGCCGCGCACGCGCTGCATCGGCAGCGATGCGAGCGCGCCGGCATTGCCGTGCGCGCCGCCGTGCAGGTGCGAGTTGAGCACCAGGCCGCCGCCGACGAAGGTGTCGACGAACACGTAGAGAAAGCTTTTCAGGTCGTGGCCGCGCCCGCTCACCAGCTCGGCCACGCAGGCCGCGACCGTGTCGCGCGCGAAGATCACCGGCAGGTCGGTGCGCTGGCGCACCTCGGCGCCCAGGTCCATGCCGTTCCACAGGTCGGACTGCGCCTTCGACAGCCCGAGCGTGCGGTGCCAGCCGCCGAGCAGGAAAGGCGCGGCGAGCCCCACGCCGACGGTGCGCGCGGCCAGCGGCCCGAGGCCGTCGCGCAGCCGGTGGGTGTGCTGCGCGATCGCGGGCAGCAGCGCTTCCGCGTCGGGAAAGTCGTAGGCCATCGCATGGCGCTCGCGCACCTGGGCCGTGAAGTCGATCAGCAGCCATTCGGCGCCGCGCCGGCCGACCTTGACGCCGATCGCGAAGGCGCCGTCGGGGTTGAGCGCGAGCGGCACCGAGGGCTGGCCGATGCGGCCGCGCACGCGGCTCTGCTTGACGATCAGGCCGTCCTCCTCGAGCCGCGCGGTGATCAGCCCGATGGTCTGCGCGCTCAGGCCGGTGAGGCGCGCGAGGTCGGCCTTGGGCAGGCTGCCGTGCACGCGCAGCGCCTGCAGCACGGTGCGCTCGTTGAACTGGCGCATGCCGACCTGGTTCGAGCCGCGCGGACGCAGCAGGTCGGGCATGCGCGCGACTGGCGCGGCATCAGGCATGCGCCTCCGCGGGCAAGGCGCTCGGCAGCATGGCGCCGGTCATCACGGCCACGGTGTCGCTCATGCTGATCTTCTTCGGATCGAGCACGGCCGCGCGCTTGCCCAGGCGCGCGACGTGGATGCGGTCGGCGACCTCGAACACGTGCGGCATGTTGTGGCTGATCAGCACCACGGGCAGGCCGCGGTCGCGCACGCGGCGGATCAGCTCGAGCACCATGTTGCCCTCCTTCACGCCGAGCGCGGCGGTGGGCTCGTCCATGATGACCACGTGGCGCGCGAAGGCCGCGCTGCGCGCCACCGCCACGCACTGGCGCTGGCCGCCCGAGAGGGTCTCGACCGCCTGCGTCATCGACTGGATGCCGACCTTGAGGTCCGCCATGCGGGCCGCGCTCTCCAGCAGCATCTTCTTCTTGTCGAGCATGCGCAGCACGTTGCCGAGGAAGCCGGGGCGGCGCAGCTCGCGGCCGAGGAACAGGTTCTCGTAGATGGTCATCGCGGGCGCGACGGCCAGGTCCTGGTAGACGGTCTCGATGCCGGCCCGCCGCGCATCGAGCGGATTGCGGAACTGCACCGGCTGGCCATCGAGCAGGATCTGGCCCTCGTCGGGCACGATCGCGCCCGACAGCGCCTTGATCAGCGAGGACTTGCCCGCGCCGTTGTCGCCGATCACCGCGAGGATCTCGCCCTCGCGCAGCTCGAAGTCGACGCCGTCGAGCGCGGTGACCTGGCCGTAGCGCTTCACCAGCCCCCGGGCCTGCATCACCACCTTCGGGTTCGTCACGGCGTTCATCAGCGGGCCCCCTTGCGCGAGAGCTGGTCGGCCGCCACCGCGAGGATCACGAGCACGCCCGTCACCAGCACCTGGTAGATCGACGACACGCCCATCAGCGTGAGCCCGTTGCGGAACACGCCCACGATCAGCACGCCGATCAGCGAGCCGAGCACGATGCCGCGCCCGCCGAACAGGCTGGTGCCGCCCAGCACCACGGCCGTGATGGCGTCGAGGTTCTCGGTCTGGCCCGCGTTCGGATCGCCCACGCCGGTGCGCGCCACCGACAGCAGCGAGGCGATGCCGTAGAGCACGCCCGCGGCCACGTACACGCCCAGCAGCACGCGCTGCGTCGGGATGCCGACCAGCCGCGTGGCCTCGGCGTTGTTGCCCACCGCGTAGATGTGGCGGCCGGCGCCGGTCTCGCGCAACACGAACCAGGCGAGGCCGTAGAGCGCCACCATCAGCACCGAGCCCCACGCCACCTCGGCGCTGCCGATGGTGAAGGTGGTGCCCAGGCCCGTGAGGCCGGCCGGCAGGTCGGTGATGGTCTGCGATGACGAATACAGCTGCGTGATCGCGAACGCGATGTTCAGCGTGCCCAGCGTCACGATGAAGGGCGGCAGCTTGATGCGCGTGACCAGCAGGCCGTTGAGCAGGCCGAACAGCGTGGTCACGCCGATGCCGCAGAGGATGGCCACCGGCACCGGCAGGCCGAGCTCGGTGGCGAACTTGGTCATGATGATGCCGCCCAGCGCCATCACCATGCCGCAGGACAGGTCGATGCCGGCCGTGAGGATGATCAGCGTCTGGCCGATCGCGATCACGCCGACCACCATCACCTGCTGCAGGATCAGCGAGAGGTTGCCGCCGGTGAGAAAGCGGTCGGACTGGGTCGCGAAGAAGATGCAGGCACCCAGCAGGGCCAGCCACGGCCCGAGGGCGCCCCACGGGATGTGGTGCGTTGCGGATTTCGCCATCGATGTGCCTCCCTGGGGCTGTCTGCTTACTTCTTGCCCCAGCACAGCTCGGCGCCGGTCTTGGTGTCCTTGCTCTCGACGCCGGCCACGCTCTTGCCCGCGATCAGGGTCACGCCGGTGTCGACGTAGCCCGAGGCCTTCTTGCCGGTCTTGGCGAATTCGACGCCTGCCGCCACGCCCATCGCGGCCATCTTCAGCGGGTACTGCTGCGAGGTCGCGGCAATGATGCCGGCGTTGGTGTCCTTGATGCCCTGGCAGCCGCCGTCGACCGAGACGATCAGCACGCCCTTCTCCTTGCCCGCGCGCTTGAGCGCGTTGTAGGCACCGGCCGCGGCGGGCTCGTTGATGGTGTAGACCAGGTTCACGTCGGGCGCCTTCTGCAGGCAGTTCTCCATCACGGTCTGGGCCTTGGCCTGGTCGCCGAAGCTGTCGGCCATGCAGACGATCTCGGGCGCCTTCGAGAGCTCGTTCGACTTGGCGTCGTTCGCGGCCAGCCCGAAGCCCTTCATGAAGCCGTTGTGGCGCTGCGCGCCCACCGGGTGGCCCGGCAGCAGGTCGAGCGCGACGATCTTCGGCGTCTTGCCGGCCATCGCGGCCTTGGCGTATTCGCCGATCAGCACGCCGGCCGTGTAGTTGTTGGTGGCGAACAGCGCGTCGGTGGCCTCGGGCGGATCGGCCGGGCTGTCGAGCGCGATCACCATGATCCCCTTGTCGCGCGCCTTCTTGATCGCCGGCACGATGGCCTTGGCGTCGCTCGGCGTGATCAGGATGGTCTTGGCGCCGGCCGCGATCATGTTCTCCATCGCCGTGATCTGGCCCGCGTTGTCGCCGTCGGCCTTGCCCGCGCCCGACAGCAGCTTGGCGCCGAGCTTCTTCGCCTCTTCCTGCGCGCCCTCCTTCATCTTCACGAAGAAGGGGTTGGTCTCGGTCTTGGTGACCAGGCCGATCACGGGTTCGCCGGCGGCGAAGGCGGCGGATGCGGCGACGGACGCGGCCGCCAGGGCCAGGATGCAGCGGATGCGGGGCATGGGTTGTCTCTCCTTGGGCGGGCGGCTGGATCGGACCGCCCTGTTGGTTCTCGGAATCCGGCCGGGTCGCCACGCGGAGGGCGTCGCCGGGCCGGGCGCCAGCGGACTATCGGCGAAGGAAAGGACTAAATCAAGATGATTTAGTTATCGAAAACCCGCACAGGAAACGTCAAGGATTCGGCGCGCAGCCCAGGATTTGGACGCCTGTCAAACGAAACAGTTACTTGCATTTACTCGCATTACCGACAGAATGACTCAGCATCTGGAGGTCAAGCACGCGTGAGTGGCGAGGTCGTCGAACTGCTGAGAACCCAGCCCGAAATCGCGCTGTTCCTCGTGCTCGCCATCGGCCATGCCGTCGGCGCCATCCGCTTCGGACCGATCCAGCTCGGCGGCATCTGCGGCACCCTGATCGCCGCGCTGGTGGTCGGCCAGCTCGGCATCCGGATCGACGACAGCGTGAAGAACGTGTTCTTCATGCTCTTCATCTTCGCGCTCGGCTATGCGGGCGGCCCGCAGTTCTTCGCCAACCTCGACGCCAAGGGCCTGCGCCTGGGCCTGCTGTGCCTGGTCGAGGTGGTGGCGGTGCTCGCGCTGGTGCTGGGCGCCACCGTGCTGCTGTCGCTCGACCAGGGCACGGCCGCCGGGCTGATGGCCGGCGCGGCCACCGAATCGGCGGTGGTGGGCACGGCCACCGACGCGATCTCCAAGCTCGGCCTGCCCGCGGCGGACATGCAGCAGCTGCAGGCCAACGTGGTCACGGCCTACTCGATCACCTACGTGTTCGGGCTGATCGCGATCGTGGTCTTCACGAGCCAGATATTCCCGCTGCTGCTGCGCGTGGACCTGCGCGCCGAGGCCGATCGCCTGTGGAAGACCATGGGTGGCGGCGGCGACGATCCCGGCGCCGCGAGCGCGGTGCCCGAGATGGTCGGCCGCGTGTTCGAGGTGACGACGGGACGCGGCCGCTCGATCGGCGAGCTGGCGGCGATCCTCGGCGGCCAGGCCCACATCGAGCGCGTGCTGCGCGCCGGCCAGAGCCTGGCGGTGGAACCCGCGCTGCGGCTGCGCGCCCACGACCGGGTGCTGGCCATCGGCCGCCGCGCGGCCCTGGTCAACGTGGCCGAGCTGCTGGGCCGCGAGTTCGCCGACACCACGGCCTTCGACGCGGTGGTCGAGACCACCGAGGCGGTGCTGAACCGGCGCGAGTGGTTCGGCCGCGAGCTGCGCGAACTGGCCGCGGCGCTGCCACCCTCGGTGCAGGTCACGGGCGTGGCGCGCGACCGCCATGCGATGCCGCTGCTGGGCGACCTGCGGCTCGCGCGCGGCGACGTGCTCCAGCTCTACGGCCCGGTCGACGAGGTGGCGCGCGCGCTGCCGCTGGCCGGCGACCGCGTGCTGGCCTCGACGCGCAGCAACATCAGCTTCGCAGCCGCGGGCATCCTGCTCGGCGTCTTCATCGGCGGCTTCAGCGTCAAGCTCGGCGGCATTCCGTTCTCGCTCGGCACCGGTGGCGGCGCGCTGCTCACCGGCCTGGCCTTCGGCTGGTACCAGGCGAAGAACCCGCACCGGCTCAGCGTGCCGCCCGATGCGCTGGCGCTGATGAAGGACCTGGGCCTGGCCACCTTCATCGCCTGCGTCGGCCTGGCCTCGGGACCGCAGGCGCTGGCGCTGATCAAGAAATTCGGCGTGGCGCTGCCGCTGGTCGGTGTGGCCGTGGCGGTGGTGCCGGCGAGCCTGTCGCTGTTCATCGGCCACCGGCTGCTCAAGCTCGAGGCGCCGGTGCTGCTGGGCGCGATCGCGGGCCAGCAGTGCAGCACGCCGGCCCTCAGCGCGGTGCAGAACGCGGCCGGCAATGCCACGCCGCTGCTGGGCTACACCATCACCTATGCGATCTCGAACGTGGTGCTGCCGCTGATGGGACCGCTGATCGTCGCGCTGGCCGGGCTGGTGCAGCACGCGGCGAAATGAAGACTCAACCTCGAAGGAGCTGATCCATGGAATGGCTGCACGAAACATTCAAGAAGTCGCCCGAGATGGCGCTCTTTCTCTCGCTGGCGGTCGGCTACTGGATCGGCAAGATCAAGTTCGGCAAGTTCCAGCTCGGCGGCGTGGCGGGCTCGCTGCTGGTGGCGGTGATCGTGAGCCAGGTCGGCGTGCAGGTCGACGCCGGCGTGAAGGCCGTGCTGTTCGCGCTCTTCATCTACGCGGTGGGCTTCGAGAGCGGGCCGCAGTTCTTCAGCTCGCTGGGCCGGCAGTCGATCAAGGAGATCATCCTGGCCGCGGTGATGGCCGCCACCGGCCTGGCCACCGTGGTGGTCATGGCCAAGTGGTTCGGACTCGACAAGGGCCTGGCGGCCGGCGTGGCGGCCGGCGGCCTCACGCAGTCGGCCATCATCGGCACGGCCGGCGACGCGATCGCCAAGCTCGGCCTCGACGCGGCCGAGACCGCGCGGCTGCAGGCCAACGTGGCGATCGGCTATGCCGTGACCTACGTCTTCGGCTCCTTCGGCGCGATCATCGTCTGCGTCAACCTGCTGCCCAAGTTCATGGGCCGCACCATCCGCGACGACGCGATCGCGGCCGAGACCGCGATGCAGGCCGGCGTGAAGGTGCTGGGCGCCGACCAGGAGGAAGCCGCGCCCTCGCTGGTGGGCCGCATCTACGAGCTCACGGCCGACCCGCAGCGCACCGTGGCCGACATCGAGAACGCCGACCCGGCCACCACCATCACCATCGAGCGCGTGAAACGCGACGGCCGCTTCGTCGAGGTCAGCCCCACGCTCGCGCTGCGCCGCGGCGACATCGTGCTGGCCGTGGGCCGGCGCGACGCCGTGGTGGCGAGCGCGCCGCTGCTGGGCAAGGAGGTCTACGCGGTCGAGGGCATGGAACTCACCATGCACAAGCGCGACATCGTGCTGACCAACAAGGACTTCGAGCGCAAGACCGTGGCACAGATCCGCGAGGCCACCGCGGGTGGCGTGCGCCACGGCATCTTCGTGGTGCAGCTCAGCCGCATGGGCCAGGTGCTGCCGATGCAGCCCGACACCGTGGTGCAGGCCGGCGACGTGGTCACGATCTTCGGCGCCGAGCAGGACGTCAAGCGCGTGGCCGCGATCGTCGGCGACGTGATCGTGCCGAGCGCCAAGACCGACTTCGTCTACCTCGGCGCGGGCCTGGTGGTCGGCCTGCTGGTGGGCCTATTGAGCGCGAAGATCGGCAGCATTCCGCTCACGCTCGGTGCCGGCGGCGGCGCCCTGCTCTCGGGCCTGCTGTTCGGCTGGTACCGCGCGCGGCGCCAGACCTTCGGCGCGCTGCCGCCCAGCGCGGTGCAACTGCTCAAGGACCTGGGCCTGGCCGGCTTCGTGGTGGTGGTGGGGCTGTCGTCGGGCTTGCAGGCGGTGCAGACCGTCAAGCAGCACGGGCTCACGATCTTCGGCGTGGGCGTGGTCGTGACCATCGTGCCGATGATCCTCACGATGCTGTTCGGCCGCTACGTGCTGCGCTATGCCAACACCGCGATCTTCGCGGGCGCGCTCAGCGGCTCGCGCAGCGCCAACCCGGCCTTCGGCGAGGTGCTCGACAAGGCCGAGAACTCGATCCCCACCGTGCCCTTCGCGATCACCTACGCGCTGGCCAACGTGTTCCTCACGCTGCTCGGGCCGCTGATCGTCGCGCTGGTCTGAGCACGCCCTCCCTCTTCTTCCTTTCCTGCCTTACTCACAACCAAGGAGCCTTTCCATGGATTTCGGCGACGTGAAAAAACTCAGCGGCCTGAGCCCCTTCGAACTCAAGGACGCGCTGATCCAGGTGGCCAGCCAGGGCGACCGCCTGATGCTCAACGCGGGGCGCGGCAATCCGAACTTCCTCGCGACGACGCCGCGCCACGGCTTCTTCGCGTTCGGCGAATTCGCCATGACCGAGAGCGAGCGCTCCTTCGTCTACATGGAGGGCGTGGGCGGCTTCCCGCAGCGCGAGGGCATCGAGGCGCGCTTCGAGATCTTCACCAAGGCCAACGCGGGCCGGCCCGGCGTGCGCTTCATCGAGGCCGCCGTGTCGTACGTGCGCGACCAGCTCGGCCTGTCGGCCGGCGACTTCATCTACGAGATGTGCGAGGCGATCCTGGGCTGCAACTACCCGGTGCCCGACCGCATGCTGCGGCTCAGCGAAATCATCGTGGGCCAGTACATCCACAAGGAGATGATCGGCACCCATCCCTTCGTCGGCAGGTTCGACATGTACGCGGTGGAAGGCGGCACCGCCGCCATGACCTACCTGTTCAACAGCCTGCGCGAGAACAACCTGCTCAAACCCGGCGACACCATCGCGCTGGGCATGCCGATCTTCACGCCCTACATCGAGATCCCGCACCTCAACGACTACCAGCTGATCGAGGCGCTGATCGACGCGCCGTCCGAGAACGGCTGGCAGTACACGAAGAAGGAGCTGCAGAAGCTGCTCGACCCGAAGGTCAAGGCCTTCTTCCTGTGCAACCCGAGCAACCCGCCCTCGGTGAAGATCAGCGACGAGGTGCTGGGCTACATCGCCGACATCGTCAAGCAGCGGCCCGACCTGATCATCCTCACCGACGACGTCTACGGCACCTTCGCCGACGACTTCCGCTCGCTGTTCGCGATCTGCCCGCGCAACACCATCCTCGTGTATTCGTTCTCGAAGTACTTCGGTGCCACCGGCTGGCGCATGGGCGTGGTGGCCACGCACGAGGACAACGTGCTCGACCACCAGATCGCGGCCCTGCCCGAGGCGGCGCTGAAGGAACTCGACGCGCGCTACAGCTCGATCACCACCGAGCCGCGTCGGCTCAAGTTCATCGACCGGCTGGTGGCCGACAGCCGCACCGTGGCGCTCAACCACACGGCCGGCCTGTCGACGCCGGTGCAGGCGCAGATGGTGATGTTCTCGCTGTTCTGCCTGATGGACGAACCCGAGGCCTACAAGCACGCGATGAAGCGCATCGTGAAGCGGCGCAAGGAGGCGCTCTACCGCGAGCTCGGGCTGCCGCTGTCGGCCGACCCGAACTCGGTGAGCTACTACCACCTGCTCGACCTGCAGGAGATCGCCACCCAGATGCACGGCGAGCGCTTCGGCGACTGGATCGTGACCCAGCTGCAGCCCAACGAGGCGCTGTTCCGCATCGCCGAGGAGACCGGCATCGTGCTGCTGCCGGGCCGCGGCTTCGGCGGCAAGCATGCCTCGGGTCGGGTCTCGCTGGCCAACCTCAACGAGTACGACTACGCCAACATCGGGCGCTCGCTGCGCAAGCTGGCCTCGGAGTACTTCGCGCGCTTCGAGAAGCAATCGGGCAAGGCCAGGCGCAGCAGCGATCCGGCGGTGTCGGCGGTGGTGGTCAAGCCGCAGAAGGCGGCCAAGGGCGGCAAGAAGAAGTAGCCCCCCGGCGGGCCGCCCGCGCGGCCCGCGCCCCTTCGCGGACACCCGGTCCACACGCCCTTCGCATACGATGGAGGGCAACAGAAGAGGGACCCGCGAAGGGGCGAGAAGAATGATCGTTGGAATTGACCTGGGCACCACCAACAGCCTGGCGGCGGTGTGGCGGGATGGCGCTTCCGTGCTGGTGCCCAACGGGCTCGGCGAGTACCTGACGCCGTCGTGCGTCAGCATCGACGAGGACGATTCGGTGCTGGTCGGCAAGGCGGCGCGCGAGCGGCTGCAGACGCACCCCGAGCGCACGGCCGCGGTGTTCAAGCGCTACATGGGCAGCAACAAGACGATGCGGCTGGGCAAGCGCGAGTTCCGGCCCGAGGAACTGTCGGCGCTGGTGCTGCGCTCGCTCAAGGCCGATGCCGAGGCGATGCTCGGCGAGCCGGTCACCGAGGCGGTGATCACCGTGCCGGCCTATTTCTCCGATGCCCAGCGCAAGGCCACGCGCGCCGCGGGCGAGCTCGCGGGCCTGAAGGTCGAGCGGCTGCTCAACGAGCCGACGGCCGCCGCGCTGGCCTACGGCATGCACGACATGCGCGCCGAAACCCGCTTCCTGGTGTTCGACCTCGGCGGCGGCACCTTCGACGTGTCGATCCTCGAGATGTTCGAGGGCGTGATGGAGGTGCGCGCCTCGGCGGGCGACAACTTCCTGGGCGGCGAGGACTTCGTCGAGGCGCTGATCGCGCTCTTCTTCGAACGCAACAAGCTGCCGGCCAGCCTGCGCACCGATGCCCACTTCATGCAGCGCCTGGCCGCGCAGACCGAGGCCGCCAAGCGCGCGCTGAGCACGCAGCCGACCGCCGAGATCGTGGTCGCGCACGAGGCGGCGCAACACCGGCTGGCGCTCGACGAAGGCACGCTCGAGCAGGCCTGCGCCACGTTGCTCAAGCGGCTGCGCGCGCCCGTCGAGCGCGCGCTGCGCGATGCCAACCTGCGCGCCGGCGAGCTCGACGCGGTAGTGCTGGCCGGCGGCGCCACCCGCATGCCGGTGGTGCGGCGCCTGGCCACCACCATGTTCGGCCGCTTCCCCTCGATCGACTTCAATCCCGACGAGGTGGTGGCGCTCGGCGCGGCGGTACAGGCCGGTCTGAAGGCGCGCGACGCGGCGCTCAAGGAAGTGGTGATGACCGACGTGGCGCCTTACTCGTTGGGCGTGGCGGTCAGCCGCTGGCTCAGCGACACCACGGTGACGCACGGCCACTTCGACCCGATCATCGAGCGCAACAGCACGGTGCCCGTGAGCCGCTCGAAGAGCTACGTGCCGAATTCGGGCAACCAGACCTCGGTCGACCTGCACGTGTTCCAGGGCGAGTCGCGCATGGTGCGCGACAACGTGCACCTGGGCACCCTGCACGTGCCGCTGCCGAGCCTGGGCGCGGGAGCGTCCCCGGGCGATGCCGCGGTCGAGGTGCGCTTCACCTACGACGTCAACGGCCTGCTGCAGGTCGAGGCCACGGTGCAGAAGACGCAGGAGACCTTCAGCCTGCTGATCGAGGGCAACCCGGGCCTGCTGAGCGAGGCCGAGATCAAGGAGCGGCTGGCGGCGCTGAGCGCGCTCAAGATTCATCCGCGCGACCGCATCGAGAACCGCACCCTGCTGGCGCGCGCCGAGCGCATCTACCAGCAGCTGCGCGGCGACGTGCGCGAGTGGCTGGGCATCCGCATCGCCGAATTCGAACGCGTGCTGGCGCTGCAGGACAAGCGGCAGATCGCGGCGATGCAGCGCCAGTTCCAGGAGCAGTTGGAGCAGATCGAACGCGACGGCCCGCTGGCCGATTGAAGCGGGGCGACGACCATGACCGAGGTCCCCGGCTTCCTGCTCGAGCTCGGCCTGCGCGCCGATGCCGACGAGCGCGCCGTGCGGCGCGCCTATGCGGTGCAGCTCAAGCAGATCGACCAGGCGGCGCAACCGCTGCAGTTCCAGCAGTTGCGAGAGGCTTACGAGGCCGCGTTGCACTGGGCGCGGCAGGCGCGGGACGTGCAGGAGGCCGAGGCGGCGCAAGCGCCGCCCCCGCCGCCCTCCCCGCCCGAAGCCGTGGTCGAGACCGCCCCCGAACCGGCGCCGCCCCCGGCCCCCGCCGAACCGCGCGCCGACCCCGTGCGCGACATCCTCGTCGCGCTCGACACCCGGCTGCAGCAGGCGCCGCTGCGCAGCGTCCCCGAAGCCACCGCGCTGCTCGAACACACGCTCGAGGACCCGCGCCTGCTCGACATGGACGCGCGCTTCCTGTTCGAGGCCAACATCGCCCACCTGCTGGCCTGCGGCTGGCGGCCCGGCCACGAGCACCTGTTCGAGGCCGCGCTCGTTTTCTTCGATTGGCGCGCCGACTCGGCGCGGTTGCTGCGGCTGGGACAGGCCGGGCAGGTGGTGGACCGCGCGATCGTCGAGCAGGATGCGCAGGGGCAGCAGGCGCCCGACGATCGCGATGCGCAGCGGCACTACCTCGAGCTGCTGCGCCGCACCGCCGATCCCGGACCGCAGGCCCTGGCGCTGGGCCTGGGGCGGGTGGTGCATGCGGCCGCCACCTATCCGACCTGGCTGCGGCTGACGATGGACATCTCGAACATCGAGGCCTGGCGCGAGCGCGAAGCGAAACTCTCGCGCGGCACGCTCCAGAGCCATCCCTCGGCCGCGAGCGCGCACAGCGGCTCGATCAGCGCATCGCGGCTGACGGTGTGGTTCGCGATCTTCTTCGTGGGCGTGCTGGTGTTCGCGCTGCTGAAGGCGGCATTCAACTGGAAGGAAGAACCGCCCGCCGACATCGCCAGAACGCAGGCCCCGCGCACCGCTCGGTCGAGCGTGCCGGCGCCGTCCATCGGCTCGGGCATCGGAGCCAATGCGATCCCGGCACCCGAGCTCATCACGGCGACGCATGAGCCGCAGGAGGCGCGATACACGCACCCGCCGTACCCCATCTACCCCGCCACATCGAAGCGGCTGGGCGAGAAAGGCACGGTCACGCTCAAGATCCGGACAGGTCCGGCAGGCGAGGTCGTCGAAATGATCGTGCTGCGCGGGTCCGGCTTCCAGCGCCTGGACAACGCGGCGCTCGACGCGGTGCGCATGGCAAGGGTGCTGACCAGGAACTACCCGGAGAGCAGCCCGAACGAGTGGTACCAGGCCACGATCGATTTCAGGCTTGACCCCACCGATCCCACCCGCGCGACCGCAACGGCCGCGGGCAAGCCAGTGGTTCCGCCGGCCGCGTCGTCCTCGAGCTACGGCGCGCGGGTCAACGCCTTGATCCGGCCCAACATCGTGCTCACCAAGAGTGTTCCAGGCAATCCCGTTGCCGAGTACACGGTGAGCCTCACGCCCGACGGCCTCATCAGCGGCGCCAGGTTGTCCAAGGCCAGCGGTGTGAAGGAATGGGATGCCATCGCGCTGCGCGCCATCCAGAAAACGGGCCGCCTGCCGCTGACCGACGATGGCACCGTGCCGTCGGAGATCGTGCTGGCACTGCGCCCCTGGTGAGCGGCCGGATCGATACGGCATGCACTGGCTCCTCCTCGCCGTCGCGCTCTGTGTCGCCATCCATCTCGGCGCCATCGCCCTCGCAGCCACACGCTTCGGCATCCCGATCCGCGAGTTCAGCTACGGCCTCGGCCCCACGCTGCTGCACGCGGGCCGGCTGCGGATCAGGACGCTGCCGGTCGGCGGCCAACTGATCCTCAAGGACACGCGCACCGAGCCGGTCGAGTCGGGCAAGGCGCATGACGCCCTCGATCTGCAGCCGCTCGCGACCCGACTGGCGATCGGCGCGGCCGGCCCGTTCGCGCTGCTGGTGCTGGCCGTGGCGGTGCTGCAGTCCGAGGGCCTGGCGACCTTCGCCAGCGGGTTCGCGCAATGCATCGCGGGGGGCTTCGAGCCCTTCGGCGAGGCGCAGCGTCTGCTGCGGTCGGCCAGCGATGTCGCGACCGCCTCGCCGTTTCCGACGCTGCTCGCGCTCGTCGCCGCCAAGTTCGCCGCCGTCAACCTGCTGCCGTTTCCGGGCAGCAACGGCAGCTTCCTGCTGCAGGCCTTGCTGGAGCGCACGCCGCTGATGAAGCGCTGGCCACCCCTGGCAACGCAGCTCGGCTTGCTGCTGTTCTTCGGCATGGCGTTCTCCTGGCTGCTCGCGCTGGCCGTGTATGGCCTGCATGCCGCGGGCATCGACGTCATGGCCTGACGACTCACTCCCCTTTTTCTCGAACACCGCCTCGCCATGCCCACAGACGACATCGGATTCCTCGTTGCCTATGCCATCGCCGGCGGCGCCGCCACGGCCGGCCTGCTGCTGCCATGGATACGCCGCATCCCGCTCGAGCTGCACCGCGTCTGGGCCCTCGACCACCAGAACTACCGGCCGCTGCTCGCTTCGCCCGATGACCTCAAGCTGCCGCGCAAGAGCCGCATCGCGCTGATCGCATCGGGCGCCCTGCTCTGCCTGGGGCTGGCACTGGCGCGCGGCGTATCGCTGCAGACCACCTTCCTGTGCATCCTGCTGCTGGGCTGGGTGCTGCTCACGGCGATCAACCTGCGGCACCGCGTGCTGCCCGACTGGATCGTCTACCGGCTGCTCTGGATCGGCCTGCTGTACCACGCGTACACCGGCAACGCCTCCGCGCAGGTCATCGGCGCTGCGGCGGGCTACCTCGTGCCCTGGCTCGCGACCCTGCTGATACGGCGGCAGACCGGGCAGGACGCGATGGGCCACGGCGACTTCAAGGCCTTCGCTGTAGCGGGCGCGTGGTTCGGCTGGTCGGCGCTGCCGACGGTCTACGGCGTGTTCCTGCTGACGACCCTGGTGCTGGCGCTGGCCGTGCGGCTGTTGCGGCGTCCGCTGGCCGAGCCCAGTCTGCCCACCGGCCCGGGCCACCTGCTGGCGGCCACGGTGGTGGCGCTGGGCGTGCGCTTCATCTGAGGCCGGCTGGCGGCGCCTCGCGCCGCGCCGCGGCCTCCAGCCGCATCACCTTCCACGCGCACAAGGTCCCCGCCACCGCGAGCAGCGCCGCCAGCGCGAACATCGTGCGGTAGCCGAAGGCCTGCGCCACCGCGCCGCCCAGCAGCACGCCGAGCACGCCGCCGAAGCCGTAGCCGATGACGGTGAACAGCGCCTGGCCACGTCCGCGCAGTCGGCCCGGGAAGCGGCGCGACACCACGGCGATGCAGGTGGTGTGGTGGGCCGCGAAGCTCAGCGCGTGCAGCCACTGGGCCACGACCAGCGCGGCGATCCAGCCGCCGAGGCCGGCGGTCAGGCCCAGCCGCGCGACGGCCGCGATGCCGCACACCAGCATCCAGCGCGGCATCGGCAGCAGTCCGATCAGCCGGCCCTGCAGGAAGAACCAGACGATCTCCGCGACCACCGACAGCGCCCACAGCAGGCCGATGGTGCTCTTGCCGTAGCCGAGCGAATCGAGGTAGAGCGAGAAGAAGGCATAGACCGAGAAGTGCGACATCACCTGGAAGAACAGCGCGGCGAAGAACCACTGCACGACGCGGTTGCGCAGCACCGGGCCGATGGGTTCGCCGGGCGCGTCGTGCGCGGCCACGGGCTCGCGGCTGTCGGGCAGGCGCAGGGTGGCGAGCAGCACCACGGCCAAGGTGCCGGCGGCCCAGGCCGGGAAGTGCTTCATGCCGAAGCGGTCGAACCACTCGCCCGCGACGAACACCGTGACCAGGAAACCGGCCGAGCCGCACAGCCGGATGCGCCCGTAGCGGCCCCAGTCGCCGGCCACGAGGTGCGCCATGGCGGCCTCGGTCAGCGACATCATCGAGCTGGTGTGGGTGAACATCAGCAGCAGCACCAGCGCGAGCCACCACGCGCCGCCGTTCCACCACAGGCCGAAGGAACTCAGCAGCGCGATCGCCGCGCTGATGCGCAGCAGCAGCACGCGCTGGCCCGTGTGGTCGCTGAGCGCACCCCAGGCATAGGGCGCGAACACGCGCGTGACCGACTGCACCGAGGCCAGCAGGCTGATGGTGAAGATCGGCAACCCCAGGTCCTTGAGCCACAGCGGCAGGTAGGGATTGAAGAAGCCGATGTGCGCGAAATAGCTGGCCGACAGGCCAGCGAACGCCAACAGGTGGCCGCGCCCGGCCACGGGTGGCGCCGTGGACACTAGAGGAAGGACGCCTGCGGCGACGTGGCCTGGGTCTTCTCGTTGTCGCCCTGCACGTCACCGCACTGCGCGCGGTGGCGCAGCGCATGGTCCATCACGACCAGCGCGAGCAGCGCCTCGGCGATCGGCGTCGCGCGGATGCCCACGCAGGGGTCGTGGCGGCCCTTGGTGACCACCTCGACCGGGTTGTTGTTCACGTCGATCGACTGGCGCGGGCTGATGATCGAGCTGGTGGGCTTGATCGCGATGCTGACCTCGAGGTCCTGCCCCGAGCTGATGCCGCCGAGGATGCCGCCCGCGTTGTTGCTCAGGAAGCCGGTCGGCGTGATCGAGTCGCCATGGGTGGTGCCGCGCTGCGTCACGCTGTCCCAGCCGGCGCCGATCTCGACCGCCTTCACGGCATTGAGGCCCATCATCGCGTAGGCGATGTCGGCATCGAGCTTGTCGTAGAGCGGCTCGCCGAGGCCGACGGGCACGCGGGTGGCGGTCACGCGCACGCGCGCGCCGCAGGAGTCGCCGGCCTTGCGCAGCCGGTCCATGTAGTCCTCGAGCGCGCTCACGTCGGCGATCGGCGCGAAGAAGGGATTGTTCGGCACGTGGTCCCAGCTCTCGAAGGGGATCGCGATCTCGCCGATCTGCGTCATGCAGCCGCGGAACACCATGCCGTACTTCTCGGCCAGCCACTTCTTGGCGACCGCGCCGGCCGCGACCGTGGGCGCGGTGAGCCGGGCCGAGGAGCGTCCGCCGCCGCGCGGGTCGCGGATGCCGTACTTCTTGTGGTACGTGAAGTCGGCGTGGCCCGGGCGGAACTGCTGGGCGATCTGGCCGTAGTCCTTGCTGCGCTGGTCGGTGTTCTGGATCAGCAGCGCGATCGGGGTGCCGGTGGTCCTGCCCTCGTACACGCCCGAGAGGATCTGCACCGCGTCGGGCTCGTTGCGCTGGGTGACGTGGCGGCTGGTGCCGGGACGGCGGCGGTCGAGGTCGGCCTGGATGTCGGCTTCGCTGAGCGCCATGCCCGGGGGGCAGCCGTCGATCACGCAACCGATGGCCGGGCCGTGGGATTCCCCGAAATTGGTGACCGCGAAGAGATGTCCGAAGGTGTTGCCGCTCATGGGCGGGGATTATCCCCCGCAATGCGGGGCCGGGCGGCGCGGCGCCCGAATGCCCGAGGGCAATGCCCGCGCGGCCTATTCGGTCGCGCCTTCGAGCCGCCGCGCCAGCGTGCCGAGCTGCAGCTCGATCGCGAACAGCCGCTCGTTGAGCACCGCGGTCTGCAGCCGGATCGCCTCGACGATCGCGCGGGCCTGCGGATCGGGCGTGTTGTCGACCAGCTCCGCGAGGTCGTGCAGCTTCTTGCGCAGTTCGTTGCTCATGGACTCTCCGTGGGGTTCGTTCGGTGACGCGGCCAGTATGGGCCCGGCCCGGCCTCAGGGCAACGCATCGGCCGCGGCGGGCCGGGTTTGTCCCGAGCGGCGCATGACCACGGCCAGCAGCGCCGCGATGGCCAGCAGCACCACCACGCCGATGCCGGCCATCAGGTGCAAGCCGCGCAGCAGCGCCGTGCGCGCATCGGCCAGCAGTTCGGCACCGGCCGCACCGCCGAGCTGCCCCGCCAGCGCCACGGCACCGCCGAGCGTGCTGCGCGCGGCCTCGACCGCGGCGGCATCGCCGAGCGAGGCGGGCACGGCGTCGGCCATCATGGCGCGGTAGACCGCCGCGCCCACGCTGCCGAGGATGGCGATGCCCAGCGCGCCGCCGAATTCGGAACTGGTCTCCGAGATCGCCGAGGCCACGCCCGCGCGCTCTGGCGGCGCGCTGCCCACCACCAGGTCGGTCGACAGCGTGAACACGACCGCCAGTCCGAGCGAGGACACGACCATGCTGCCCACCAGCAGCGCCAGGCCGCCCTGCACCGGCAGCGCGACCAGCAGCGCGAAGCCCAGTGCCGCGACCACGAGTCCGCCCGTCATCGCATGCACCGGCCGCACGCGCCGCGTGAGCGCGGGCGCCGCCATCGAGCCGACGATGAAGGCGCCCGCGCTGGGCACGCTCCACAGGCCGGCCTGCAGTGGCGACAGCCCGAGCACCATCTGCAGGTACTGGGCTTCGTAGAGGAACAGCCCGAACATCACGAAGCACGACAACATGTAGGCGCCCAGCGCCACGCTGAAGGCCGGCGCGCGGAACAGCCGCAGGTCGATCATCGGATCGGCCAGCCGGCGCTGGCGCCGCACGAACAGCCAGCCGATGGCCAGCCCCACCGCGATGGCGGCGAGCGACAGCGCGCTCGCGCCGTGCTCGGCCGTCTGCTTCACGCCGTAGATGGCCGGCAGCACCGCGCCCAGCGACAGCGCCACGCTCGCGAGGTCGAGCCGCGCGGCCTCGGGGTCGCGGTACTCGGGCAGCAGTACGGGGCCGAGCACCAGCAGCAGCACCATCACGGGCACGCCGACCAGGAACACCGAGCCCCACCAGAAGTACTCGAGCAGCACGCCGCCGACCACCGGGCCGATGACCGCGCCCGCCGAGAAGCTCGAGATCCAGACCCCGATGGCCAGCGTGCGCTGACGCGGGTCGAGGAACATGTTGCGGATCAGCGAGAGCGTGGACGGCGCCAAGGTCGCGCCGGCCACGCCGAGCAGCGCGCGGGTGGCGATCAGCATGTTGGCGCTGTTCGAGAAGGCCGCCAGCACCGAGGCCAGGCCGAAGGCCACGGCACCGATCAGCAGCAGCCGGCGCCGCCCGATGCGGTCGCCCAGCGTGCCCATGGTGACCAGCAGGCCCGCGACCAGGAAGCCGTAGATGTCGACGATCCACAGCAGCTGCGCCGCCGTGGGCTTGAGCGCCTCGCTGATCGCGGGGATCGCGAGGTTCAGCACCGTGAGGTCCATCGAATAGAGCATGCACGGCAGCGCGATGACGGCCAGGCCGGTCCATTCGCGCACCGTGGCGCGCGGCGGCGCGGCGCCGCTCATCGAGGGCCTTCGGGGCCGGGGCCGAACGAGAGGATCGGCCGCAGCTCGATGCAGCCGTTGCGCGCGGACGGGATGCCGGCCGCGATCCGCAGGGCTTCGTCCTCGCTGCCGGCCTCGACCAGGTAGAAGCCGCCGAGCTGTTCGCTGGTCTCGGCGAAGGGGCCGTCGGTCACCGACAGCCGGCCGCGGCGCATGCGCACGGTGGTGGCGGTCTCGGCCGGCTGCAGGGCCTCGGCCTCGACCAGCTGGCCGCGCGCGCGCAATTGCGCGTCGTAGTCGATGTGTTCCTGGATGTAGTGCGCCATGTCGTGCGGCGGAGCCTCGGTTTCGTAGATCAGGCAAAGGTACTTCATGCGGCATTCCCCTCGGCGGCGTCCATGCTCTGGATCGGACGGACTTCGATGCTGCCGTGGCGCGCCATCGGGATGTGGCCCGCGAGCTGGATCGCGACGTTGAGGTCGCGCGCCTCGATCAGGATGAAGCCGCAGAGCTGCTCGCGCACCTCCGCGAACGGCCCGTCGACATGTGAGGCCTTGCCGTCGCGCACGCGCACGACCTTGGCGGACCTGGCGTTCGCCAGCACGTCGGCGGCGATGAAGTGGCCGTTCTTCTCGAGCTCGCGGTCGTAGGCCATCGAGTCTTCGTCGAGCGCGCGCCGCTCGTCGGGCGACAGGGTGGCGAACAGGGCCGGGTCGCAGTGGACGAGGCAGAGGTATTTCATGCGGAATCTCCTTTCGGATGGAATGAGGACACCACTGGTCGATTGGCGAGGCGCCGGATCGACATGCGGGCGCGACGAAGTGCAACTATTTTTCTAGCCGGGCAAGGACGCCAGTTGCCGCGCGAGGAACTGGCGCTCGGGCTGCTGCCGGGCCAGCGCGAGCGCGCGCTCGTAGGCGCCGCGCGCCTCGCCGAGCCGGCCGAGGCGGCGGCACAGCTCGGCCCGCGCGCCATGCGCGAGGTGGTAGTCGGCCAGCTCGCCGCGTGCGAACAGCGCATCCACCAGCGCCAGGCCCGCGGCCGGGCCGTCGCGCATCGCGATCGCGGCCGCGCGGTTGAGTTCGGCCACGGGCGAGGGATCGAGCCGCAGCAGCACGTCGTAGAGGCCGACGATCTGCGGCCAGTCGGTGGCCTCGGCACGCTCGGCCTCGGCATGGACCGCGGCGATCGCGGCCTGCAGCGCATAGGGGCCGAAGCGGCGCGAGCGCAGCGCGCGCTCCACCAGCGCGGCGCCCTCCTCGATCTGCGCGCGGTGCCAGAGGCCGCGGTCCTGCTGGTCGAGCAGCACGATCTCGCCCTGCGCCGAGGTGCGCGCGGCACGGCGCGCATCGTGCAGCAGCATCAGCGCCAGCAGGCCCAGCGCCTCGGGCGCGGCCTCGGCGCCGGGCAGCAGCTCGACCAGCAGCCGGCCGAGCCGGATCGCCTCGGCCGAGAGGTCGGCGCGCGTCAGGCTCTCGCCCGAGGAGGCTGCATAGCCCTCGTTGAAGACCAGGTAGACCACGCGCAGCACCGCATCGAGCCGTTCGGGCAACTCGGTGCGCGTGGGCACCTGGTAGGGAATGCGCGCGTCGCGGATGCGGGCCTTGGCGCGCACGATGCGCTGCGCGATGGTCGGCGCGGGCACCATGAAGGCACGCGCGATCTCCTCGGTCGCGAGTCCGCAGACCTCGCGCAGCGTGAGCGCCACCTGGGCATCGGGCGCAAGGGCCGGATGGCAGCAGGTGAAGACCAGGCGCAGGCGGTCGTCTTCGAGTTCGTCGGTGTCGGCGTCCCAGCCCGGCGCGGGGTCGGCCAGCGCCTCGGCGCGCTCGGCCGATTCGTCCCAGGGGGAGAAGCGCGCCTGGCGCCGGATGGCGTCGATCGCCTTGAAGCGCCCCGCCGACACCAGCCACGCGCGCGGGTTCGCGGGCACGCCCTGCGCCGGCCACTGCTCGAGCGCGGCGCGGAAGGCCTCGTGCAACGCCTCCTCGGCGCGGTCGAAATCGCCGAGCAGGCGCACCAGCGTGGCGAAGATGCGGCGCGATTCGCCGCGGTAGACCGCCTCGAGCGTGGCGCGCACCGGGTCCGTCATGCGGCGGGTTCCGGCCTGCCCAGCCAGCGTTCGAGCCGCAGCATCGAGCCGGTCCAGCCGTGTTCGTGGCCCTCGCGCGCGGCCTGGTCGAAGAACTGCTCGTGCAGCAATTCGAGCTCGCAGCCGGTGCCGGCCGCATCGGGCTCGATGCGCACCGTCACGCGCGATTCGCGCTCGGGCGTGCTGCGCCAGGCCCAGCTGAAGACCAGCCGGCGCCGCGGCACGATCTCGAGGTAGGTGCCGCTGACGTCGTGCGTTTCGCCGTCGGCCGCGAGCATCGCCACGCGGAAGCGCCCGCCCACGCGCAGGTCGACCTCGGCATGCGGCACCGCGACGATCTCCTCGGGACCGAACCAGTGCCTCAGCGCTTGCGGGTCGGTCCACGCGCGCCAGACCTTGTCGGGCGCGACGGCGTAGTGGCGGCGGAGGGTGAGGGAGGGACGCCCGGTGTCTGGGCTGGCAGGTTGCGCCATTCGGTTTGCTCCTGGTGGTAGAGAAAGCGCGCCAAGGCATCGAGGCGCCCGGTCCAGAACTTCTCGTAGCGCGACAGCCACACGGCGGCCTCCTGCATCGGCCGCGGCGAGAGCTCGCAGCGCACGACCCGGCCTTCCTTCGTGCGCGAGATCAGCCCCGCGTCCTCGAGCACGCGCAGGTGCTTCATGAAGCCCGTGAGCGACATCGCATGCGGCGCGGCCAGCTCGGTCACGCTGAGGCTGCGCTCGCCCAGGGTCTCGAGCACCGCGCGGCGCGTCGAGTCGGCGAGCGCGGCGAACACGGCATCGAGGGCGGCGGGCGCGGGCGGCGCGGCGGCATCTGAGTGAACCATGCGGTTGAGTATCTGGAGCCGGCGCGCCAGCGTCAAGGCATGGGGATATCGCGGTCGGCGCCGGGAACGCTTTATGCGTGCTGCGGCGCAGCATCCCCACTCGCCGCAAAGGAGCTTCCATGCTGGACCGTACCGCCACCCAGTTCTCCCACGTCAAACCGGGCGACACCGAATTCGTCTCGGGCGGACTGCGCGACTTCTTCCTCTACCGCGACCTCGGCGTGGCCGCCGCCACCAACGGCAAGGTGATCGCGCACCTCGTCAAGGCCAACATGGCACCGGAAGCGGGCACCGGCTGGCATCGCCACGAGGCCGACTTCCAGATCGTGATCATGGTCAAGGGCTGGGCCCGCTTCATGTACGAGGACAAGGAGACCCTGGTCGAGGCCGGCGACGTGGTGCACCAGCGCCCCGGCATCCGGCACTTCCTGTTCGACTACTCGCCCGACATGGAGTACCTGGAGATCGTCTCGCCGGCCGACTTCAAGAGCGTGGATGTGGAGCCGGTGTGCGAGATTCCGGCGCCTACGCCCTGGAAGTAGGAATCGCGGGCACTCAGCGCAGGCCGAAGCCCACGCTCGTGCTGCACTCGGTGTCGAGGTGCAGCACCCGGCCCTCGCCGTCGAACAGCAGCCAGCCATCGGCGACCGGCCGCATGCGCGGCCCGAACTCGCCGGGCCAGTGCAGCGTGGCGCCGAGCCCGCCGTCGTGCACCCGCAGCCACTGCACCCGGCACGTCGACCCGGACGCCTGCACCGCCGTCACCAGCCACGCCATGTCGACCTGCGCGCGCAGCGTGCGCGCCTCCCGGCCCGAGACCCGCAGCTCGCCCGCGTGGTTCGCCGTGATGTGCCAGTGCAGGCGCAGCTTCGCCTCGCCGGCCACGTCGTCTTCGGCATCGTCCTCGGCAATGAGATGGAAGGCACCGAAACCCGGATGCAGCAGGCGCATCGACGTCACGCCCTCGGGCTTCGCGATCGCCTCGCGGCCCTGCAGGCGCCGCTGCCCCGCGCCATAGCGCCAGAGCGTCGGCATGCCCGACGGATCGGCAACCACGAACTGCTCGCGCGCCTGCGTCACGCGCAGATCGAGCACCGACCCCGGCAGGTCGGCGACCTGCCACAGCACCTCCTGCAGCGAACGCGCGGTATCGAGCACCTGGATGCGGTTGGCCCGGGTCACGGTCCAGCCGATGCCGTCGAACTCCGTGCCGAAGCCGTCGACGGCGATCATCCCGAGATCGACGACCCGGCGCTGCACGAGATCGATACGGCTCACGCGCCACAGCCCGTCGCGCCGGGCCAGCGCCAGCGCGACCTGCCCGCTGTACGCCGCGACGAGCCGGTCGGCCGGCACCGGGAAGCGCGCCAGGGTCCGGCCCGCGGCATCGCAGACCAGCACGCCCGCCTCGCCGAGCGCGAGCAGGTAGCGGCCCGGCTCCAGCAGCGTCGCGTCGTGCACCGGATGCGCGCCGGCCGCGGGTGCCTCGAGCGCCAGCACCGAGGGCCGGCTCAGCAGCGGCACGACCCGCAACCCCGGCATCTCTCCGCCGGGCATATCCGCCTGCAGCAACGGGTCGGCATGCAGCCGCAGCAAGCCCTGCATCTCCTTCGCCCCGAGGCGCCCCTCGCCATGCGCGTGGTCGGCCACCAGCGCGGGAATCACCGCGGCCGCGAGGCCACGCGAGCCGTCGTTGTGCTGCGTGACCGCGAGCAGTTCGGTCGCGAGCGCGGCGCGCTCGCGGTGCAGCCTCGGGTCGTCGCGCAGCGCCCGCAGCCGCGGCGCGCAGGCCGCGAGCGTGTCGGGCAGCAGCACGGCGCGCTGCACCAGCGCGCGTGCCGCCAGCTGCCCGTCGGCCGCTTCCGCGGCCAGCAGCCAGGCGATGGCCTGCTCGCGCGCCGCCGGCAGCGGCCAGACCGCGTCGACCGCGCGCAGCCATTCGCCGCGCTGCGCCAGCGCCTCGCCCCACTCCAGGCGCAGCCGGTTCGCGGCATCGGGCCACTTGTCCTGCAGCTGCAGCACGGCCTGCGCGAAGGCGTTGTCGCGCCGCGCCACCGCGACCGCGCGGCGCCAGTCGCCGGCCAGGCACAGCAGCCGCACGATCACCACGGACGGGCGGTCCCAGGTCAGCGCGAGTTCGGCGGCCTGCAGCGCGCGCCCGTGCTTCTCGAGGTAGTCGAGCGCCTCCTGGCGCGACTGCAGCAGTTCGGCCAGCACGAACACGGCCTCGTCGATGCGGCCCTCGCGGTCGAGCTTCTCGAAGCTGCGGCGGTAGAGCTGGCGCAGGTGCGCCTCGAAGTCGTGGCCCAGGTAGATGCTCGAGCGCGGCCCGAGCGCGCCGCTGAGCGACAGGCTGTCGCGCCGGCCCGGCGTGCCGAAGGCCTGGCCGCCGTCGAAGGCATCGTGGCCTTCGCCGCCGAGCGGAATGGCATGGCGCAGCGCCTCCATCAGGTCGCCGTCGTCGAACATCTTGAGCATGCGCTGCATGTAGGCGGCCTGCTGGCGGCCGATCAGCTTCGACAGCCGCGACGCGACCGCCATGCGCGCCAGCCAGTCGCGCCAGCGCGAGCGCTGTGGCTGCCCCTCGCCACGCGGCGGCAGCGTGGCGGGCGCCGGCACCGGCGCGCCCGCGCGGGTGGCGACGTCGATCTCCCGGCGCGCGCGGGCCCGCTCCTGCCTGCGCCAGAGAGCCCAGGACGCGAGCACGATCAGGACCAGCGCGGCCAGCAGCGCCAGGGCCAGCGTGCCGTCGGGCGCCACCGCGCCCTGCGACGCAGCAGCAGCCGGCGGTGTGGTGGCGCGCGTGGGCGAGCGGCTGTCCTCGCCCGCGAGGTAGAGCCCCAGCAGCGCGAACGCCACCAGCACCCACACCCAGCCCTGGCGCGAGGGCCGGCCGGCGGGCCCCGCCATCGGCACCGTGCGTTCGGCGCGTTGCACGGGCGGTGGCGGCGTGGGCACCAGCGGCACCCGCGGGCGCGGCTGCCTCGATGCGCGGCGATGGAAGGCGCGCAGCCCCCATACCGCGAGCGCCACGAGCAGCATCACGCCAAGAAAGGCCGCGGCCGAGCCATCGGCGAACGGCGAGGTGCTCGCGGTCGCGGACGAGGAACCGCCTGGCTGCTGCGCGTTGAACATGAGAAAGCCCAGCAGCACCAGCGCGAAGGCGACCCAGGCGAGCCAGTACCGTGGCGGCTTGCCCTCCGCGTCCCCCTCTGTCGCGGATGGCGCGCGGCGCGCCTTGGCGTCCTGCGCCAGCTTCTGCAGGAACTCGACCTGCGCCTGGCTCGCGGGCGGGATCGCATCGCCGAGCAGTTCGCGCACCGTGCGGCCCTCGGTGTCGAGCACCACGGGCTCGGGCAGGAGCTCGCGGCAGTCGAAGGTGTCGAGCAGCGCCGGGCCGCCAGCCAGCCACTCGGAGGGATCCACCGCCACGGCCTGCGCGAACTGCAGTGATCGCACCTCGCCGCCCTGCACCAGCCAGACGTCGGCCGCCGGCAGCAGGGCGCGCTCTTCCTTCGCGAGCTCCGCGGAGCACAGCGTCGCGCCCTCGCGGCGCAGCGGCCAGCCGGCCGCCGCATCGCCATCGAGCAGCACCGGCTGCGCGAAGCGCAGCAGGTCGCCGGCCTCGAAGCGGCTCAGTTGCGCGCCGGGCCGCCAGGCATCGAGGATGCGCTGCGCGCGCGCCGCCTCGTGCAGCCAGTCGGCGGGAAACCACAGCCCCGCGACCGGCTGCCGCCCCTTGAGCAGCGGGCGATGCACCTGTGCCGCGGGCATGCGCGGCGACGATCCGGCGTCAGCCATTCGCGCCTCCCCCGGCATGGAAGAAACCCAGCAGCACGCGCAGCGACAGGTCGAACAGGATCAGCTGGCGGTGCAAGGTCAGCATGGCGGCCAGGCCGGTGTTGGGGCAGACGGCGATCTTCTCGATGCGCTCGGGCGCGTGGTAGACGGTTTCGGCGCCGGCGCTCGAATGCAGCACCAGCGCGCTGCGGTCGGGCGAGAGGCCCAGCATCGCGAAGCGGCTGTTCTGCGCATCGAAGACCAGCGCAGTGCCCTTGTGCGCGCCGACCTCGAACGACTGCCAGGCATGCGGGTGCTCGCGGTACGGTCCCCGGTAGTCGGGATTGGGCGCATGGATGCGCCAGCGCTCCCGGCCCTCGCCGCCGTCGTCGGCCGAGAGCCGCACCGCGCAGGCGCCCAGGCCGAGCCGCCAGTGCCTGCCACCGGCCAGAAAGACGCGCGTGTCCTCGGGCGCGGTGCCGATCGGCAGCACGGTCGCCGGGCCGGTATCGACGCTGAGGCGGCACAGCATCAGCTGGCCCGAGCGGCGCGCCACGTAGACCAGCGCATCGTCGGCCCACTGGCTGATGCACAGCACGCTGCGCTCCACCAGCGCGGGACTGGCTTCCTCGGGCTTCGGGCGGCTCGCTGCACGCGCCGTCCAGCTCACCAGCCGGCCGGCGCGGTCGAGCAGGCAGACCTTCTGCACGCCACGGTGGCGCAGCCAGGCCATCGGCAGCCACACGCCGAGGCCGGGCGGCGCCGAGAGCCGGTCTTCCTCCTGCGCCTCGACGATCGCGGCGAGGCCGGGCACCTGCCAGAAGTACATCGCCGCCTCGCTGTTGAGCACCCCGCCCAGCCGCTTGCCGCCGAAGGCCAGCGCCAGCGGCGCGGCCTGGTCGCGCCACTGCTGATGGCCGATCTTGCCGGCCTTCTTCTGGCCCTGCTGCGGCACGAAGTACACGGCGGCACCGGGCTGGTCGAGCAGCGGCACCGCCACGTGCCGGCCCTGCCAGCCGATCACCGGCGGCCGCTGCAGCGACACGCGGGCGCGGTGGCGCTGGTGCAGGTCCTTCGGCGGGGACGGCGCGAACTCACCCTTCAGCAGCCGCACCGCGGCCTTGGTCGCGGGCAGCGGCAGCTGCGCATGCCGCACGCCCGCCACGTCGGACAGCGAGACCTCGAGCACGTCGCCCTGCACCGCGCGGCGCAGCCGCACGCGGTGGCTGGTCCAGCGCTCGGCGGCGGGCGGATCGACCGCGGCCTCGCCGATCAGCCAGCACTCGCCGGGCGCCCGCTCGAGCTTCTCGAGCGCGAGCCGCCAGGCCGCCGCCTGCGCCGCATCGGCGGGCACGAAGCTGCGGCCCAGCAGCAATGCCCGCAGCTGCTTCGCGTCCTGGGCGTCGCGCAGCACGCCGGGCTGCTGCAGCGTGCCCCACTGCAGCAGGCTGCCGGTCTGCGCCGCGCGCCGCGCCAGCAGGATCCAGAGCGCGAGCTGGCCCAGCCGCGGCGCGCCCCATTGCAACGGCCCGGCGTCGAAGAGCGCGACGATGCCCTTCTCGGCCTCGCGCGCACGCGGACGCGGGGCCAGGAACAGGTGCTCGCTCGAGGCGGCGCGGCGCAGGAACTCGTCGGGCAGCTCGTCCGCCAGCAGCCATTCGGTCGCCAGCAGGCGCTCGTAGCGGCCGCGCCGGCGCAGGTCGTCGAGGCCGTCGAATTCAGGCGCCGTGGCCTTCACCTGGCCGCGGAAACGGCCGAGCAGCGGCTGCATGCGCTGCAGCAGCGCACCGAGCTCGCCCGTCAGCTCGGGCGCGAACCAGGCCAGCCATGGATGCCATGGCCGCAGCGCCTCGGGCAGTTCGGTGGCGGCCGGCGCGGCGGTCATGCGGACACGCCCTCCCAATGTCCCTCGATGCGCGTGAGCAAAGCGGCCGACAGCGGCAGCAGCCGGTCGAGCGGCAGCACGGCCTCGGGCCGCGGCCACAGCAGCAGCGGCTGGCGCTGCGGATGGCGGCGCTGCAGCGCGCGCGCCACCAGGTCGATCGGCCGGTCGGGCGCCTCGAGCACCGGCAGCCACAGGCCCGGTGCCGCTTCGCTCGGCCCCGCATAGGCGATGCCGTCGACCCAGGGCAGCGCGTCGGCCCGGCCGACCACGACCAGCAGGTCGCGCCCCGCGGTCGCCGACAGCCCCTCGCACTGCGCGGGCTCGAGCTTCAGCAGCCGCCCGTGCAGCGCGCGCGCCGTCGCGCCCCAGGCCACCGCGGCGCCCGCAGGCAACGGCTCGCCGCGCAGCCGCCAGCGCCAGTCGATCGAACCGGCCAGGCTCATGGGGCGACGGCGAGGCGCTCGACCAGCCGGCCGCGCCATTCGACCAGCGCCTCGGGCAGGTGCTCGCCGCCGAAGTTCGCATCGATCTCGCGCAGCACGCTCTCGATGCGCAGGCGCTCGGGCGCGGCCTCCTCGGCCAGGCAGCCGCGCGCCGCTTCCGCCAGCCGCGCGGCGCGCGACAGCGGCTGCAAGGTCGCCTCCTCCACCGCGCTCAGCAGGTGCGGATGGGCGGCGTTGGCGAAGACGTCGCGCAGCACGTCGCGCGCGCTCTGCTGCGCCTCGTGGGTCGGCAGCACGTACAGCAGCGGCCAGAGGTCGGCCTCGCTGGTCTGCAGGCGGCCGGCCAGCACCGCGGCGGCGGCCAGCAGCCGCTGCGACTTCACGATGCGCCGGTCCGACAGCGTCACGCCCGCCTGCCGCAGTTGGCGGATGGCATTGGCCAGCGCGGGCTGCACGCCGCCGAGGTCGACCTGCTGCAGATGGCGGCAGAGGACGTCGAGGTCCGCGAGCGCGCCGCCGCCCGCGGCCGGCGCATGGTCGGAGCGCCAGCCGCCGCTGAGCATGGCCTCGAGCTGGTGGTCGGGCAGCGGCTCGATGAAGGCATGCAGCAGGAAGCGGTCGCCGAAGGCCGCGAGGCTCTCGTCGTCGGGCAGCGCATTGGCCGCGCCCACGCACACGCGCAGCGGGCAATGCAGCTGCGTGTGGCCGCGCCGGAAGCGGCGCTCGTTGAGCACGCCCAGCAGCGTGTTGAGGATGGCGGTGGAGCCCAGGAAGACCTCGTCGAGAAAGGCGACGTCGGCCTCCGGCAGCATGCCGCTCACGTCGGTTTCGACGGTGCCGGCGCGCAGCTTGTTGAGGTCGACCGGGCCGAACAGCTCCGAGGGCTCGGTGAAGCGCCCGAGCAGGTATTCGAAGTAGCGGCCGCCCAGCGCCTGCGCCACGCGCCGCACCACCGCGCTCTTGGCCGTGCCGGGCGGGCCGATCACCAGCAGGTGTTCCTGGGCCACGGCCGCGAGCACGATCAGCTCGGCCAGCTGGTCGCGCCCGACGAGGCCGTCGGTGGCCGATCGGATCGCATGGCGGACGTGTTCTGCGGCGGCCTGGAGTGATGTGTCGGTCATCTGAAAAAAGCGTTGCACTTCGAAACAGCCGGCTAGTGTGCCGCAGAGCCATGACGAGAGGGCGCCACCGAGGGCGCACAGGGCTTCGCGCGGGCTCCGGCGTGCCTTTCTTCGCGGTCGAGGCACCCCTTTCGCCGTGCGGTTCGCCCGATAGACTCCCGGCGTCTCGCAAAACCGATAACAACCGAGGAGAGAGAGCATGAGGATCCCCATGGCCCGCCTGTCGGCGGCCGCCCTGTTCGCGTTCGCCGTCCTGGCCGCCGGCCCCGCCGCCGCCGCGCCGCCGTCCAATCCCCCGAGTTCGGCCGCCGTGCCGGCCCACTCGCTCGAAGCCGAGCAGGAGGCCGCGTTCAAGGCCGCGCGCGCGGTGCAGAAGACCGGCCCGGCCGACATCGCCCTGCGCGACCAGGCCCACCTGAAGCTGCCGCCCGGCTATGTCTGGGTGCCCACGCCGGCCGCGGCACAGCTCATGCGCAGCATGGGCAACCGGGTCGACGACAGCTTCCTCGGCGCCGTCTTCCCGAACAACGACGCCGACTGGTTCGCCGTGGTGAAGTTCGTGAAGGAGGGCTATATCAAGGACGACGACGCCAAGGACTGGAACGCCGACGACCTGCTCAAGAGCCTCAAGGAAGGCACCGAGGCCGCGAACGAGGAGCGCGCCAAGCGCGGCATCCCGGCGATCGAGGTCACGGGCTGGGCGCAGAAGCCGCAGTACGACGCCTCGGTGCACCGCCTCGTGTGGTCGGCGCTCTCCAGGCACAAGGACGAGGCCTCGGGCAGCCAGGGCGTCAACTACAACACCTATGCGCTGGGACGCGAGGGCTACATCAGCCTGAACCTCGTGACCAACGCCAACGACCTCGAGAAGTACAAGCCCGACGCGACCCAGCTGCTGGCGGCGCTGCAGTACGACGACGGCAAGCGCTATGCCGACTTCGATGCCTCCACCGACAAGGTCGCGGCCTATGGCCTCGCGGCGCTGGTGGCGGGCGCGGCGGTCAAGAAGCTCGGCCTGTTCGCGGTGATCGCGGCCTTCCTGGCCAAGTTCGCCAAGATCATCGCGGTGGCGGTAGGCGGCGCGCTGTGGGGCGCGGGCAAGCTGTTCCGGCGCAAGGAGAAGGCGCCGGTGGCGAGCGACGCGCCGGCCGGCGGATTGCCGCCGACGAATCCGCCCGCGGCCTGAATTCAGCCGGCGCCGAACCGCGGCGCGCGCTTCTGCAGGAAGGCCGCCACGCCCTCGCGCGCATCGGCGCTGCCGGCGCGCTCGCGCAGCAGGCGGTGCTCGAGCGCCAGGTGCGCCTCGAGCGTGCGGCCCGGCGCATCGGCGCACAGCACCTTGATCGCGGCGAAGGACCCGGGTGCGCCCGCGGCCAGCCGCCGCGCCAGTGCCTCGCCGGCCGCTGCCAGTTCGGCGTCGGGATGCAGCGCATCGACCGCGCCGGCCGCCAGGCAGCGTCGGCTGTCGATGGGGTCGCTGAGCATCAGCCACTGCTGCGCGCGCAGCACACCGATGCGCCGCGCGAGGAACCACGAGCTGCCCGCGTCGGGCGACAGGCCGATGGCCGCATAACCGGTGCGCAGCTTCATCGACTCGGCCGCGAGCACGAAGTCGCCGGCCAGCGCGAGCCCCACGCCCGCCCCGCCGACCGCGCCGTTGAGCACCGTCACGAGCGGTGCCGGACCGTTCACCAGCCGCAGCAGCGCCGGATGCAAGGGATCGAGGATTTCATCGACCAGCGCGGGGAGGTCTTCCCCGGCCGCGACGAACTCCTCGATGTCGCCACCGGCGCAGAACACCCGGCCTTCGCCGGTCAGCAGCACCACGCGCGGCGCAGCCGCCAGCACCTCGTCGATCGCGCGCACCAGCGCGCGGCTGCTCGCGGCCCCGATCGCGTTGGCGCGTTCGGGACGGCGCAGCACGATGCGGCCGATGCCCTCCTCCACCGACCAGGCGATGCCGTGCTCGAGCGGCATCTCAGATGCCCGTGAGACCGCCGGTGCACATCAGCGTCTGGCCGCTGACGTAGTCCGACTCGGGAATGCACAGCAGGTAGACCGCGCCGGCCGCTTCCTCGGGCGTGCCGCCGCGGCCCAGCGGAATGGTCTGCTCCATCATCGACAGCAGGCCGGGGTTGATGCCGACCTTGATCTCGCGGCCGTCGATGTTGGCGGTGGTCGCATCGGCCGCGCTCGCGGTCAGCCGGGTCTGGATGAAGCCGAAGGCCACGCAGTTGACGGTGACGTTCATGCGCCCCCATTCCTTGGCCAGCGTCTGCGTCATGCCGACGATGCCGGCCTTGGCGGTCGCGTAGTTGGCCTGGCCCGCGTTGCCGAACAGCCCGGCCACCGAGGAGATGTTGACCACCTTGCGCACGGTGCGCCGGCCGGCCTCGGTCTCGGTCTTCGAGAGCTGGCGGATCACGGGCTGCGCCGCGCGCAGGATGCGGAACGGCGCCGTGAGGTGCACGTCGAGCATGGCGTACCACTGCTCGTCGGTCATCTTCTGCACCACGCTGTCCCAGGTGTAGCCGGCGTTGTTGACGATGATGTCGAGGCCCTGGAATTCGCTGACCGCGGTGCCGACGAAGCGCTCGGCGAAATCGGGCGCGGCCACGCTGCCGTTGCAGGCCACGGCCTGGCCGCCGGCGGCGCGGATCGCCTGCACGGTCTCGTCCGCGGGGCCGGCGTCGAGGTCGTTGACCACCACGCGCGCGCCTTCCGAAGCGAGCTTGAGCGCGATCGAGCGGCCGATGCCGCGGCCCGAGCCGGTGATGAGGGCGACCTTGCCTTCGAGTCTGGATGTCATGTCTGGATGTCTTTCTTCGTTGCCGATCCCTAGGCCAGCGCCACCAGCGCCTCGCCCGCGATCCGCACCTGGCCATGCTGGTTGGTGCTGCTGACTTCGACGCGCACGCAGCGCTCGCCGTCGCGCTCGAGCTTCTCGACCACGCGGCCCGTGCAGCGCACCGCATGGCCCAGGTGGGTCAGGCCCTGGAAGCGCACGTCGAAGCGGCGCAGTTGCGACTGCGGTGCCCACTGCGTGAGCAGCCGGCCGAGCCAGGCCATGCCCAGCATCCCCTGCGCGAACACGTCGGGCATGCCGGCGCGGCGCGCGAAGTCGATGTCGATGTGGATCGGGTTGTGGTCGCCCGAGGCGCCCGCGAACAGCGCGAGCGTGGTGCGGTCGACCGGCGGCAGTTGCAGCGGCGGCAGTTCGTCGCCGACCTGCACGGTGTCGTGGTTCGGTGCGGTCATGGGGTTCCTCGGGCTCAATGCCGGCAGACGATCACGGTGCGCAGCTCGGCCACCAGTTCGTCGCGCTGGTTGGTGGCGCGCGAGCTCTTCACCACGAACTCGAGCGCGCCGTTCTTCTTGTCGTAGATGTCGGTGATGGTCGAGCGCACCGTGACGGTGTCGCCCGCGCAGGCCGCGCGGTGGTAGCTGAAGCCTTGCTCGCCGTGCAGCAGCTTGGCCAGCGGTATGCCCAGGTCGGCCAGCAGCTGGCTGGACGCGCCCGAGTCGAGCTCGGCCGCGAACAGGAAGGTGGGCGGCGCGGGCAGGTCGGCATAGCCGGCATCGCGCGCGGCGGCGAGGTCGGTGTAGACCGGATCGGTCTCGCCGATCGCCTTGGCGAAGAACTGCAGCCGCGTGCGCTCCAGCGGCAGCACCGAGGCGGGCAGCTCGTGGCCGATCCATTTCCTGTCGATCATCGCCGGGCCTTTCTTCAGACGCGCTCGTAGAGCGTGACCACGCAGGCGCCGCCCAGGCCCAGGTTGTGCTGCAGCGCGAGCCGCGCACCCTCGACCTGGCGCTTGTCGGCCGTGCCGCGCAGCTGCTGGACCAGCTCTGTGCATTGCGCGAGCCCGGTGGCGCCCAGCGGGTGGCCCTTGGACAGCAGGCCGCCCGAGGGATTGGTCACGACCTTGCCGCCGTAGGTGTTGTCGCCCTCGACCACGAACTTCTCGGCCCCGCCCACCGGGCACAGGCCCAGCGCCTCGTAGCTGATCAGCTCGTTGTGCGCGAAGCAGTCGTGCAGCTCGACCACGTCGATGTCCTGCGGGCCCACGCCCGACGCCTCGTAGACCTTCTGCGCCGCCTCGCGCGCCATGCTGAAGCCGACCACCTCGCGCATGTCGCGCGCCTCGAAGCTCACCGGCTTGTCGGTGGTCATGGCCTGGGCCTTGATGCGCACGCTGCGGTCCAGGCCGTGGCGCTGCGCGAACTCGGCCGAGCAGACGATGGCGGCGGCCGCGCCGCAGGTCGGCGGGCAGGCCATGAGCCGCGTCATCACGCCGGGCCACATCACGGGCGTGGCCAGCACCTCGTCCTCGGTCACGACGCTGCGGAACAGCGCCACCGGATTGTTCGATGCATGACGGCTGGCCTTGGCACGGATCTTCGCGAAGGTCGACAGCTGCGTGCCGTACTGCTGCATGTGGGCCAGCCCCGCGCCGCCGAAGTAGCGCAGCGCGAGCGGCACCTGCTCGTTGCCCACCAGCTCGTCGGTGATGGCCTCGAAGCGGTCGAAGGGGCTGGGCCGGTCGTTGAACACCGCGCCCAGCGCGCCCGGGCTCATGTGCTCGAAGCCGAGCGCGAGCACGCAGTCGGCCGCGCCGCTGGCCACGGCCTGGCGCGCGAGGAACAGCGCGGTCGAGCCGGTCGAGCAGTTGTTGTTGACGTTGACCACCGGGATGCCGGTCATGCCGACCTCGTAGAGCGCGCGCTGGCCGGCCGTGGAGTCGCCGTAGACATAGCCCACGTAGGCCTGCTGCACCTGCTCGTAGCCGATGCCGGCATCGGCCAGCGCCGCGTTGAGGGCCTGCGCCGCCATCTGCGGATAGGGCAGGTTCGCGCCGGGCTTGGTGAAGGGGATCATGCCGACACCGACGACATGCACATCCTGGGTCATGGGAATTCCTCTCTGTGTAATGAATGGAAGCGAAACGAAAAGATCAGGCGATCGCGCGCTGGCGGTCCTTCCAGAACGGCTCGCGCAGCTTGGTCTTGAGCACCTTGCCGGCACCCGAGAGCGGCAACGCCTCGACCAGCGCCACGCTGCGCGGGCACTTGTAGCCCGCGATCAGGGTCTTGCAGTGCGCGATCAGCTCGTCGGCCGTGACCGGCTGCCCCGGCTTGGCGACCAGCACCGCATGCACGGCCTCGCCCCACTCCTCGCTCGGGATGCCGATGACCGCGCAGGCCGCGACCGCCGGATGCTGGGCGATGGCATTCTCGACCTCGGCCGAGTAGATGTTCTCGCCGCCGCTGATGATCATGTCCTTCATGCGGTCGACCACGAAGATGAAGCCGTCGTCGTCCATGTAGGCGCCGTCGCCGGTGTGCATCCAGCCCTCGCGCACCGCGGCGGCCGTCTGCTCGGGCTTGTTCCAGTAGCCGAGCATCACGTTCGGCCCGCGCACCGCCACCTCGCCCACCGTGCCGCGCGGCACCTCGGCGCCCTCGGCATCGACGATGCGCACTTCCATGCAGAAGCTCGCGCGGCCGGCCGAGCGCAGCTTGCCGGCCTTGCGGCCCTCGACCGTGTGGTACCAGGCGGGGTTGATGGTGGCGACCGGCGACAGCTCGGTCATGCCATAGGCCTGCACGAAGTCCACGCCCGGCAGCGCCGCCATCGCGCGGTTGAGCACGGCCTCGGAGATCGGCGAGGCGCCGTAGGCGATGCCGCGCAGGCTGCCGAGCTCGCGCGGCCTGTCGCGCATGGCGGGATGGTCGACCAGCATCTGGATCATGGTCGGCACCAGCAGCGTCTGCGTCACGCGCTCGCGCTCGATCGCGTCGAGCACGGCCTCGGGGTTGAACATCGGGATCACCACGTGCGTGTTGCCCTGGAACCAGTGCGGCCCCGAGATGCCCATGTCGGCCAGGTGGAACATCGGCGCCGCATGCAGGTAGCAGCCCTCGGCCGGCGCCATGCCCTCGGCCTGCGCGGCCAGCGCCGAGGCGCAGAGGTTGGCGTGGCTCAGCATCACGCCCTTGGGAAAACCCGTGGTGCCGCCGGTGTAGAAGATGCCGGCGAGGTCGTCGCCATGGCGGTAGGCGTCGGGCACCGGCGCCGCGCTGTCGAGCAGCGCCTCGTAGCCGAGCATGCCGGCGGGCACCGCGCCGTCGCCGCAGTAGACCAGCTCGCGCAAGGTGGTGGACTGGCCGCGCAGTTGCTCGGCGGCGGCGCGGAAGGCGTCGTCGACCAGCAGGATCTGCGAGCCCGAGTCCTCGAGCGAATAGAGGATCTCGGCCGGCGACCAGCGGATGTTGCAGGGATTGAGCACGCCGCCGCCCCAGGGCACGGCCATCTGGTATTCGAGGTAGCGGTCGGAATTGAGCGACAGCATCGCGACCCGGTCGCCGTTCTTCATGCCGAGTTTGCGCAGCGCGCCGGCCAGCCGGGCCACGCGTTCGCCGAATTCGCGGAAGCTCTTGCTGCGGCTGCCGAAGCGCACCGCGGTCTTGTCCGGTTTCTGCTGCATCGCGCGGTGCAGCGCCTGGGTCAGGTACATGGTGGCTCGTCTCCTAATCGTTGGTCTTGTCGTCACGCCTTTGTAGGTCTGTTTCTGGCGTGAGCGCATGGTAGAAATCCGGGCCCGGGCCGGCGATTGCGCTTCGCGTTGTTCGCATTGCAGAAAACGTCAATCGACGGCCCGGCGCGTCCCGTGTACGGTCGAATCGCCCTCTCCCATGCTGCAACCGCCCGTCACCATCCCGATCGCCTTCGTCGAAGGCATGCTCTCCGGCATCCGTGCCCGCGGCGCCGCCGCCCCCATCGACATCGACCGGGCGCTGGAAGACGCGGGCGTGCCGCCGCCGCTGCTGGCCGAGCCGGGCGCGCGCGTCACGGCCGAGCAGTACGTGGCGCTGTTCGCGCTCCTGATGGACCGGCTCGACGACGAGTCGCTGTGCTTCCTCACGCGCCGGATGCGCCGCGGCAGCCTGGCGCTGATCGCACGCTCCACGCTCGGCGCCCCCGATTTCGGCCATGCGCTGCGCCGCGTGGCCCACACCTTCAGCCTGCTGCAGGACGACCTGCGGCTGGTGCTGCTGCGCGAGGGCGAGCTCGCGGGCTTCGGCATCGCGATCGAGAACCCCGCGATCGGCCACCAGAACTTCCTGCACGAGCTGATGCTGCGCGTGTACTGGCGCCTGCTGGCCTGGCTGCACGGCGGGCGGCTGGCGGCGCGGCGCTTCGACTTCGGCTTCGCGCTGCCGCCCTACGCGGCCGGCTATGCCAAGGTGTTCCCGGGCACCTTGCGCTTCGGCCAGCCCTGCTCGGCCGTGTGGTTCGACGCCGAGGCGCTGCGCACGCCGATGCACCGCGACGCGCATGCGATCCGCGACTTCCTCGCGGCCTCGCCCGGCAACGTGATCCTGCCGCGGCTGGCCGAGCAGCCCATCAGCGCCAAGGTGCGCGAGATCCTGCAGCAGAAGCGCCCGGCCTGGGCCGACCTCGCGACCGTGGCCGCCAGCCTGCACATGTCGGTCAGCACCCTGCAGCGCCACCTGGCGACCGAGAGCACCTCGTTCCAGGCGCTCAAGGACCAGTTGCGGCGCGACGTGGCGATCGTGCGGCTGGCCACCAGCGCGGTGCCGCTGGCGGCGCTGGCGGCGGAGCTGGGCTTTGCCGACAGCGCGGCCTTCCAGCGCGCCTTCAAGACCTGGACCGGCGGAGCGCCGGGCTCGTACCGGCGCCGCGTGGCCGCGACGGGCGGTGGCGATTCCCTGCCGGCGCCCTGAGTTTTCAGAAGGTTCCGGAACCACCGCAAGGCCCGGGCGACAATCGCCCCATGCCTCCCACCTCCGACCTGCCCCCGCTCAACCGCCAGTTCGTCGCCCATTTCGGCGAGATGGGCAGCAAGTGGGGCATCAACCGCACCGTCGGCCAGATCTACGCGCTGATCTTCCTCTCGGAGCGCCCGCTCAATGCCGACGAGATCGCCGAGCTGCTCGAGTTCTCGCGCTCCAACGTGAGCATGGGCCTGAAGGAGCTGCAGGCCTGGCGCCTGGTGCGCCTGCGCCACCAGCCCGGCGACCGGCGCGAATACTTCGAGGCACCGTCGGACGTGTGGGAGATCTTCCGCGTGCTGGCCGAGGAGCGCCGCCGCCGCGAGATCGAGCCCACGCTCTCGATGCTGCGCAACGCCCTGCTCGAGTCGCCCCACAGCGAGGCCGAGCGCCATGCGCAGGAGCGCATGCGCGAGATGCACGACCTGATCGACCGGCTGATGAAGTGGTTCGACGACGTGCAGCGGCTGTCGCCCGAGACCGCGATGCAGCTCATGGGCATGGGCGCGACGGTGACGCGGGTGCTGACGCTCAAGGACCGCATCACGGGCGGGGCGGCGAAGCGAAAGAAGCCGGACGCCTGAGCGAGGGCCGTCGCATGCGGACGGCCTCACCCCCTCACAGACGCTCCTGCCCCTCCGGCGTTTCCGGCATCTCGAATTTCTCCTTGCGGACGGCGTCGTCGGCCATCAGCTCGAACCACATCGCATTGAGCACCGCGAAGGCGGCCGCCAGCGGCAGGCCGAGGATCCAGGCGAAGTACCACATCGTTCTTTTCCTTCCTTGCAATCAGTACGCGTGACCGCGTTCCTCGCGGATCGCCTTCTCGTCGACCTTGCCCCACAGCACGTGGTAGACCCAGGTCGTGTAGGCCACGATCAGCGGGATGAAGATGGCCGTGACCACCAGCATGATGAACAGCGTGAGGTGGCTCGAGGACGAGTCCCACACGGTGAGGCTGGCGCGCGGATCGATCGAGGACGGCAGGATGAACGGGAACATCGAGGCGCCCACGCTCAGGATGATGCCGGCGATGCCGAGCGCGCCGGCCAGCAGCGCGAGCAGTTCGCGCCGCAGCGCGAGCCCGGCCAGCGCCAGCAGCGCGCCCGCGAAGCCGGCCACCGGCGCGGCCAGGGTCCAGGGGTGGGCCGCGTAGTTCGCGAACCAGGCACCGGCCTGCAGCTCGACCGACTTGAGCAGCGGATTCGATGGCCCCATGGTATCGACCACACTGGTGATGCGGTAGCCGCCGATGGCCGAGGCCATCCAGAAGCCCGCCGTCGCATAGAGCACGATGGTGGCGGCGGCCGCGACCATGCCGTAGCGGCGCGAGCGCTCGGCCACGGGGCCGGCGGTCTTCAGCTGCAGCCAGGCCGCGCCGTGCATCGCCATCATCGCCACCGACACCAGCCCGCACAGCAGCGCGAAGGGGTTCAGCAGTCCGAGGAAGCTGCCGTCGTAGTGGATGTGCATGTCGGTCGCGAAGCGGAACGGCACGCCCTGCAGCACGTTGCCCACCGCCACGCCGAAGATCAGCGCGGGCACCAGGCCGCTGAAGAACAGCACGCCGTCCCAGCGCGCGCGCCATTGCGGCGACTCGCGCTTGCTGCGGAACTTGAAGGCCACCGGCCGCAGGATCAGCGCCGAGAGCACGACGAACATCGCGAGGTAGAAGCCCGAGAACGAGACGGCGTAGAGCTGCGGCCAGGCCGCGAACACGGCGCCGCCGCCGAGGATCAGCCAGACCTGGTTGCCTTCCCAGACCGGGCCCACGCTGTTGATGACGAGCCGGCGCTCGACGTCGTTGCGCGCCGCGAACGGCAGCAGCATGCCGCTGCCGAGGTCGAAGCCGTCGGTGACGGCGAAGCCGACCAGCAGCACGCCGATCAGCGCCCACCAGATGAAGCGCAGGGTGTCGTAGTCGAGGAGTGTGTGGAGGATCATGCGGCGCTCCCGGTGGTCGAGACGGCGTGGGCGGGCGGAACGTGCGAACGCGCATCGCCCTCGTCGGGCGAGTGCTCGGCGACCGGCCCCTTGCGGATCGCCTTGACCATCAGCTTGAGCTCGATGACCAGCAGCACGGTGTAGATGGCGACGAAGCCCGCGAGCGTGAACAGCACCGACTTGATGCCGATGTTCGAAACCGCCACCGCGGTCGGCAGCACGCCCTCGATCACCCAGGGCTGGCGGCCGAACTCGGCCACCAGCCAGCCGGCCTCGGCCGCGATCCACGGCAGCGGTATCGCGAGCACCGCGGCCTTGAGCAGCCAGCGGTGGCGGTCCAGCGTGCGGCGCGCCGACAGCACGAAGAAGGTGCCGGTCAAAAGGATCAGCAGCATGCCGATGCCCACCATGATGCGGAACAGCCAGAACAGCGGCGCCACCTGCGGCACCGTGTCCCAGGCCGCCTTGGCGATCTGCTCGTCGGTGGCCTGGCGCGGATCGTCCACGTAGCGCTTGAGCAGCAGCGCATAGCCCATGTCGACGCCGTTGTTCTCGAAGGCGTCGCGCACGCCCTGCGTGACCGGCTTGCCGCCGGCCTCGCGGATCTTCTGCAGCGCGTCGTAGGCCTTGATGCCTTCGCGGATGCGTGCCTCGGCGCGCTTCACGAGCTCGTCGATGCCCGGGATCACGGTGGTCAGCGAGCGCGTGCCGATCAGCCCCATCACGCCCGGGATGTGGATCGCGTAGTGGGTCTCGCGCGCGGCCTGGTCGGGAAAGCCGAAGGCGGTGAAGGCCGCGGGCGCGGGCTGGGTCTCCCACATGGCCTCGATGGCCGCGAGCTTCATCTTCTGGTGCTCGGTCGAGAGGTAGCCGCTCTCGTCGCCCAGCACCACCACCGACAGCGAGGCCGCGAGGCCGAAGGAGGCGGCCACCGTCATCGAGCGCTTGGCGAGCTCGATGTGGCGGCCCTTGAGCAGGTACCAGGCCGAGATGCCCAGCACGAACACCGCCGCGCAGACATAGCCGGCCGATACCGTGTGCACGAACTTGGCCTGCGCCACCGGGTTGGTCAGCACGGCGGCGAAATCGGTGACCTCCATGCGCATGGTCTGCGGATTGAAGGCCGCGCCCACCGGGTTCTGCATCCAGCCGTTGGCGATCAGGATCCACAGCGCCGAGAAGTTGGAGCCGATGGCCACGGCCCAGGTGGTGGCCAGGTGGCCGACCTTGGAGAGCCGGTCCCAGCCGAAGAAGAACAGGCCGACGAAGGTCGCTTCCATGAAGAAGGCCATCAGGCCCTCGATGGCCAGCGGCGCGCCGAAGATGTCGCCCACGTAGTGGCTGTAGTAGCTCCAGTTCATGCCGAACTGGAACTCCATCACCACGCCGGTGGCAACGCCCATCGCGAAGTTGATGCCGAACAGCACGCCCCAGAATTTCGTCATGTCGCGCCAGATCACGCGGCCCGTCATGACGTAGACGGTCTCCATGATCGCGATGACGACCGAGAGGCCCAGCGTCAACGGGACGAAGAGGAAGTGGTAGAGCGCCGTGACGGCGAATTGAAGTCGCGACAAGGCGACGATGTCGAGATCCATGATGGCTTCCTTTGTGTTCCCTGTGTTCTTCGTGGTGGAGTGGTTGGCGTTGCTTCGGTGTCGTTCAATCGGCGCGCAGTTGCCGCAGCGCGTGCGCGAAGGCCTCGCTGCCGCGCCGCAGGTCGGCGGCGATGCGGCCGTCCTCGATGCGCAGCAGCCGGTCGGCGAGCGCGGCCTCGCGCCGCAGGTGGGTGGCGATCACGAGCGTGCGGCCCTCGGCATGGCGCGCGAGGCGCTGCAGCACGTCGTGCGCGACCGCGGCATCGAGCGCCTCGGTGGGCTCGTCGAGCAGCCACAGCGGCACCGGGCGCAGGATGAGGCGCGCGAGCGCGAGGCGGCGCGACTGGCCGCCCGAGAGGCCGAGGCCGCCCTCGCCGAGGCGCGTGGACAGGCCGGCCGACAGGTCGCGCACGTCGTCGGCCAGGCCCGCGGCCTGCAGCACGGCCCACAGCTGTTCGTCGTCGGCAGCGGGATCGGCCAGCCGCAGGTTGTCGCGCAGCGTGTCCTCGAACAGTTCGGTGCGCTGCGTCAGCAGGCAGCACGGCAGCGCGGCCACATCGCCTCGGCGCGGCGCGAGCTCGCCCGCGATCACCGCGAGCAGCGTGGACTTGCCGCTGCCGCTCGGGCCGACGATGGCGACGCGCTCGCCTTCGGCGATGGTCAGCGACAGGTCTTCGAGCGCGGGCACGGTGCTGGCGCGGTGGAAGGCCTCGATGGCCTCGAGGCGCAGCGCGAGCGATGCGTCTTCCGGAAGCGGTGGCGCGGTGGGCGCATCGTCCTGCGCCATGCGGGGTGCCAGGCGACGCACCGCGAGCCAGGTGCGGCCCGCGTCGAGCGCGCCGCGGCGCAGCGCGGCGAAGGGTTCGAGCGCGGTGAGCGCCACCAGCAGCGCGAGCGCGGCAGCGGGTGCGCCGATCACGCCCTCGCCCACCAGCGCCGCCACCGCGAGCAGCACGGCCACCAGCGTGAGCGTGCCCGCGCCGCCATAGGCCAGGCCGGCCGTGCTTTCGAGACGGTTGAGCGCGAGGTCGGCGCGCGCCAGCCGGCGGTCGGCCGCGGCCAGCGCCTCGCGCTGCGCGTCGAGGCGGCCGGCCATCGCGAGCTCGGTCTGGCCGGCCACCAGGTCGGCCGCGCGCTCGCGCAGGGTTTCGATGGCGCGGGCGCGCCGCAAGGCCGGACGGCGCGCGCGGCGCGACACCGCGAAGGCCAGGCCCCAGCCCACGGCCACGAGCCAGGCCGCGAGCGCCGCGCCCATCGCGGCATGCATCGTGCCGAGCACCAGGCCGGCCAGCAACGCGGCGCCGAGCGCGGCGGCGGCGGGCACCAGCAGGCGCAGGTAGAGCGATTCGAGCGCATCGATGTCGCTGGTGAGCCGGAACAAGAGGCGCGCCGGACGCAGCGCCAGCGCGCGCGCCGCCTCGGCCCGCGCCCAGCCGCGGAACAGCCGCACGCGCAGCGCGGCCAGCGCGCCGAAGGTGGCGTCGTGCGTGACCAGCCGCTCGCCGTAGCGCGAGGCGGTGCGGCCCAGCGCCAGCAGCCGGATGCCGGCCGAGGGCGCGAACACGTCGAAGGTGAAGGCCGTGGCCGCATGCAGGCCCGCGAGCGCGGTGGCGGTGATGAACCAGCCCGAGAGCCCGAGCAACGCCATGCCGGTGAGCACGGTCACGGCGGCCAGCAGCGCGCCCCAGCGCAAGGCGCGCGACTGGGCCGCGAAGAAGGGGCGCAGCACCAGGCGCAGCTCGCCGGTGTGACGGTGCGTGTTCGGCTTCATGCGGCCTTCTCCGCGACATCGGCGCCGAGCTGCACGACGCGGTCCAGGCGCGCGGCCAGCGCGGGGTCGTGCGTCGCGACGATCATGGTGCGGCCGCGCGCGAGCGCGAGCAGCGCATCGGCCACGCGCCGCGCGGTCTCGGTGTCGAGGTGGGCGGTGGGCTCGTCGACCAGCAGCAGGTCGGCCTGCGGATGGACCGCGATGCGCGCCAGCGCGAGGCGCACGGCCTCGCCGCCCGACAGGCCCAGGCCGCCCTCGCCCAGCGCCGCGCCCGGATGCGCCTGCGCGACATGCTCGAGCTGCGCGAAGCGCATCGCGGCCTCGACGCTGCCCGCGTCGAGCGCCCGACCCAGCGCGACATTGGCGGCGACAGGGCCCGCGAACACGTGCGGCTTCTGGCCCATCCAGCCGATGCGCGCGCGCAGCGCGGCGGCCGTGCGGTCGTTCATCGGCACGCCGCCGATCAGGATCTCGCCGTGCTGCGCCGGCACCAGGCCCGCGAGCAGCGACAGCAGCGCGGTCTTGCCGGCACCGCTGGCGCCTGCCAGCGCGATGTGCTCGCCCGCGGCGACGCGCAGCTCGCAGCCTTCGAACACGTGGCGCGATTCGCCGGGCCAGGCGAAGTGCAGGTCGTGCACGACCACCGAGGGCACGGCGTTCGAGGGCTGCATCGAGACCACGTGCACGTCCGGCGCGTGGGCGCCCGGCAGCGGCAGCGCCTCGCGCCGCAGGCCCTCGAGCGCCTCGAGCGCGGCCTCGCCCGCCGCGCGGTCGTGCCACACGGCCGAGAGTTCGCGCAGCGGTTCGAAGAAGGCCGGCGCGAGCAGCAGCACGAACAGGCCCTGGCCCAGGCTCAGCGGCCCGTTCCAGGTGCCGAAGCCCAGCGTGCCCAGCAGGTGGAAGCCGACGTAGACCGCCACCATCGCCACGCCCAGCGCCGAGAACAGCTCGAGCACGGCCGAGGACAGGAAGGCGATGCGCAGCACGGCCATGGTGCGTTCGCGCAGCGACTGCGCCGAATCGGCGAGCCGCGCCGCCGTGGCATCGACCGCGCCGAGCGCGCGCAGGGTCGCGAGGCCGCGCAGGCGGTCGAGCAGGAAGGCGTTCATGCCGCCCATCTGCACCATCTGCGCCTCGCTGGCCGCCTTGGCGCGCCAGCCGACGATGGCCATGAACAGCGGGATCAGCGGCGCCGCGAACAGCAGCACCAGCGTCGCCACCCAGGTCTGGCTCGCGACCGCGGCGAGGATCGCGAGCGGCACCACCGTGGCGCGCCAGCGCGCGGGCTGGTAGCGCACCAGGTAGGGCACCAGCGCCTCGGCCTGCTCGGCCAGCGCGCTCGCGGCCAGGCCCGAGGGCACGCGACCGCGGTCGAGCGGCGAGGCGCCGGCCAGTGCCTCCGCGGCCTGGGCGCGCAAGTCCGAGAGCCGAGCACGCGCCCGCCCGAAGGTGCGCCGCGCGCCCCAGGCTTCGCAGGCGGCGCGCAGCCAGCCGAACGAGAGGATGCCGAGCGCCGGCCACAGCACCGCGGCCAGCCCGCCGCCATCGGTCCCATCGGCCAGCGCCTGCACCGCCCCCGCCAGCAGCGCCGCCTGCGGCAGCCACAACAGGGCCGCCGCGCCCTGCACCACGCCGCCGATCTCCGGCCGGGCCAGGGCACGCAGGGGTCGACGGTGGGCGGAAGGGTTCATCTGTTTTTGATTTCGTGAATTTTCAGTATTTACTGAAATTTCCACAATGATACCGAAAACCTGACCGGACAGCGAGCACGGCGAAGCCTGCCCGCTTCGCCGGGCGGGCGCAAGTCAACGAAGGAACGCGTGCGGCCGCAATGGCCGGCGGGATCTCAGTGCGAGACGACGATGCCGCTGATCAGCAGCCCCGCGAACAGCGCGGCGACGGCGCGCCACGAGGCCGGCCGGGTCTCGACCCAGCGGTACAGCAGCGCGGCCGCGGCGATCGACAGGCCGAAGGTCGCGAGCATGCCGAGCCCGTCGACCCAGGGCGCGTGCGGCCCGAGCCGCACCACCGCGGCATTCACCGCGAGCAGCACGGGGAAGTGGATCAGGAACAGCGAATAGGACATGCGTCCCAGCCGCTGCAGCGCGACCGCCGCCAGCGGCCAGCGCGGCGGCGACAGCCACTGCCGCCGCTGCGCCACCGCGATCAGCAGCGCCGTGACCAGCGCGGTCGCGATGCGGCTGCGCCATTCGAGCGCCAGCGCGCCCGTGCCCACCAGCAGCAGCAAGGCGACCGCGCTCTGCCAGGTGCTCGCGCGCGTGGCGCGGCCGATCCAGAACACCAGCATGCCGAGGCCGTAGGCGCCGAAGAAATAGAAGGCTGTGTCGTCGAGTTCGGCATCGCGGTTGAACAGCGCCAGCGACGCGACGGCCACGCCGAGCACCAGCAGCACCGCGAGCCAGCGCCGGCGCGCGGCTTCGCCGGGCCGGCGCGCCTGGTCGGCCGAGGGCGCGAGCAGCGCCGGCAGGCCGATCAAGGTGAGCGCCAGCGCGAACAGCTGGAAGTCGATCGCCACGTACCAGACGCCGGTGGACAGCGCCTCGTAGCCCAGCAGGTCCTGCAGCAGCAGCCCGTGCGCGAGCAGTTGGCCGATGCTCGGCGAGGCCGGCACGAGGTCGGCGTCGAGCCAGGGCCGCACCGCGGCCGCCACCAGCACGCAGACGGTGAGCGCGGCGAGGTAGGGCATCACCAGCCGGCCGTAGCGCTGGACGATGCGCACCAGCGGGCGGTCGATGCGCAGCAGCCCGTCGGGCGCGAGGCTGGCCGCGGCCAGGAAGCCGGCGATCACCAGGAAGATCTGCACCGCGAGCCGCCCGTCGCTGGCCAGCCAGCCGAGGAAATCGGGCGCGAGCGGCAACGCGCCCGCGGGCATCGGCCCGTAGCGCGACAGGTGATGCCCGACGATCACCGCGCAGGCGAGCCCCTTGGCCGCGTCGAGCAGCGGCATGCGCTCCCGCCGCGCGGCGGGAGCAGGCGCGGCACTCGCCGCCGGGGCCGGCAGGTCGTTCACGCTAGGAACGCGTTCTCAAAGCGCGAGCCGCTGGCGAGCCTCCTGGTATTCGCGCTTGAGCTTCTCGATGAAGACGCCGGCGCTCGACACCTCGCTGATCGCGCCGATGCCCTGGCCCGAGCCCCAGATGTCCTTCCAGGCCTTGGCCTTGCTGCCATCGCCGCCCGAGAAGCTCATGGTCTTCACGTCGCCCTCGGGCAGGTTTGCCGGGTCCATGCCGGCGTTGACGATGCTGGGCGCGAGGTAGTTGCCGTGCACGCCGGTGAACAGGCTCGAGTAGACGATGTCGTCCGAAGTGCCCTCGACGATGGCCTGCTTGTAGGCATCGCTCGCGCGCGCTTCCTCGGTGGCGATGAAGGCAGTGCCGATGTAGGCGAAGTCGGCGCCCATGGCCTGCGCCGCGAGCACCGCGCCGCCGGTGGCGATAGCGCCCGACAGCGCGATCGGGCCGTCGAACCACTGGCGGATTTCCTGGATCAGCGCGAACGGGCTCTTGATGCCCGCATGGCCGCCGGCACCGGCCGCCACCGCGACGATGCCGTCGGCGCCCTTCTCGATCGCCTTCTGCGCGAACTTGTTGTTGATCACGTCGTGCAAGGTCACGCCGCCGTAGCTGTGGACCGCGTCGTTGACGTCGGTGCGCGCGCCCAGCGAGGTGATGACGATCGGCACCTTGTACTTCACCACCATCTCCATGTCGTGCTCGAGGCGGTCGTTGCTCTTGTGCACGATCTGGTTGATGGCGAAGGGCGCGGCGGGTTTGTCGGGGTTGGCCTTGTTGTAGGCCGCGAGCTCCTCGGTGATCTCGATCAGCCACTCCTCGAGCTGCGCCGCGGGCCGCGCGTTGAGCGCCGGCATCGAGCCGACCACGCCGGCCTTGCATTGCGCGATCACGAGCTTGGGGTTGCTGATGATGAACAGCGGCGAGCCGATGATCGGCAGCGGCAGGTTCGCGAGCACGGGGGGCAGTTTCGACATGGTCGTTGTCTCAGGGGTTGTTGAATTCGGAAGCGGACAGCCGGACGCGGAGGACGCGAAGATTCCGCGAAGTGCGCAAAAGCAAAAACCAAATTTTGATTTCTCTTTCGCGTCCTTTGCGTAACCTTTGCGACCTTCGCGTACGGAAGTCCGGATGTCAGAAGGCCTCGAGCGCCAATGCGTTCACGCTCTCGGCGCCGTCGACGATGCTGTCGCGCAGGCCCGGCGCCTTCGCGAGGATGTGCTCGGCATAGAAGCGCGCCGTGGTGATCTTGGCCTGCATGAAGTCGACGTCGACGTTGTGCGAGGCCTGGTCCTGCGCCACGATCAGCGAACGCGCGAGCTGCCAGCCGGCCACCAGGTTGCCCGCGAGCATCAGGTAGGGCACGCTGCCCGCGAACACCGCGTTGGGCGAGGCCTTGGTCTGGCCCGCGACGAAATCCACCACCTCGACGAAGGCCTCGCGCGCGGCCTTCAGGCGCTTGAGCACGGCCTTGGCGGCGGCGCTGTCGTTCTTCGCGAGCTCCGCCTCGGTCTTCTCGATCTGCGCGGCGATGGCCTTGGCGGTCTGGCCGCCGTCGCGCGCGGTCTTGCGGCCCACGAGGTCGTTGGCCTGGATCGCGGTCGTGCCTTCGTAGATCGTGAGGATCTTCGCGTCGCGGTAGTACTGCGCCGCGCCGGTCTCCTCGATGAAGCCCATGCCGCCGTGCACCTGCACGCCCAGCGAGGTCACCTCCAGGCTCATCTCGGTGCTGTAGCCCTTGACCAGCGGCACCATGAATTCGTAGAAGGCCTGGTTTTGCTTGCGCGCGTCGGCATCGGGATGGTGGTGCGCGGCGTCGTAGGCCGCGGCGGCCACGCTGGCCATCGCGCGGCAGCCTTCGGTGTAGGCACGCATGGTCATCAGCATGCGCTTCACGTCGGGGTGATGGATGATCGCCGCGCTGGCATTGATCGAGCCATCGACCGGGCGGCTCTGCACGCGCTCCCTGGCATAGGCCACGGCATGCTGGTAGGCGCGCTCGGCGATCGCGATGCCCTGCATGCCCACCGCGTAGCGGGCCGAGTTCATCATGATGAACATGTACTCGAGGCCGCGGTTCTCCTGGCCCACCAGATAGCCGACGGCACCGCCGTGGTCGCCGTACTGCAGCACCGCGGTCGGCGAGGCCTTGATGCCCATCTTGTGCTCGATGCTCACGCAGTGCACGTCGTTGCGCGCGCCCGGCGAACCGTCGGCGTTCAGCAGGAACTTCGGCACCACGAACAGGCTGATGCCCTTCACGCCCTCGGGCGCGCCGCTCACGCGCGCCAGCACGAGGTGCACGATGTTCTCGGCCATGTCGTGCTCGCCGTAGGTGATGAAGATCTTGGTGCCGAAGACCTTGTAGCTGCCGTCGGGCTGCGGCTCGGCGCGGCTGCGCACCAGCGCGAGGTCGCTGCCGGCCTGTGGCTCGGTGAGGTTCATCGTGCCGGTCCACTGGCCGCTCACGAGCTTCTCGAGGTAGGTGGCCTTGAGTTCGTCGGAGCCCGCGGTCAGCAGCGCCTCGATGGCGCCGTCGCTGAGCAGCGGGCACAGCGCGAAGCTCATGTTGGCCGAGTTCAGCATCTCGCCGCAGGCGGCGCCGATGGTCTTGGGCAGGCCCTGGCCGCCGAAGTCGGCCGGATGCTGCAGGCCCTGCCAGCCGCCCGACACGTACTGCGCGAAGGCGTCCTTGAAGCCGGCCGTGGTCGTGACCTCGCCGTCCTTGAACGACGAGGGATTGCGGTCGCCCGCGACGTTGAGCGGCGCGATCACGTCCTGGTTGAAGCGCGCGCATTCCTCGAGCACGGCCTGCGCGGTCTCGAGGCCGGCGTCCTCGAAGCCGGGCAGCCTGGCGATCTCGCCGATGTTGGCCAGGTGCTCGATGTCGAACAGCATGTCCTTGAGGGGGGCGGTGTAGCTCATCTCATGTCTCCCGATACTGCGGATGTGAAAAGGGCATCGCGAACGATGCCCTCTGGCTCAATGCAATGGCGCGATCAGAGCGCCTTGACCAGTTCCGGCACGGCCGTGAACAGGTCGGCCACGAGGCCGTAGTCGGCGACCGAGAAGATCGGCGCTTCCTCGTCCTTGTTGATCGCCACGATCACCTTGGAGTCCTTCATGCCGGCCAGATGCTGGATCGCGCCGGAGATGCCCGCGGCGATGTACAGCTGCGGCGCCACGATCTTGCCGGTCTGGCCCACTTGCCAGTCGTTGGGCGCGTAGCCCGCGTCGACGGCGGCGCGGCTGGCACCGAGACCGGCGTTGAGCTTGTCGGCCAGCGGGGCCATCACTTCGGTGAACTTCTCGGCGCTGCCCAGCGCGCGGCCGCCCGAGACGATGATCTTGGCGGCCGTCAGTTCGGGGCGTTCGCTCTTCGTGACCTCGCGGCCGACGAAGCTGCTCTTGCCGCTGTCGGCCACGCCTTCGGCGGTTTCGACCGTTGCGCTGCCACCGGTGGCGGCCGCGGCGTCGAAGCCGGTCGTGCGAACGGTGATCACCTTGGTCGCATCGCTGCTCTGCACGGTGGCGATGGCGTTGCCCGCGTAGATCGGACGCTCGAAGGTGTCGGGGCTGTCGACCTTGGTGATGTCGCTGATCTGCGCGACATCGAGCTTGGCCGCCACGCGCGGCGCGACGTTCTTGCCGTTGGCGGTCGAGGGGAACAGGATGTGGCTGTAGTTGGAAGCGATCGCGAGGACCTGCGCCGCGACGTTTTCAGCGAGGTTCTCGGCGAGGCTCGGGCTGTCGGCTGCGATGACCTTGGTGACGCCAGCGATCTGGGCAGCGGCCTTGGCGGCTTCGGCCGCGTTGGCACCGGCCACGAGCACGTGGACGTCGCCACCGCAGGCGAGCGCGGCGGTCACGGTGTTGAGGGTGGCCGGCTTGATGCTGGCGTGGTCGTGTTCGGCAATGACGAGTGCGGTCATGTTCGTTGTCTTCCTCAGATCACTTTGGCTTCGTTCTTCAGCTTGTCCACCAGGGTCGCCACGTCGGGCACCTTGATGCCGGCGCCGCGCTTCGGCGGTTCCGAGACCTTGAGGGTCTTCAGCCGCGGCTTGACGTCCACGCCGAGGTCCTCGGGCTTGAAGGTGTCGAGCTGCTTCTTCTTGGCCTTCATGATGTTGGGCAGCGTGACGTAGCGCGGCTCGTTGAGGCGCAGGTCGGTCGTGATGACGGCCGGCAGCGTGAGCGAGACGGTCTCGAGGCCACCGTCGACTTCACGGGTCACGTTGGCTTTGTCACCGGCGACTTCGACCTTGCTCGCGAAGGTGGCTTGCGGCAGGTCGGCCAGCGCGGCCAGCATCTGGCCGGTCTGGTTGGCATCGTCGTCGATGGCCTGCTTGCCGAGGATGATCAGTTGGGGCTGCTCCTTGTCGACCAGCGCCTTGAGCAGCTTGGCGACGGCCAGCGGCTGCAGTTCTTCCGAGGTCTCGACCAGGATGCCGCGATCGGCGCCGATGGCCATCGCGGTGCGCAGGGTTTCCTGCGACTTGGCGTCGCCGCACGAAACGGCGATGACCTCGGTCACCACGCCCTTTTCCTTCAACCGCACGGCCTCTTCGACGGCGATCTCGTCGAAGGGGTTCATGCTCATCTTGACGTTGGCGATGTCCACGCCCGTGCCGTCGCTCTTGACGCGCACCTTCACGTTGTAGTCGACGACCCGTTTGACAGGCACAAGAACCTTCATTGACTTGACTCCATTGGGATTGCAAAAAGGGGGCTTCGAGAGCAACCGGTCATTCTAGGACGCGACCTTTGCCGTCTCTGATCTGATTCCGATTCACGCCGCGGGGCGAAAAAAGAACGGTCGTGCTTTTCCTCGATTATAGAGCAGCGTCCGCCGGCGGCGAAATCCCGGGCGGCAGCGACTCCACGCGCAGCACGCGCTGCGGATAGGGAATGTCGATCTTCGCGGCGCGCAGGCCTTCGAGGATCGCGACGTTGATCGCCGAGCGCAGGTTGTCCTTGCCCTTGTCGGGATCGGCGACCCAGAAGTTCAGCGTGAACTCCAGCCCGTCGGGCGCGAAGTTCATCAGGAAGGCCACCGGCGCCGGGTCGGTCATCACGCGCGACTGGGCCTTGGCGGCATCGCAGAGGATCGCCTGCACCTGCGCCACGTCGCTCTCGTAGCCGACCACGATGCTGGTCGTGATGTTGAACTTGCGGTCCGCGATCGAGAGGTTCTCCACGCGCGAGGTGATCAGCGACTCGTTCGGCACGATCGCCTCGCGGCCGTTGCCGGCGCGGATCAGCGTGTAGCGGGTCTTGATGTCGGTGATGCGGCCCTCGAAGGTATCGACCTTGACGTTGTCGCCGATGCGGATCGAGCGCTCGAGCAGGATCACGAAGCCGCTCACGTAGTTGGCCGCCAGCTTCTGCAGGCCGAAGCCCAGGCCGACGCCGAGCGCGCCGCCGAGCACCGACAGCGCCGTGAGGTCCACGCCCACAGCCGACAGCGCGAACAGCAGGCCCACGAGCAGCAGCAGCGCGCGCACCGCGTTCGAGGCCACCTTGCGCATCGACAGGTCGGTGACGGCCTCGCGCAGGATGCGCTTCTCGATCGTCGAGGCGATCCACAGCGCGATCACCAGCACCAGGCCGGCCGACAGCGCGCCCTGGATGATGGTCTGCAGGCTCACCTTGGTCTTGCCGAAGGCCAGCGTGATGTCGTCGAGCTCGGCCAGCACCGGCGGCAGCAGGCCGATGATCCAGAGCACGGCCGCGAGCCAGGCCAGCCACGAGATGGTGCGCTCGAGCAGCCGCACGAGGTTGGAGGCCGGGAACACGGCGCGCAGTACGCGCGCGAACAGCCGGATGACGGCGAGCGACAGGAACACCGAGACGCCGATGCGCAGCACCAGGATGGTCTGGTACTCGGCCACCAGCCGCCGCGCGAGCTCGGCGAACACCAGCGCCATGAGCGGGAACAGCACGCCATCGAAGGTGCGCTCGCCGAACCAGATCGAGTCCTTGGGCTGGTCGCGCCCGAACCAGCGGCAGATGCCCCAGGCCAGGGCGATGCAGGCGGCGAGCGCGGCCAGCTCGATGGCGATGCCGCGCGCATCGACCTGCGCGAGTCGTTGGGTGAAGTCGTTGAAGTTCATCTCTTGCAGCAAAAGGGGCCGGGCCCACACACGGCGCGCTCGGCGCACCACCGGGGTGCGCCCGCGCCCTTCGGATCAGAGGTCGGCCAGCACCCGGATGTGCGCTTCCACGCTGCGCGCGAGCGCGTCGAGGTTGTAGCCGCCCTCGAGCATCGAGACGATGCGTCCGCGCGAATGGCGGCGCGCCACGTCGCGGATGCGGTCGGTGATCCAGGCGAAGTCGTTTTCGTTGAGACCGAGCTGCCCGAGATCGTCTTCCCGGTGCGCATCGAAACCCGCGCTCACGAACACCATCTGCGGCCGGAACGCCTCGAGCCGGGGCATCCAGATCGCCTCGATCATCTCGCGCACGTCCATGCCCTTGGTGTAGGCCGGGATCGGCAGGTTGAGCATGTTCGACGCCGGATGCTCGGTGCCGCTGTAGGGATAGAACGGGTGCTGGAAGAAGCCGACCATCAGCACGCGCGGATCGTCCGACAGGATGTTCTCGGTGCCGTTGCCGTGGTGCACGTCGAAGTCGACCACGGCCACGCGGTCGAAGCCGTGCACCTCGAGCGCATGGCGCGCCGCGATCGCGACGTTGTTGAGGAAGCAGAAGCCCATCGCCTGCTCGCGGCAGGCATGGTGGCCGGGCGGACGCACGGCGCAGAAGGCGTTCTCGACCTCGCCGGCGATCACCGCGTCGGTGGCGGCGATGGCCGCCCCGGCGGCGCGCCGGGCCGCCAGCAGCGTGAAGCGGTTGAGCGCGGTGTCGGGGTCGATGTGCGCATGGTCGGGGCCGCCGACCGGCTCGTCGGCCACCAGCCGCTGGTGCAGCGCCTCGAGGTACTCGACGTGTTCGGTGCTGTGCGCCCGGGTGATCTGCGGCAGCGTGGCCAGCGGGACGTCGCGCCGCTCGAGCGCGTCGCCGACGCCGGTGGCCAGCAGCCGGTCCTCGATGGCATCCAGGCGCTCGGGGCATTCGGGATGACCCCGGCCCATGTCGTGCTTCCAGCAGTCGCGATGAGTGAAGTAACCGGTCTTGCCCATGTCTCGGTGTCGCGTCTAGACCTCACGCGGCGCGGGGCTGCCGGGTCTTACGGTATCGTTTGCATATGGATACAAATATGGACGTTGCCGCGAAGCTTGCCACTTTGCTAAGCCAGCTTAACACGGTGATCGTGGGCAAGGAGGCCCAGGTGCGCGACTGCGTGGCCTGCCTGCTGGCCGGCGGCCACCTGTTGATCGAGGACGTGCCCGGGGTCGGAAAGACCACCCTGGCCCATGCGCTCTCGCACACCTTCGGCCTGCAGTTCTCGCGCGTGCAGTTCACGGCCGACCTGATGCCGGGCGACCTCTCGGGCGTGGCGATCTACGACCGCGGCCAGCAGGCCTTCGTGTTCCATCCGGGCCCGATCTTCTCGCAGGTGCTGCTGGCCGACGAGATCAACCGCGCCAGCCCCAAGACCCAGAGCGCGCTGCTCGAGGCGATGGAGGAGAAGCAGGTGACGATCGAGGGCGAGACCCGCCCCCTGCCCACTCCCTTCTTCGTGATCGCCACGCAGAACCCGCAGGACCAGCTCGGCACCTTCGCGCTGCCCGAGTCGCAGCTCGACCGCTTCCTGATGCGCATCTCGCTCGGCTACCCCGACCGCGCCGCCGAGCGCCAGCTGCTGTCCGGCATCGACCGCCGCGAGATGCTGGCCACCCTGCCCGCGCTGCTCACGCCCGGCGAGTTGACCGCGCTGCAGCAGCGCGTGCAGCAGGTGCACGCCGCCGAGCCGCTGCTGAACTACGTGCAGGACCTGATCGCCGCCACCCGCTCGGGCCGCTGGTTCCTGCAGGGCCTGTCGCCGCGCGCCGGCATCGCCGTGCTGCGCGCCGCCAAGGCCCAGGCCCTGCTCGCCAACCGCCACTACGTCGCGCCCGACGACGTGCAGGCCGTGCTGCCGCAGACGGTGGCGCACCGCCTCACGCCGGTCGGCGATGCCGGTCGCGGCGCGGTCGAGCAGGTGCGGGCGATGATCGCGGCGGTGCCGCTGCCGTGAACGCCGTCGGCGCCATCCGCTCGCGCATCGACGGCTGGTTCCTCTCGCGCCGGCCGCCGTCGGACACGCTCGAGCTCACGCAGCGCAACGTCTACATCGTGCCCACGCGCGCCGGCTGGACCCTGGCGCTCACGCTGCTGGTGCTGCTGGTGGCGTCGATCAACTACCAGCTCAACCTCGGCTACCTGCTGACCTTCCTGCTCGCGGGCAGCGTGGCGGTGGGCATGCACGTTTGCCACGGCACCTTGCGCGGGCTGGCGATGCACCTGATGCCGCCCGATGCGCATTACGCGGGGAGCGCGGCGGTGTTCCGGGTGGTGCTGCACAACGCGCGGCGCGGGGTGCGCTACGGGATCGGGATGGCGGTTCGCGGCAGCGGGCAATGGGCCTGGACCGATGTGCCGGCGCAGGGCAGCTCGACGGTGGAGATCGCTTTTCTGCCGGAGCGAAGGGGGTTGCATCCGGTGCCGGCGTTGACGGCGGAGACGCGGTTTCCGCTGGGTACTTTTCGCGTGTGGACGGTGTGGCGGCCGGCTTCTCGGATGCTGGTGTATCCGGCGCCTGAGGTGCATCCGCCGCCTTTGCCTGCGGGGGAACCGTTGTCGGGGTCTGCGGCTGTTTCTTCTGTTGTGCGGTCTCTGGGGGCTGGGGAGTATGACGGGGTGCGGGCTTATCGGCGGGGGGATCCGTTGAAGCTGGTGGTCTGGAAGAAGGCGGCGCAGGCGTTGGCTGCGGGGTCTGAGGAGTTCGTGAGTCGGGATGCTCAGCAGACGCAACGCGAGGAGCTTTGGCTGGATGCGCAGGCTACTGGGTTGGCCGATGGTGAAGGGCGGGTTTCTCGGTTGTGTGCCTGGGTGTTGATGGCGGATCGGTTGGGGGTGGACTATGGGGTTCGTGTTGGCGGGCGGGTGTTGAAGCCTTCGCAAGGGGAGGCGCATCGGAGGGCTTGTCTGGAGATGCTGGCTCTATGTTGACTTCCTGGGTTTGGGTTGTTCTTGGCTTTGCTCTTCTTGCGAAGGGCGTTGGCCGGGTCTCGCCCCGGCGGGCGACTTACTTTTCTTGTCTCGCCAAGAAAAGTAAGCAAAAGAAGGCGACCCCACTGTCTGTGTCCCTCCGCTTCGCTGCGGGCAACCTGCGGTGCTCGGAGAAAGCGGGGGTCCGC